>CAZZYD010000051.1:0-16626 GCA_964658175.1 uncultured Puia sp. | reverse complement strand
ATCGTCGCCACCAAGGATCTGTTCAAAATAATTTTCGGTAACATGACCGTTCTTCTCCAGGTATTGCAGGAGGAGGTCAATTTTTTCCTTGGCCGTGCCCACCTGTTCGGGAGAACCGCTTAATTTGATCTGAGTTCCCCGGGAAAGGATTTTGAGCAGGGGAAATTTCTTTTTAAGTATATCTAGTTTACCGTTGTTTACGCCGAAAAATTCTAAGGGATTCACTGTTTCCAGGTTGATGATCGTCTCAGTCAATTCGTTGGATTTAAAGTTTTCAAAAAAGGTTGTTATGTAAATCTGCAGATGGCCTCACACAATTTACTGATTTATAATTAGAAAAATCCAAACAGCAGCGCTTAGAGTTGTCCACTCATTCTCAACATTTCGCCGTAGCTCATCCCTTGTTCGAGTCCGCGCACAGCCATGGCAATCCTTTTCGTGCGGGTCTGTTCCGTCCTTGCTGATTCAATCCATTTACTATAATACAACTGGTGTGATGGCGGCAGCGCAGAAAATCTTTTGTAGGCAGCAACAACGTCTTTCAGGCAGGCGATCAGTTCTTTGTTGACCACCGGTTTTTTCAGATCGGGTTCCAATTGCACGTTCAGCATGGCAGCTTTTCCTTTGTGTATCGCTTTGCGCATGGCTGCATTCAGCGGAAGAATGAATTGTCCACCCCCCATCGGGAGCAGCGCCACCCCGGCGATCTTGTATTCGTCCAGTCTGCCTTTGACCCGAAATGATTTTTTGTTTCCCGGAGAAAGTTTTTCAGTAAGGTCTATGGGAATGAGGATATAGGTCCAGCCGGATTTTTCACCTTTGGAACCGAACTGAAGTATGGTAGTGGTAAATCGGACCATGTGCGGTAACACATCAGGCAAATCGCAGTTCTTCCACGATCAGTTCGTTGAACCGGCTTTCATTGAGCCGAACCCACTCCGGTACCGGGTTCTCTGAAAAAATCACCCAGTCATTTCCATCCTTGTGCATCTTGAACATGATCCGGTTGCCCCGGTCGTCGCTGACATCAACGGTAAACTGCTCTTCATGCAGGCCATTGACCCGCCTGAAATTGAATTCCCGGAGCCTGCCATCTGCCTTCACCAGTTTGGTGAACTGTATGTTTTTGTTGAACTGAACGATCATAACGGAAGTGTTGGCGAATTATCCTCAATATTCGTGCTATCTTTTATTAAAGCTTTATTAAATACGGTTCCTATTTATCCACAGTAAGTTTAATTTTGCCGGATGGAGCCAGGTCCGCTCATTTCTATTTGTGTTCCTGCGTATAAGCAGGTTGATTTTCTTCAGAGACTGCTGGATTCGATCAGGACCCAGACCTTCCGGGATTTTGAAGTGATCCTTACGGACGACAGTCCGGACAACGCGGTCGCCGATCTGGTGGCAATCTTCAATACATCAATGCCGATCCGTTTTATCAAAAATCCAGTGGCGCTTGGAACGCCCGAAAACTGGAATGAAGCCATCCGGCAGGCGCGCGGCTCCTGGATCAAGCTGATGCACGACGACGATTGGTTTGCCGGACCCGGCAGCCTCCAGGCGTACGCCGACATGATCCGCGCATCTCCGGCTGCAGATTTTATTTTCAGCGCCTACGAAGACCAGTATCTGGATACCGGTCGCAGGCAAAAAATATTTCTTCCGGCCTTCCGGTACAAAAAAATGCAGCAGGATCCGGTGAGCCTGATCTCCCGGAATATTGTAGGCCCCCCGAGCGTGATCATCCACCGTAAAAAGGAAGCACTATATTATGACCAGGAATTGAAATGGCTGGTGGACATTGATTTTTATATCCGCTTCCTCGCCGATACCCGGAGTGCATATATTCGCCAGGTGCTGGTATGTGTAGGACTAAGCCAGGCCCAGGTAACGGCCAGTTGCTTTGGAAACAAGTATGTAGAGATTCCGGAGAATTTTTATCTGCTCGGGAAAATCGGTTGGGCTGCGCTGAAAAATATCATGCTCTACGATGCCTGGTGGCGACTGCTCCGAAACCTGGGCATTGATTCACCTGAAGCCATCCGGGACGCCGGTTACCGGGGACCTGTTCCGGCTGTGATCCTGTCCATGATGACCTGGCAGAAGCGTTTGCCGGCCGGATTCCTCAAACAGGGCGTGATTTCAAAAACAGGTATGCTGCTTCATTATATTTGTAACTACACCAAAATAACGCGTTGAACCTGCTGACCATTATCATCGTTCATTACAAAAGCCGCGACCTCCTGCTCAACTGCCTGCAAACGGTTTTTGACCAGACCGATCCCGCCGGGTTTGAAGTGATCGTCGTGGACAACGATTCGAAGGATGACAGCCGTGCCGTCGTGCTCGGAAAATTTCCTGTCGTCCGCTGGATCGACATGGATTACAATGCCGGTTTCGCGCGGGCCAACAACGCGGGTATCCGCGCCGCCAAAGGCGATACCGTGCTGCTGCTGAATGCCGACACGCTGATCCTGGAACACGCGATCGATCAGTGCCACCAGGCATTGCTGTCATCTGACTTCGCTGCCGCGGGGATTCAGTTATTGAATGAAGATGGAAGTCCGCAGATATCCGGACTGTTTGATATGAAAGGCGGCCTGAATTACCTGCTTCCCCTGCCGCTGCTGGGTAAACTGGTAAAAGGACTTGGCCGGCTGGCGGGCATCGCCAAGCCGCACGCCACGGAAACGGGCGCCCTGCTCCGGGTCGACTGGATCAATGGCGCTTTCCTGATGGTGAAAAAGGAAGCGATCCGGCAAGCAGGTATGCTGGACCCCGATTTTTTTCTGTACGCCGAAGAAGCGGAATGGTGTGGTCGTTTGCGGAAAACCGGCGCGCTCTGTATTTTTGGAACGATCCATTCTGTCCATCTCGAAGGAGAAACGGTGAACGCCGCCTTCGGCACTTCATCCAAAGTGCACCACAACCTGTCAGACAAAAAGGGCCTGCAGATCATGCTCTCCAATTTTCTGCGCATCCGTAAACAGTTCGGGAAAGGGTGGTTCCTGCTGATCCTTGTATTTTATACGGCAGAACTGCCACTGTACCTGATCGCGGCGCTGTTCAGCAGACGGGATTCGGTCTATTCGATGTCTTCTTTCCGCGGATATTATCACAACCTGAAAATACTGCTTGGCTATACCCGCCGCATTTACCGCAACCGGCCGCATTTTTATAAAGTGCTGTGACCGCCTTTCAGGCTCGCAATGATTTCCATATAGCGCAAGCCACCGTTGGCTACCAGCGAAACCAGTGCGTCGGGAGAGATCCACTGACTCAGTTCGAGCTGGTCGTTCACTGAATAATTGAAACAGACGCCGGCCGCGACCGTTTGGAGATGACGGATACATTCGAGGGTTTCGTCCAGAAATTCAGGCAGGTTGGTTTCGAAGCTGAGAAAATCCGGCGCCGCATGGAGTCCATGCAATACGTTTACTTCATAGCCTTCCACGTCGATTTTTATAAAATAGGGAATTCCGAATTCCGCGATCAGGTGATCCAGGGTCGTCAGCGGAATATCATACGCATCGCTGTATTCTATCTTCTGTTCGAACCGGTTTACTTCAGAGCGCCCGAGGATGTCCACCCATTTATTGCTCAGGGTATTGAACCCCGATCTCGGCGCGGCGATGTGAATCTGTGCTGAACCGGGCGCATCAGAGAGGCCTTTTTCCACCAGCGTAACATCCGGGTTTTTGGCAAAACGGTATTTCAGGGTCTTGAGGGAATTTTTTTCAGGTTCCACGGCGATCACTTGGTATCCGAGCGCCAGCAGCGCTTTTACTTTATTTCCTTTATTGGCGCCCACATCAAACACGAGTTTTGTGTCGTGCCGCGTCAGAAAACTGCCGTAATAGTTTTTTGCTTTGCGCGTGGCCCCGGAGAGTTTTTCGATCAGAAAGTCGGGCAGCGCAGAATACCGCAACAGATTATAGGTCCGGGACTGTAGGATCATTTTTTCAAGCGAAGTAGCCATATACGCTGATCAGTTTTATAAGCCGTTTGCAGGCAGTTCCAGCAAACCGTCGCGAAAGTAAGAAAACCGGGGGAATGGCCTTTTTGATTTATTTTAGCCGGGAATACGCACTATGGTAAAAACCTTTCAGTATGGCATTGATTCCCTCACCACACGAATTACGCTGGGCATCCTTCATGGAGAGATAAAAGGGGTTTTGAATGAACAGGCGATTGACCAGATCGAGCGCAGCCGGGGATACGTAGCGGAAATCGTGCACCGAACGGAAACCGTTTATGGCATCAACACGGGATTTGGCATTCTCGCCAATACAAAAATTTCGGCCGCCGATACGCGTACGCTCCAGCATAAAATATTACAGAGTCATAGCGTAGGGGTGGGCGAACCTGTTCCGCAAGACATTTCAAAATTGATGCTGATCACCAAGGCGCACGCGCTGGCGCGGGGTTTTTCCGGCGTTCATCCGGAAACCCTGCGGCGTATCCTCTGGCATATCGATGAAAACATATTGCCCGTCGTTCCGGAGAAAGGTTCTGTGGGCGCCTCGGGAGACCTTGCCCCGCTCGCACATCTTTTTCTTCCGCTGATCGGACTCGGAGAAATCTGGGTGGGGAATGAAAAAAGACCCGCTGCCACGGTATTGGCCGAACATGGTTTGTCGCCGCTTCAGCTCGGGCCGAAGGAAGGGCTTGCGCTGATCAACGGAACGCAATTCATCCTGGCCTTTGCGGTGAGCAACCTCGAGCGGATGCACTATTGCCTGGAAGCCGCGGACATCATCGGCGCCATGAGTCTTGAGGCGCTCACCGGCACCAAATCACCATTCGACGAAAGACTCCATGCGCTCCGGCCATTTAAGGGAAATCAACTGGTGGCCCAGCGGCTGCGTACCATGCTGGGTCAGTCGGATATCATGCAGAGTCATATTGATTGCGGCCGGGTGCAGGATCCGTATTCGCTCCGCTGTATGCCGCAAGTTCATGGCGCCAGCCGCAATGCCTGGTTGCACCTCAAAGAGCTCGCGGAGATCGAACTGAATTCCGTTACGGATAACCCGATCATCTTTGCAGCAGACGACAGCATCAGCGGCGGAAATTTTCACGGCCAGCCACTCGCCATTCCACTTGACTATGCCTGCGTTGCCGCTGCTGAAGCCGGCAATATTTCCGACAGGCGCTGCTACCTGTTGCTGGAAGGCAAATGGGGATTGCCGGTATTGCTGATGAATAACGTGGGACTGAACAGCGGCTTCATGATTCCGCAGTATACGACCGCAGCGCTCGTGACCGAAAATAAAACACTGTGTTTTCCGGCGAGCGCCGACAGCATACCGACTTCACTCGGACAGGAAGATCATGTAAGCATGGGCAGCATCAGCGGCAGAAAACTGGCACAGGTACTCGACAACCTTGAATTTATTTTGTCGATCGAATTGATGAGCGCCTGCCAGGCCATCGAATTCCGACGGCCATTGAAAAGCAGCGCCGTGCTGGAACACAGCCATGAATTTGTGCGGAATTTTGTCCGCTTTGCGGATGAGGACCGGATCTTCGCCCACGACATCAATCAGATCAAATCAATCATCCATGATTTTTCCTTTGTGCGCACCGTAAATACATTTACAGGGCATCGCCTGAACAAGGGCTATGAATCATTTATTTTATAATCGTTTCAACAAGGCATTATGCAAACCATTCCGCTCGCCTACGATCCCGTCAAATATAAAACGCCCACCGGTACAAGTCTCCAGTGTAAGGGATGGATCCAGGAGGCAGCGCTCCGCATGCTGCTCAACAACCTCGATCCGGAAGTGGCCGAGCGGCCCGATGACCTGATCGTGTATGGCGGCAGGGGCAAGGCTGCCCGGAGTTTCGAAGCGCTTGACCAGATTATTGCGGTATTGAAACGACTGGAAAATGACGAGACATTGCTCATCCAAAGTGGCAAACCCGTAGCAGTGATGAAGACGCATCCAGATGCGCCGAGGGTGCTGCTGGCCAACTCGCATCTCGTACCGAAATGGGCGACCTGGGAACATTTTGATCTGCTGGAAAAAAAGGGACTCATGATGTATGGCCAGATGACGGCGGGATCCTGGATTTATATCGGTTCGCAGGGTATCGTGCAGGGCACGTATGAAACCTATGCCGCGGCAGCAGATAAACATTTTGGCGGATCGCTGAAGGGAACGCTGAATGTTACCGCCGGTCTCGGCGGGATGGGTGGCGCACAGCCGCTGGCCATTACCATGAACGGGGGCGTGGCGTTGATTGCGGAAGTGGAAGGCTGGCGGATCGCCAAACGGCTCGAAACAAAATACCTTGATCTCCGCGTGGACGATATAGACGAAGCCATCGATCGCGCGCTGGAAGCAAAAAAAAATAAAGAAGCTGTGTCGATCGGCGTGCCCTGCAATGCGGTTGCCCTGTTGGAAAGACTGCTGGAACGAAATATCATCCCGGATACCGTCACCGACCAGACCTCCGCACATGATCCGCTGATCGGTTACTGGCCGCACGAAATCAGTGAAGCCCAGGCCAGGGTATTGCGGACAAGCCATCCCGAAGAGTATCTCGATTTCGCATACCGGTCCATGGTGCGTCATGTGGAATGCATCCTTGCATTGCAAAGCCGTGGGGCCATCGCGTTCGACTATGGAAACAACCTCCGTGCCCGCGCCCAGGAAAGAGGACTGAAAAATGCATTCGGATTTCCCGGATTTGTGCCGGCTTATATCAGGCCGCTTTTCTGTGAAGGCAAAGGTCCGTTCCGATGGGCGGCGCTGAGCGGAGATCCCGCCGACATTGCCGTAACGGATCAACTGATCTCCCAACTGTTCCCGAACAATGATTCACTCCAGCGCTGGCTCAAACTCGCGCAGGAAAAAATTGCGTTCCAGGGTTTGCCGGCGCGTATCTGCTGGCTCGGACAGGGTGAGCGGGAAAAGGCGGGACTCGCCTTCAATGAACTCGTCCGAACCGGTCAGGTAAAGGCGCCGATCGTGATTGGTCGGGATCACCTGGATACGGGATCGGTGGCGAGTCCGAACCGGGAAACAGAAGCCATGCTGGACGGCAGCGATGCGGTGGCCGACTGGCCGATCCTGAACGCCCTGGTCAATACGGCCGGTGGTGCCAGTTGGGTGAGTCTTCACCACGGCGGCGGGGTAGGGATGGGGTACAGCATCCATGCGGGTATGGTGATCGTGGCAGACGGCACGCCGGAGGCAGCCTTGCGTATATCCCGCGTGCTCCGGAACGATCCGGGCCTCGGGGTGATCCGGCATGCAGATGCTGGATATGATACCGCAAAAGAAACCGCCGCTCATTTTGGATTGGGACTATAGCAAGCAAGAATACAAATGCCAACGAAGCCATGAGCGCCACGCTGTTTACAAATATCCATCAGTTGCTGAACGTGAGGACCAGTCCATCGGTGCTCTATGGTTCCGATATGGCCACGCTTCCGCTGCTAACCAATGCGTGGCTGCTGGTGGAAGACCATCAGATCGCAGGCTATGGATCGATGGAAAATCCGGTGCCTGCCCCTCCGGCCGTCGTCATCGACTGCGCCGGAAAAATATTAATGCCCGCCTGGTGCGACAGCCATTCGCACCTCGTGTTTGCCGGAAACCGGGAAGCGGAATTTGTAGACAAGATCCGCGGAATGACCTATGCCGAAATCAATGCGCGTGGCGGCGGGATTCTTAATTCTGCCGCAGTGCTCGCCGATACGCCGGAAGACCAGTTGTTTGACGAAGCCTGGAAACGCCTGACTTCCCTTGCGATGCTTGGCACCGGCGCCATCGAAATAAAAAGCGGTTATGGATTAACGGTAGCTTCTGAATTGAAGATGCTGCGCGTGATCCGGCGGCTGAAAGAAAAATCTTCCGTCAGTATCAAAGCAAGTTTTCTGGCGGCGCACACCTATCCGCTTGCCTACCGGGAAGATCATGAGGGATATATACGACTGATCATTGAAGAAATGCTACCCGTGATTGCATCCGAAAAACTTGCGGACTATATGGATGTGTTTTGTGAGAGGGGTTTCTTTAGTCCCGATGAAACGATCCGGCTTTGTTTGGCAGCGGCACAATACGGATTGAAACCAAAATTGCATATCAACCAGCTGAGCAGTTCCGGTGGCATTGAAGCGGGGATCGCATCCGCTGCCGTTTCTATGGACCACCTGGAGGTGCTGACTGCCGCAGACATTGAAAAACTCGCTGCCTGGAAGGGGCTGTGCACCTTGTTGCCGACCGCTGCATTTTTTTTACGGATGGCGATGCCCGATGCGCGGGCGCTCATCCGTGCCGGCAACGCGGTGGCGCTGGCATCTGATTTTAACCCGGGCTCGTCGCCGAGCGGTAATATGAATCTTGTGTTATCAATGGCCTGTATTCAACTGAAGATGTATCCCGAGGAAGCCATCAACGCCGCCACGCTCAACGGCGCCTTCGCGATGGGACTGGGGCATTCCCTGGGAAGCATCACCGTGGGTAAATCGGCCAACCTCATCCTGACAAAGGAAATTTCTTCACCGGCCTCTCTGCCCTATGCATTTGGAACGGACCATATCGACCGGGTGATGATACAGGGCGCGTTTGTCCGCTGATCTGCGTATATTCGGCATAATACTTGTCGCAACATGCCGATGATCCAATCCTTAAAGAAAAATACACCCGATTTTATCGGATCGGTGACACGGAAGCGGTCTGTGTTGTCGGTCGGCGATAAAGAAGCAGGACTGGATTTTCTGGTGTCATTCTTCTCCGCCATCAGACCTTCCCGCGGCCAACGCCATGCGGCTGAAAACCTCAGTCAGATCATTCTCGAACTACAGCAGCATCCGGTGCTTCTCGCCAACCTGCGGCATGCCTTATTCTCCCAACTCATCAACACGGATCTGGCGCCTGCACTCTCCGAAAGCGGCATTCCACTGGCCGGCGGTTTCTGGCAGGAATTTTTCGGACGTTTGCGGCATAAACTTTTACCACCGCTGCAAAAGGAAAATGATTTTCTGTATGTCGTCAACCGCGTTTTTTTCCGGCACAGTGATTACCAGTGGGTCGAAGACATTCCGCATGAATTGTGGACGCAGTTTTTTGAAGAGATCGGTTTGTCGTTTCACGTAGATGACCGCCGCGTCATGATCCAGTTGATCCAGTCCGTGAAACTGCTGGGCTTCCAGGTGGCGCAGCTTGGATTGGAAAAAGAAGTGCAGCCCTTTCTGCCGCCATCAGATACGCCGATGAACCCTTTCGTGGAACAGCATTATAATATTCATTCGCTCGAAAAACTCCTTACGGGCGACGGAAATCCGGAAGAAGTAAAAGAAATGTCCATCCGGCTACACGACACGCTCATCCATTGCACTACTTCAGTCGGCTATATCCGGCAGCATCATCTTTCCAAAGGAACCAGTCTGCAGCAAACCTATACCCTCGGCGTACTCAGCAACAAGCTGGCGCGCATGACGATCATCGCCGACATACTGGATGCCGACCAGTCGTTCAATATGGGCAATTTCATTGCGTTTTTTAAAATGCTGGTGCGCAATGAAAACAGGAAGAACAGCATCCGCGAATTCCTTTCCCAGTGCGTCGGATACCTGGCTTACCAGATTGCCGAAAACAAAAGCTCAAAGGGCAGTCACTATATCACCACCACCCGCCGCGAATACCGGCATATGCTGTGGACAGCCATGAAGGGAGGCGGGATCATCTCCTTTATTGCGGTCATTAAAAATTTACTCACAGCCATTGAAATGCCTTTGTTCTGGCACGGCTTTCTGTACAGTGTAAATTACAGCGCAGGATTTCTGATCATTGAGGAAACCGGATCCACCCTCGCCACCAAGCAGCCCGCGTTCACTGCCAGTGCGGTCGCCAGTTCACTGGACACCAAGGGAAATACCTATAAACCGAATCTCTATAACCTGGCCCTTACGGTGGCAAAGGTATCACGCAGTCAGATCGCCTCCTTCATTGGAAATCTGGCCATCGTTTTTCCGGGCACCTATTTACTGGCCTGGGGTTACGACCTGCTCACCCACCACAAGATCGCTTCCGGCGAAGCCGCTTTTAAATTGCTTGAGAACCAGCATCCCTGGCATAGTCCGGCCTGGCTCTATGCCTGTTTTGCCGGCTTTTTTTTATTTCTCAGCGGCATCATTGCCGGCTATGTACAGAACACCATGCAATACAGCCGTATTGCGGAACGGCTGAAAACCCATCCGTTGCTTCGACTGACGTCTTCGCCAAAAAGGCTCGAGAAGCGGGCGCGTTATATTGATGCGCATGCGGGCGCGATCATTGGCAATATCGCGCTGGGATTTATGCTGGGCATGTCCGGCATTGTATCCAATCTGTTCGGCATTCCCTTCGACATCCGGCATATCACCATCTCTGCGGGCAATGCGGCCATCGGTGTATATGGAATGGGTATTCAAAATCTCCGGCCCTCGTATATGCTTACTATTTTTCTTGGCGTGTGCGGCATCGGGTTCTTTAATTTTCTCGTCAGCTTTTCCCTCGCCTTTATCGTTGCCGTGAAATCAAGGGGCGTGCACCTGCGCGATTATCCCGAATTCCTCGGTATCCTCTGGCGCTATTTCAAAAAACGGCCACTGGATTTTGTAAGGCCGAGAAAACAGCCGGCAGAAGCTGAATGATTTTTACCCGTTGTTTTTTTCTTTCTTAACATTGTGGCCATAAATTGCCACTATGCCCGCCATTATCGAGTGCGTTCCGAACTTCAGCGAAGGCCGCGATCAAAACATCATTCTTGCCATTACCAATGCCATCGAATCAGTTGAAAATATCCGTCTGCTGAATGTTGATCCGGGCAAGGCGACGAACCGGACGGTGGTCACATTTGTAGGTTCACCCGAGGCGGTGATTGAAGCCGCGTTCCGGGGGATTCAGAAGGCCGGCGAACTGATTGACATGCGTAGTCACCGGGGTGAACATCCGCGCATGGGCGCTACCGATGTTTGTCCGCTGATCCCCGTCGCCGGCATCAGCATGGAAGAGACGGTGGTGTGGGCAAAAAAACTGGCCGAAAGGGTGGGTAAGGAATTGCAGATCCCGGTATATTTATATGAAGCGGCGCAGCCCGATACAAAGAGAAATAATCTTTCGGTTATCCGTGCGGGTGAGTATGAGGGGTTTTCGGAAAAAATAAGAAAGCCGGAATGGAAACCCGATTACGGTCCGGCGCTTTTTGACGCCCGGCGCGGCGCCACGGTGATCGGCGCGCGGGATTTTCTGGTGGCCTACAATGTCAACCTCAACACCACCTCGGTGCGCCGCGCCAACAGCGTTGCTTTCGACGTACGCGAGGCCGGCAGGGTCAAGCGGGAAGGGGATCCTGTATCCGGACCGGTTGTAAAAGACAGCAGCGGAAAGCCGGTGTCTGTTCCCGGCACATTGAAATCTGTCAAAGCCATCGGTTGGTATATAGAAGAATATGGGGTGGCGCAGATTTCCATGAACCTCACCAATCTCTCCGTTACGCCCCTGCACATCGCATTCGATGAAGTATGCAAAAAAGCCACCGACCGTGGCATGCGGGTGACGGGGAGCGAACTGGTGGGCCTGATTCCGCTGCAGGCGATGCTGGATGCCGGGCGTTATTTTCTGGAGAAACAGCAACGTTCAACAGGGGTCTCTGAAAAGGAACTTATCCGGATCGCGATCCTGACGATGGGGCTGGATGAACTGGCTCCTTTCAAGCCGGAGGAACGGATTATAGAATACCTGCTGGCAGGGAAAGAAGCAAGTCGGCTCGTCAGCCATTCGCTGAGTGATTTTGCCGATCTGACCGCCAGCGAATCGGCGGCGCCCGGTGGCGGTTCCGTGGCGGCTTATGTCGGCGCGCTGGCCGTTGCCCTTGGCGGCATGGTGGCAAACCTGTCCGCTCATAAAAAAGGTTGGGATGCCCGGTGGAAGTTTTTCAGTGACTGGGCAGACCAGGCACAGGCGCTAAAAAAAGACTTGCTGGCCATGGTAGATGCAGACACAGCCGCCTTTACGGGTGTCATGGAAGCCTTTGCCTTACCCAAACAAACTGCCGAGGAAAAATTGAGCCGAACAGCTGCGCTGGAATCTGCGACGCTGCAGGCGATCCGTGTTCCCTTTCAGGTGATGAAGCACACCGCCACCTCGCTGGGTATGTTGCGGGCGATGGCCGAAAGCGGCAATCCGAATTCTGTTTCCGATGCGGGCGTAGGGGTATTGTGTGCAAGGGCGGCCATCCACGGAGCCTTTCTCAATGTGCGCATCAATGCGGGTGAATATGAATACCTGGATGAAGTCAGAAAAATGCTGCAGGAAGGCAGTGACCTGCGGGAGCTGACGGATAAAATGGAAAAAGAAATCCTCTCGATCGTTGATGCAAAAATAAAAGCCTGAGCATCTTTCAGCGAATGATCTTGCGCAGCAATTTGCACAGATCAATAAAGCTGGCTGGCTTCACGATCACATCGTTGGCGCCATCGCTGATCGCTTTCTTGCCCTCTTTTTCCGTAATACCGGTAGAATACAAGTAAACAGGCGTATCGCGCGTGTCGCTGCGCTTCCGGATTTCGGCGAGGCATTGAAAGCCGTTCGTTTTGGGCATATTGAAGTCGAGAAAAATATAGTCAGGCGTTGATTCACCCAGCTTCTGCTGAGCTTCCTGCCAGCTGCTGGCGGAAGTGAATGACAATTCCTCACTCACCCTGCGCAAGGCTGATTGAAAAATTTCGTGTTCGTCCTGATCATCATCTAATAAAAAAATTCTTTTATGCATGGTTGGTCCTCAAGAAACATGAAAAAACACTGCTTTCTTTTGTTGAAAAACGCAATTGGTAAAACCGTCGTGAAAAGTTAATACGCTGGTCAGATGCTGACCCTATCGTGCAGGTGTGTATAGCCCAAACAATCAGCGGAAGACTGCTGTTGTCGTGCGGCAAATATAACGGAATTAATGAAACGGAAAAAAGCAATGGAAAACGGATCCGCCCGCGCTGCTTTCGGCCGTGATAAACCCGCGGTGTTTTTCCATGATCTTCCGGCAAATGGCCAGTCCGACCCCCGTTCCCCTGAATTCCCGCGGCGCATGCGCCTTGAAAAATAAATTGAAAATGCTTTTTGCATGTTCGGGTTCGAAGCCGATGCCATCATCCTGCAGGCTGATGCGGTGAAAAGACCCGCTGGCAAATTCCAGGGCAGAAGGGTTTTGAACGACCTCATAGCGGATGATCAGCTGCGGCGTTCGCGCGCCGCTTTGAAATTTTACCGCATTGTTCAGCAGATGGGCAAACAGCTGCACGAGCAGTTCGGGATAGCCTTTTACGGTGGGCAATACATCCTTCTCCAGCTGAAATACATTCGTATCCTGTTTTTCTATTTTCTCCTTTGCCTCCTGAAGGATATTGTTGAGGTCTGTATCGCTGAGTTCATCGTCGATATTGTCCACCTGGGCAAAGGCGACCAGGTCGTCCGTGATCAGACTCATCTTCTGGAGGGATGCCTGGATTCTTCTGAAATGTGCCTTGGCATTATTGGAGAGTTTAAATCCTTCCTGTGTGAGGATCATTTCGAATGACGTGTAAATTTTGCGCATGGGCGCTTTGAGTTCGTTGCTGGTGATAAAACTGAAGGAACTCAGTTCGGCATTTTTGTGGAAAAGCTGATCATTTTTATGCTGGAGCGACTGGTTGAGTTTCAGCAAGGCCTGTTCGCTGCTTTTCTGGTGACTGATATCCCGAAATACAACGATGACACCGTCTGAATAGGAGGCAAGGGAAACACTTACCCAACGTTCACTTAAGGGAAAAATGAGCTCTTTCCGCTGTGCTTCCGTTTGGTTTTTGATGCTTTTGAGCGTCTCGTAAAAAGGGGTTTCGGCCATTTCCGGAAAAACGTCCAGGATATGTTTACCGATCATTTCCCGGGCGGGCTTGTCCCAAAATGCTTCCGCCTGGATATTTACCCGGCGGAACAGCAGTTCGAGACTCAGGTCAAAAAACGCTTCGTTCATAATGTCCAGCATCAGACCGGCCCTTTTCTGTTCTGTGATATCGAGCAGGATGATCAGTATTTTCAGATCGGGTCCGTTCTTGATCAGCTCCATCGACAGCCGCACGGTCTTCCTGCTGCCATTGCCGCAATAAAAACGGATTTCAAGGGACGTGGGTTCTTTTTCCAGGAGCAGCTCCTTTTCTGCATCGCGCAGTTTGTCCAGGTCTTCCGGATGAACCATTTTCTCCAGATCACTCCCGGAAAATATTTCCGGCGCGGGATCGAGTTCGAATAATTTGTAGGCGTCTTCTCCCGCAATGAGATTTCCGTCCTGAACCGTTTTCCATAAATAAATGAAACTGCCAAACCTGGACAGGTGCTGGCAAACATTGCGCAGGCTCAGGTCATCGATATCGCGGAACATTTCGTTATTCATAAATCAGCGTATAGGTATAAAAGCAGGCCGGGTGGCTGGTGTAAAACGTCAGAAATGTGTCCGGTCAGAACGACCGGCGCTGCGGATGCAGGTTTGTCAAATATAATCTAAAAGGGAATACCAATATTTACGTAACCCATCACTCTTTTCCACTGGTCACAGTACATGGCGCTCAGTTCCAGCGGGCCCAGGGCAAAATTATACGAAGCCGACAGGGAGTATCCCGACAAAAAATCAGGATTGTTGAAGAAGATGCTTTTGCTGACGAAATTATTGAACAGCACATTGGCCCGGCCGGTAATGAATGTATTGCTGAAAAGCTGGTAACGGAGACCGAGCTGGGCGGCGGCAAAACTGGGTGTATAGAAAGAACCTTCGCGGAGGCCCGCAAAGATCACCTGGTTATGAAAGGTATTGATGAGTCCGCCGATGGAAAATTCATTCATGATATTACTGTTATACCTGAAATTGATCCCTGATTGCAGGGTCATCAGCAGGGTATTCCTCTGGCTGATGGACGCATAGCCGTCCATATTGAAATGAATGCGGGGATAGGGATTGAAAGCTGTGGCAGTGTCCTGGTCACGCGTGGAAGAATGCAGTTGGATATCGGGGTGCTGACGGTACACCCAGTCGCCCTCGAGATCCAGTTTTACACCACGCCTTGGAAATACCGGCCGGTCCAGCGTATTGGTGCGCAGATACACATAAGAAGTCCAGAAATTATTATCGCCCTTCACGGCGAGGGCCGACGTGATGGATGGATTGTATTTGATCCATTCAAAACGGGATCCGAAACCCAGGCTCAGGTTGCGGTTGGTGGCATATCCGAACCGGCCATCGAGTACGAAATAATTATTGCTGTATATGCCTGCTTCTTTTGTCTGGTTGTAGGAAGTGACATCAAAATTGTCAAACTGGGTGGAGAGCGCCAGGGAAAAATTCCGGTTCTTCCCGATATATTGAAGGTGTTCTCCACGCACGCGGAAACTCTCGCCGATATTGATCGTTACCAGGCTGCGGGAGTTCGGAATGAATAAATCCCGGCTCGTGAGGTTGAGGATCGCGCCGATGCCGCTGAACTGGTCGTAATGAAGGCCGATCTTTGCGAAGGTCAGCGCGTTTTCTCCGACATCGAAAATAATATGGCTGCTTCCGTCCGCCTGTGGCTGCAAAGAATAGACAATGCGGTTAAAATACCGGGTGCCATTGGCGCGGCGCACCATCCGGGATAATTCCTGGGGAGAATAGGATCGGTTCTTGACAAATCCCATGGTATGAAGAAAGAATGCACGGGTGGTAAGGTTCAGGCCGCGCACTTCCACATCACTGATTTTTACTTTATACAGGGTGGGCAGGATGGTTTTACGCGGCGGGGGAGGACCGTAGATCGCGTTGAGTGAATCCGCCATTCTTTTCAGCCGGGGGTACAGCATCCTGCCTTCGGCCACACCATAGTCGAGAATGTCTTTTGCATTCGAAAAAGATCCCATTGAATAATTCTCGATCGGCATCTGCACATAGATATCACAAAGCGGCACTTCCTTCTTCGTATCCTCCGCTTCGCGGAAGAAAGCCACCTGCAGCAGAACCTGCAGCACCGTCGTTACTTTATCGCTGGCGCGCAATCCGCTCGCCACATTGCTGCCGATCACCAGTTCGGCGCCCATATCTTTCACGTCGATCACCGGGAAATTGCGGACCACGCCGCCGTCTACCAGTTTCTTTCCGTTGAATTCCACTGCCGTAAAAATGGAAGGGATCGCCATGCTGGCCCTGACGGCAGAAACCACTTCGCCGCTGTCTAGCACCACGGCTTCACCGGTGGACAGGTCGGTGGCAATGCAGCGGAAGGGAATGGGTAATTTATTAAAGTCCTTGATCTGGCTGACGGGAAAAAGCAGTTCTGAAAATTTCAGCCAGAGTTCCTGGCCTTCGAGCACACCCGTTGAAAGTCGAAACCAGTTGTTCACCCAGGGAAGTTCCACATCGTATTTGCCGTACTCGCTCTTCTCTTCCATGATGATGTTACGCAGGGAGGATTGGTTGGAGAGAATCAGGTCCCAGTCGATGGAGCGGGCGATGGTTTCAATGGAATCGGCTGTATACCCGGCGGCATAGAGCGAGCCGATGATGCTCCCCATGCTGGTACCGGTGACAAAATCCACCGGCAATCCCGCAGAGTCGATCGCTTTCAGGATCCCG
>CAZZYD010000050.1:0-16777 GCA_964658175.1 uncultured Puia sp. | reverse complement strand
TTCTCTCGTGCGCCGCCTGCTGGTGGATGATCAGAAATCCATTGCTGGTTTCACAGATAATATAGGTGAGCTGCAACTGAACCCAGTTGCTTTGCCCATGGTCCTGAAACAGCGGATAGCTGTCCTGTATTCCGGTGAGGTTCACCACCTGCTGGGTCGCCGACCAGTGACCAAGATCACTGTTGCCGGAGGGTTCAATCAGGTGTGCCTGGTTTTTTTGGGTGAATGTGCGGAACAGGGAGGACGAACCCAGTCCGCTGCGGATCTCTTCCGTAAAGGGTTTGGCCACGGCGTCGAGTTGCTGGATGGCGGGGTCAAGATCAAAATCGAGGCTTGGCGTAATGCTGAACTGGGCGAGGGCATGTTTTACGGCGGCCTGTACAAAGGCATAGACGAGTTTTTCGTCTTCGAATTTGATCTCCTGCTTGGTGGGATGTACGTTGATATCCACGCGCGAAGGATCCAGATCTATAAACAATACATACAAGGGAAAGCTGTCTCCCGGAATCATATCCTGGAAAGCCGTCATCACGGCATGGTTCAGATAGGCGCTTTTGATAAACCGGTTGTTGACAAAAAAATACTGATCGCCCCGGGTGCGTTTGGCTGTATCCGGTTTACCCACAAAGCCCGTGATATTGAGGTAATCCGTGTCTTCCTGCACGGTGACCAGCCTGGCCGCGTAGCTGTTACCCAGGATCTGAACGATGCGTTGTTTGAGACTTCCTTTTTCCAGGTGAAACACTTCCTGGCTGTTGCTGATTAGGATGAACAGGATGTCGGGAAAAGACAGCGCGATGCGGATGAATTCGTCGATGATATGCCGCATCTCGGCTGCGTTGCTTTTCAGAAAGTTTCTCCTGGCTGGCACGTTGAAAAATAAATTTTTCATGGCGATGCTCGTCCCGTTGCCGAATGCCACCGGTTCCTGCCGGGTGACAAGGCTGTTTTCAATCTCGATCAGTGTTCCTGCAGGATCGTCCGCTTTTTTTGTCTTGAGTTCAACCTGTGCCACGGCGGCGATGGACGCGAGTGCTTCGCCCCGGAAGCCCATCGTGCGGATCCGGAACAGGTCATCGATGTTTTTTATTTTGGAAGTCGCATGCCGCTCAAATGCCATGCGTGCATCGGTTACGCTCATTCCGCGGCCGTTGTCGATCACCTGCACGAGTGCCTTGCCCGCATCGCTGATAATCAGCTTTACGCTCGTGGCGCCGGCATCGATGGCATTTTCCATCAGCTCCTTGACGGCGCTGGCAGGGCGCTGGATTACCTCCCCGGCGGCGATCTGGTTTGCTATATTATCAGGAAGAAGATGGATGACGTCCGGCATGCTGAAAAGACGTCAAATTTACGGATAAGATTCTGACCCTTCTTTCTTCAAATCTCTTTATTTTGTGGAACCACTTCAACATCCACCATGAAAAATTGTCTTTTCGCTGCTGCATTGCTGATATGCCTGACCGCATCTGCCCAAAAACCCGATCACTCCCCTGCTGCCCGCTGGGCCGACAGCGTTTTTAATACGCTCACAGATACGCAGCGACTTGCTCAACTGATGGTGGTGAGACTTTCCGCCATCGACCCATCCACAAAAAAAATAATTTTCTTCGACCAGCAGGTGGAAGACTATGTTAAACGCTATAATATCGGCGGCATCTGTCTTTTCCAGGGCGGACCACAGGCGCAATCAGGTTATCTGAATATTTTTCAGCAGCAGGCGAAAACGCCCATCCTTGTCTGCATCGATGCGGAAAATGGTCTCGGCATGCGCATGGACAGTGTGATGCCGCTGCCAAGGCAGATGATGCTCGGCGCCATCCAGGATACGAGCATCATGTATGAATATGGCCGCGTAGTGGCGGAACAATGCCGGCGCGTTGGCATCCAGGTGAACTACGCACCGGTGGCAGACGTAAACAACAATCCGTCAAACCCGGTGATCAACGACCGCTCCTTTGGTGAAAACCAGTACCGGGTGGCGGTCGATGCGATCCAGTATATGAAAGGCATGCAGGACGACAGCGTGATGGCCTGCGCGAAACATTTCCCGGGGCATGGGGATGTTTCGGTGGACTCGCACCTCGATCTTCCCCTGATTTCCAAAAACCGCCAAGCGCTCGATACCCTCGAGCTTTATCCCTTTAAGAAATTGTTTGCCGCCGGCGTCGGCAGCGTAATGATCGGACACCTGTCCATTCCCGCCATCGATGCCACGCCAAACCGCGCCAGCTCGCTGTCACAACCTACGGTGACGGGCCTGCTCCGTAAACAACTCAAGTTCACCGGCATCAGTTTTACAGATGCCCTGGAAATGAAAGGCGTGACCAAATATTTTCCGGACGGCGACGCATCGGTGCAGTCGCTGATCGCCGGGAACGACATGCTTTGCCTGCCCGGCGATGTGCCCATGACGATGGATAAAATATTTACGGCGATCAAAGCAAAAAAAATCAAATGGGCTTCCATTAACGAACGCGTTAAACGGGTACTCATGGCAAAATACCGGCTCGGACTTGCGCACTGGCATGCTTCCGATTCCTCAGGACTGGCGGACGATTTAAATAAAGACGTGCCCGAGCTCTACCGGAAATGTGCCGAGAATGCCCTGACGCTTTTGCGCGCAAAAGATCTGTATGGCGTGCCGCTGAAGACCGGCAATAGCCAGAAAGTCGCCTATATCGGTTTTGGTCTTACCGAAGACAATGCTTTTGCCCGCCGGATGCGGGATGACTATCATGCGCAGGTTTTTTATTTCGACTATGGCCTCGATAGTGTGAAAGCTGCGGCGGCACTCGCTCTGATCCACGCACGTTTCGATGTGCTGATCATCGGTCTTCATAATTTCAACCGATATCCGGCCAATGACTTCGGGATCAGTGCCGCTGCACTGCGGTTGATGACACAACTCAATCAACAGAAAATGGCGGTGAGTTTTGTGTTTGGCAACCCATATGCGGTGAAATATGTTTGCGACGCAAAAAATCTGCTCGTTTGTTATGATGACAACCCCATCACGCAGGAGGTGGCGGCCGACTGGCTCAACGGAAAATTTACGGCCCGTGGTAAATTGCCGGTATCTGTCTGCACCAGTTATGTGTATGGAGATGGCATCGTGCCCATCCGCCACGCGCTGGTGAATGTGGCGCCGGCGACGCTTGGATTTTCTGCTTCTAAGCTGCACCGCATCGATTCCATTTGCCGCCGCGCCATTGCCCATGAAGCCATGCCCGGCTGCGAAGTGGTAGTGGTAAGGGATGGTCGCGTGGGCTATGAAAAAAGTTTCGGCTATTTCACGTATGATAAAAAGGAAGCCGTTTATCCGGAGACGATCTATGATCTCGCCTCCTGTACCAAGATCTGCGCGACCACCGTATCGCTGATGAAACTCTTTGAAGATAGTTTGCTCGACCTGCATCAGACCCTGGGTCATTATCTGCCCTGGCTTCGAAACAGCAACAAAAGCGAGATCAGGATCTGGGATGTATTGCTTCACCAGGCCGGACTGCAGGCCGATATCGGATTTTACGCCGGCACGGTCACGCCGGACAAATCCAATGTGCCGCTGCCCGCTTTTTATTCCCCGGTAAAAGACAGCAGCCACAGCATCCGCGTAGCGGAAAAATTATACCTCCGGAACGACTGGCTGGACACGATGTATCTGCGCATCGCCAATAGTCCGCTCCTGCCGGCCGGCAAATATGTGTACAGCGATATTGATTTCATCCTGCTGGGCAAGATCGTGGAGGCCATATCGGGTGAAACGCTCGACGTATTCACAAGCACCAATTTTTATGAGCCGTTGGGGATGGTCAGCACCGGCTTCCGGCCCAGGAATCGATTTGCGGTAAACCGGATTGCACCAACGGAAGCAGAGACCACTTTTCGCCGGCAGCTGATACACGGGGATGTGCACGATCCCAGCGCCGCTATGTTTGGCGGCATCTCGGGTCATGCCGGTCTGTTCAGCGATGCCTATGACCTGGCGGTACTCGGACAAATGCTCCTCAACGGCGGCACGCTCGGCGGAAAACGATTCCTTAGAAAAGAAACCATCGATTATTTCACCGCTTACCACAGCGATATCAGCCGGCGCGCCCTGGGATTCGACAAACCTGAAAAAGACAATGCGACCCGCAAGGAAAAAGATGCGTATCCCTGCAAATCTGCTTCGGCACTCACCTTCGGTCATACCGGCTTTACAGGCACCTGTTTCTGGGTGGATCCGCAGAAAAAAATCGTGTTTATCTTCCTGTCAAACCGGGTATATCCCTCCGAAAGTCCAAAACTTTCCGCCCTCAATGTGCGGGGAAATATCATGGAGTCGATCTACCGGGCGATGCCGGGCAACTAGACTCAATTCCGTACCTTTGCGGGCTTATGTCTTTACATCCGACCGATACAATACTGAAGGACGTGGTGATCAAGTTTGCCGGTGATTCCGGGGATGGCATGCAGCTCACCGGAAGTCAGTTTACCACCAATACCGCCCTGTTGGGCATTGACCTGGCCACTTTTCCCGATTTTCCGGCTGAAATCCGGGCGCCGCAGGGCACGCTGCCCGGCGTGAGTGGTTTTCAGCTCCGTTTTTCCAGCGACCATATATTTACGCCCGGGGATGAATGCGATGTGCTGGTGGCCATGAATGCCGCCGCGCTGAAAGCAAACCTGAAATCCCTTAAAAAGGGAGGCCGCATCATCGCCAATATCGAAGGGTTCGACCAGAAAAATCTCCGGCTGGCCAATTATCCGGAAGGCGTCAATCCGCTCGACGACCACAGCCTCGACACCTACGAGCTGATCCGGGTGGATGTAACCAAACTCACCCGCGAGGCGCTGACTGAATTCAGTATCGGAATGAAAGAAAAGGACCGGGCGAAAAACATGTTCGTCCTCGGTTTTCTTTACTGGATGTACAACCGGAGCATGGACAATACCATTCAGTTCATCACCGAAAAATTCGGCAAGAAACCTGATATCCTCAACAGCAATATCAAGGCGCTCAAGGCGGGTTTCAATTATGGCGATACCACCGAAACATTTACAAATACCTATACGGTTGAAAAAGCCAAACTCCAGGCCGGCACCTATCGTTCGATCATGGGGAACCAGGCTGTGTCACTGGGGTTGATTGCCGCTTCCCAGCAAAGCGGGCTGCCCTTGTTTCTGGGATCGTATCCCATTACACCGGCTTCGGATATCCTGCATGAACTGAGCCGTCACAAGGCATTTGGCGTACGCACCTTTCAGGCGGAAGATGAGATTGCCGGTATCACTGCTGCGATCGGCGCCAGTTATGGCGGATCGCTCGGCGTTACCACTACCTCAGGTCCTGGCATGGCATTGAAATCGGAAGCGATGGGTTTGGCGATGATGCTTGAAATTCCACTGCTTATCTGTGATATACAGCGTGGGGGCCCGTCTACGGGTTTGCCTACGAAAACTGAACAAAGTGATCTCCTGCAGGCTTATTACGGCCGGAATGGCGAAAGTCCGATGCCGATCGTATCGGCATCCACGCCCAGTGATTGTTTTGATGCCGTATACGAAGCCGCACGCATCGCGATCCAGCATATGACGCCAGTCATTTTTCTGAGTGACGGATATATCGCCAATGGTTCTGAACCCTGGCGTTTTCCGCAAACGAATCAGCTGCACCCAATCAAACCGAAATTCAAGACTTCCCTCGGTCATGGGGAAGAGAAATTGCAACCCTATCTGCGCGATGAGAACGGCGTGCGTCCCTGGGCCATCCCCGGTACGGCAGGTCTGGAACACCGCATCGGCGGACTGGAAAAAGAAAATATCACCGGCAATGTGAGTTACGATCCTGAAAACCACCAGCTGATGGTGCGTCTCCGGCAGGAAAAAGTCGATAAGATCGCCGATCATATCCCCTTGCAGAAAATCGACAGTGGTCCGCAAAAAGGAAAACTGCTGGTACTCGGCTGGGGGAGTACGTATGGCACCATCCGAAGCGCCGTTGCCCAGCTGCTGGGGGACGGATATGCGGTTTCGCATGCCCATGTCCGTTACCTTCGTCCGTTTCCGAAAAACCTGGGCGAACTGCTTTCGCATTTCGATCAGGTGCTGATTCCGGAAATCAATAGTGGCCAGTTGATAAAAATCATCCGCGACAAATACCTGGTTGACGCAAAAGGTTATAATAAAGTGATGGGAATTCCAATTACTAAAACGGAGCTGGTAGAAAAACTGAAGGAGATGCTGGACGGCTATACGGAAGACTAAGGGATAGGATCGGCAATATCCATATCTCATGAATCCCAGACTATCCCAGATAATCCCAGGCTACCAGTCCTTATCCTGTTGTGTTACTGATTTCGCCTTGTTCTGATTCATTTTATCCTGCACTTCCTGCTCTTTTTGCGCAAGCGCTTTCAGCAGTTGTTCCACCTGTTGTTTGCTGAGTTTACTCTGCGGCTGCTTGGGCTCCTGCTTGTCTTTGGTCTTATCCTGTTTGTTCTGGGGATCGGGCTTCTTTTTATTTTCGTCGTCTTTTTTCTGCTGATCCTGCTGCTTTTTCTCCTGCAGGGCTTTGGCGAGGTTATCGCGGGCTTGGGCATCGTCGGGATCGAGCTTCAGCGCGTTCTTCCAGGCGTCGATACTCTCTTCCAGTTTCTGTTGCTTCTGATAGGCGACGCCCTTGTTATAAAAGGATTGCGCACGCAGGAATTTATCCGCATTTGTCTGGATGGCGGCATCATATGATTTTATGGCATCTTCATAACTATTTTTTCTGAAGAGCGCATTGCCCAGGTTGTATTCCGCATCGCCATTGGATGGCGACAGACTCAGGGCCTTGCGGTATTCGGCCTGGGACTGATCGAAATCATTTTTCTTGTATGCGCGGTTGCCCTTGCGGATTGTGGCTTCTGTGCGCTGGGCCATGGCCGGTAGGGTAGTTAGCAGACCATATAGTAGGAGCAGGTTTTTCACGCGAGCTGAGATTTTGAAGTGCGTTCCGGCATAAAGAATTCAAACAACAAAAAAAGGAGTGCCATCGCCAGGAACCACTGAAAATAATTTTTATAATTCACGAATTCACTGTCTGCCAGCGCGCGCTTTTCAATGCCTCCCAAACGCTGGGTCAGCGTGATGCTGGCATCTTCGACATTGTCGAGCCTTTGATAGAGGCCATTGCTGGCATCCGACAGATCTGTGAGCTCCTTTTCATTCAGTTTTGAAACGACAATTTCGCCCTTTTCGTCTTTTTTCAATTCATGTGTTTCGGGATCCGTGATGGTGGATCCTTCGGGAGAGCCGATGCCGATGGTGTTGATCATCACGCCGTTGGCCGCCAGTTGTTTGGCTGTTTTCAACGCTTCGGGATTGTGGTCTTCCCCATCAGAAATCAGCACGATGGATTTGTATTTGTGTTCGTTGCTGTTAAACGCACTGTTGGCCATTTGAAGGGCGTCGGAGATAACCGTGCCCTGCGAAGGAACCAGGTCGGGACCGGCTTCCTGGATATACATTTTTGCAGCTCCATGGTCTGTTGTGAGCGGCATCTGCATATAAGCCCTTCCGGCAAAAAGGATCAATCCCATCCGGTCGTCCTCCAGTTTATCTACGAGCTTAAAAAGGAATTGCTTTGCTTTTTCGAGGCGGCTCGGTTTGATATCCGTGGCGAGCATGCTCTTGCTCACGTCCAGGAGAATCATCACATCCACTCCGCTGCGCGAAAAATTTTCCGTGCTGCCCCGCCGGCGGGCGTTCGCCAAACCCATTGCGAGGAAGATAAATGCCAGTCCGAGCAGGATGAATTTAAACCAGGAGCGGAAAGCAGAGTGACTCTTTACGAGTTGTTTCACCAGGTCAGGATCTCCGATGCGTGCGCGGACCTTTTTTTTCCAGCGGAGCAGCTCCAGCAACAGCAATACAGGCACTACGAGGAGTACGATCGCCAGCAGGTATTCGGGATGTTCAAATTGCATAAGGTGGCGGTCGTTTTATTTTTTTCCCTGGAAAAATCCATACTTACCCAGGATCGATTTCAGCATGGAAAGCCTGAGCGTTTTCATATCTGTTTTACTATCCGGCGATTCGAGGTTCAGTACAAAAAAATAAGGATGTTTGTTTTCCTCGATCCAGCCCACTATCCAGCCAATCTCGTGCCCGTTTTCTGCATATCCAAGACCGGTTTTATAGCTAAGCCGATAATTAGCATTGTCTTCACGCAGCATCACGTTGCGCACGATTTCCTGCGTTCGCTTATAAAACGGCAACTGGTCGAAATACAGCTTTTTGACAAGACCGAGCTCCTCGTCGGCGGTTATTTTCAGGGTATTGTTCAGCCAGAAGGAATCGATGGGACCTTCTACCCGCCGGTTGCCATATCCCAGGCTGTCGATCCATTTTTTCATGGTATCCCGGCCGATGCGGCGCGCGACTTCCTGGTAATAATTCACGGCGGACACTTCAAAGGCGGTTTTCATCGTAAGGTCGTGATTCCAGGCTTCCTCGGATCTCTTCACACCATCCCATCGGATCACCATATTTTCATCTGTGATCACGCCGGTCTGAAGACCGATCAGCGAATTGGCGATCTTAAAGGTGGATGCGGGCAGGTAAGCGCTGTCGCGGAAGCGTTTCAGATTGTATACGGTAAAGCCGTTGGCCCCGTTGTCAAAAAGCGCAAAGCTGCCGGTAACGGCGGCCGAATCGAAAAAGGATTTGAGCGATTGATCTTCCTGAACATTGTTCGTGGAGCAACTCCCCGCGCAAAGGGAAATGAAAGCGATCCACAGGTATTTGGGCATGGGTAAATTTAGGCGAAAATACAGCTTAATATTATTTACATTTAGGTCAATACGGCATCATGCTCACAAAAGCTGACATCGAGAAATATTTCGTAGCGGAAAAGCATGAAAGCCTGCTTTTTGTCATCGTAGGCCTGGCCTGCATGCTGCTCGGCATTATCTTCTTCACCGGACTTAAAACATCGTTCTATAAGGGCGCCGCCATCCCGCTCCTGCTCATCGGACTGTTACAGGCACTGGCCGGTTACGTGGTCTACAACAAAAGCGACGATCAGCGGATCAGCAATGTATATGCATACGATATGAATCCGGATCAGCTGCGCAACGTGGAATGGCCACGGATCCGGAAAATAAATAAAAACTTCATCGCCCTGCGCGCTGCGGAAGGACTCCTTTGCATTGCCGGGATCGTGATCGCCCTGCTGTTCCGGAATCTCCCGCTGCGGCAATTCTGGTTTGGCTTTGGCATTACACTGGCGCTGCAATCGGCCGTGCTGATTGTGGCGGATAGTTTTGCGGCACGGCGGGCGGCGGTTTATGAAACCCTGCTCGGGCAGTTTGCCAATAACCATCCGCCACCGGCCTCCTGAGGCGAGTCCACTTGAATCTGCCTTGACAATTGATGAATGTTGGTTTCACACGACGGGGCCAGGAGTGTTGCAACAGTTTCTTACAGTACCGCAAAGACCGGCTCCGACACCGCGTACCGCTCGAGCAGCGCCCCAAGGACGGATTCGATTTCCGCCACGGTATTTTTCTGAACCAGTTCCATCCGGAAGCTTTTGATATGATCGTAGCCCTTCAGGTAGTTGGTATAATGTCTTCTCATTTCCAGGATGCCCAGCACCGGTCCCTTCCACTCCACGGAACGGATCAGGTGTTGCCGGATGGCTTCCACCCGCTCTGTAATCGTAGGCGGCGGAAGATGCGTTCCCGTTTGGAGGAAATGACGGATCTCCTGAAAGATCCAGGGATATCCGATTGCGGCACGGCCGATCATGATGCCGTCGACGCCATACCTGTTTTTATATTCAAGCGCCTTTTCCGGACGATCGATATCGCCATTGCCGAAAACAGGAATCTGTATCCGCGGGTTATTTTTCACTTTTGCGATGAGCGTCCAGTCGGCCTCGCCTTTGTATAATTGCGCACGCGTCCGTCCGTGAATCGTAAGCGCCGCAATGCCCGCGTCCTGTAAACGCTCGGCTACTTCCTCGATATTCTTTGAATTTTCATCCCAGCCAAGCCTGGTTTTTACGGTGACCGGCAGGCTGGTGGATCTGATCACAGCTTTGGTCAGTCGCACCATGCCATCCACATCTTTCAGTACCGCCGCCCCGGCGCCCTTGCATACCACTTTTTTTACGGGACATCCGAAATTGATGTCGACCAGATCGGGATTGGTGGTATCGATGATTTTTGCGCTGAGGGCCATCGCTTCTTCATCTCCGCCAAAGATCTGGATGCCAAAGGGACGCTCATATTCAAAGAAATCGAGCTTTTGACGGCTTTTGATCGCATCGCGGATCAGTCCTTCGCTGGAAATGAATTCGCTGTACATCAGGTCGGCCCCGTATTTTTTGCACACATAGCGGAACGGCGGATCGCTCACATCCTCCATCGGGGCGAGGAGTAGTGGGAAGTCCGGAAGTTCAATGTGACCGATTTTTACCGCCATGGGGTTTAATTGGGAAAAGCTGTCCGCCTGGCTTAATTTTGCGGTTGCTTTTCTGGCTGCAAAGATAATTTATTA
Source organism: uncultured Puia sp. (assembly GCA_964658175.1). Lineage (GTDB taxonomy): Bacteria > Bacteroidota > Bacteroidia > Chitinophagales > Chitinophagaceae > Puia. The sequence goes on along the minus strand of CAZZYD010000050.1, from coordinate 6,244 downwards.
AACCAGCAACGCGAATTCCCATACATGTATTCATATCTCCGAACGAAGCCAGTCTGGATGCAGCTGATCATTTTTCTTTGTCTGGCTCTTGGCTGCCTGGTGGCCGTTACCCTGGTTGGCGTGGTTATCGTGGCCTCGGTGAACCATCTTGGCCAGGCGCAGGTGCAGCAGATGCTGGGTTCGGAAGACTTTGCCGATCCGGCCCACGCCAAAGTACTGAAGGGACTGATGATCGTGCAGTTCTTTATGTTTGTGATTCCTGCCTTGGTATTTGCCTATCTGTCCGATCCGCAACCGCTGGAATATCTCGGCCTGCGGAAACCATCGCGCTGGCGCTTTTTTCCGCTGGGCATTGTGCTGGTATTGTGCGCTTATTTCACCGTGGGATTGCTGGGTTCGCTCAATGAAAGCATCGTCCATCATATGGTGAGTCCGGCCACCCGTGCCTGGATTGAAAAAGGGGAGTCGGGTGTGAATGATGCGCTTAAAAACATCCTGGACCTCCGTACACCCGCCGGCCTGCTGCAGGGCCTTTTTATGGTCGGGATCATTCCGGCCGTGAGTGAAGAGCTTTTTTTCCGCGGCGTTTTGCAGCGCTTGATCATCCAGCTATTCAAATCTCCTTTCTGGGGTATTTTTTTTACGGGCGCTATTTTTTCGCTTGTGCATTTTCAGTTCATGGGATTTCTGCCCAGGATGGCACTGGGGATGATTTTGGGCGCGATGTACTGGTACAGTGGAAGCATCTATACTTCCATGATCGGTCATTTTGTGTTTAACGGCTTCCAGGTGCTGTTGCTGTACGCCAATGTGCCGGATCCAAGCCAGCGATTGCTCACCTGGGTTGGATTGATTTCACTCCTGATCGTGGCCTTCATCCTGATTTATCTGCGTAAACATTCGGATACGACCTATGAAAAGGTTTTTCATTTTGCTGATCCCGCCGATCCCTGGGATTTCGGCGACAGTTCGTCGGGATAAACCTGCATTTATTATCTTCACGCTATGGCCCTTCAACGCGTAACTTTTCAGACACGCGCCCTTACCTCGCTCGTCTTCGTGGCAGTGATGCTTACAGGATTGTTATGGAACACCTGGAGTTTCTTCGTTTTGTTCAGCATCATCCATTTCGGCTGCTGGTATGAATTTCAGAAACTGGTGGCGCTCATAGATCCCGCCTACAAATCGATTTCGCGGGTTCACCGTTACGGGGTGATGATCGCCGGCTGGTGTGTGGTGATGTATTGCAGCCGCCAGGGTTTTCCGGTGGGGAATTATTATCTGCACGATGCGGGCCTCTGGGGCGGCATCCTGTTCCTTTTTGTACTGCCGGTGGCAGAAATCGGCCTGGTACGGAAACCAAATTTAAAAAACATCGGTTGGTCCATGCTCGGGCTGCTGTACATATCGCTGAGTATCGGATTGCTTACCAATATCCGGACCTTCTATCCCGGCGACGCGCTGGACGACGTCAACAAATTGTTTGTGATGGTCATCATCCTGAGTCTGTGGATCAACGACACCATGGCATACCTGGTGGGCTCCGTGATTGGTAAAACCCCTTTCTCCTCCATCTCCCCCAAAAAAACCTGGGAAGGCACGATCGGCGGTATCGTCATTACCATCGTTGCCATGGGTGCGGCCGGCTACTTCGTGAGCAGCGTAAACCAGTCGGCCACGATGCTGAAGTGGGCCTGCATCGCAGCGATCGCCGGCATCATGGGTACCATCGGTGATTTACTGGAGAGCAAACTCAAACGCATGGCCAATGTCAAAGACAGCGGTCAGATCCTGCCGGGTCACGGCGGATTCCTCGACCGCTTTGATTCGCTCCTGTTTGCCACACCCTGGATATGGCTTTACATCATTATGTTTGTGAAATAATTTATTATGAAGATCCACAAGGAAGGTTATCGTACGATTGCTATCTGCACCATTATTTTTGCGGCGATCAATCTGCTTTCTTTTTACTTTGTCAGTTATCACCTGCCATGGCTCAGCTGGGTAATATTTATCGGCACGTTCGGCCTGCTGCTTTTCATCATTTCATTTTTTCGCGTTCCGGCCCGCACCCTTACGGTGGATGAAAAATATATTGTTTGTCCCGCTGATGGCAAAGTAGTCGTGATTGAAGAAATCACGGATGTCGAATATTTCAAGGACCGCCGCATCCAGGTTTCTATTTTTATGAGTCCGGCGAATGTGCACCGCAATGTCGTGCCGGTGAGCGGAGAAGTGATCTACAATCAATACCACAAAGGAAAATACCTCGTAGCCTGGCACCCGAAATCATCTACGGAAAACGAGCGCCACAGTGTGGTAATCCGGAATCCGAAGGGAAATATCCTGGTCAAACAGATCGCCGGCGCGCTGGCCAAAAGAATTGTCAACTATCTGTCCGTCGGTCAGACGGTGAAGCAGAGTTCCGAAATGGGGTTTATTAAATTCGGATCACGCGTGGACGTACTGCTGCCGCCGGGCACGAAGCTAAAGGTGGACCTGCAACAGGTGGTTAAAGGTGGCGTTACGGTGCTTGCGGAATGGTGACTTCAGAAAATTGATTCCAGCTCTTTCAGCGAACGCACGACATAGGTGGCTTCCACCGGCTTCTCATTCTTTACATGATTTACATACACCTGGTCGATGCCGGCGTTGCTGGCGCCGAGGATATCCACCTCGGGCGTATCGCCGATCATGATACTCTCTGATTTGAGCGCGCCGGTTTTCCGGAGCGCATAATCAAAAATGCCCCGGTGTGGTTTAAGGCTGTTGGATGTTTCCGAAGTGATCACTTCGATAAAAAATGCATCGATCCCCGAATTTTTGAGTTTCAGGTGTTGTGTTTTTTCGAATCCGTTGGTAATCAGATGGAGCGAATATTTTTTCCGTTCGAGGTATGCAAGCACTTCCCGCGTATCGGGAAAAAGCGCCGTTTTTGATGGCAGGATTTCCATAAACTCATTGCCCATTTGTCTGGCCAGCGCTTCACTGCCGATTTTGAAATCCATTAGGTAAAGCCACATCCGCTTCCAGCGGAGTTCTTCCACTTTTATAAATCCGTTTCGGTACCGTTCCCAGAGTTTGTCGTTGTGCAGGAGGTAATTCCGGTAAAACAACTCGAAATCCGTAACACCGGCTTTTTCCAGTTCGAGCATCTCAAATATGTCCGTGAGGGCGGCGTGACTATTGGTTTCGAAATCCCACAGTGTATGATCCAGATCAAAAAAAAGGTGTCGGTACCGCATAAGAAATCGGGTGGATTAAATTAAAGGTAGATCACAAAGGGGTGATTCTGTAAATTGCCGGTATGAATATTATCATTACAGGCGCTTCGCGCGGACTTGGTTTTGCGATCGCCGAGCGGTTTGCCAAGGGTGGTCATGATCTCCTGATCACCTCACAAAATGAAGTGAAGCTATACCAGGCGCTGGAAGGACTCACCCGTCGCTTTCCGGAACGGCGGATCAGGGCAAAAGCGTATGACATGGAAAAGAAGGAGCAGGTGATTGCTTTCGGGCACTGGGTATTGCAACAGGATCAGCCGGTGGATGTGCTGGTCAACAATGCCGGCCAGTTCCTGCCGGGAAGCGTTCACGCCGAAGCAGACGGTACGCTGGAAAAAATGATCGCCGTGAATCTCTACAGCGCCTATTATCTCACCCGTACGCTCCTGCCTAAAATGATGGAACAGCGAAAGGGACATGTTTTCAATATGTGTTCAACGGCATCGCTCCAGGCATATGCCAATGGCGGATCCTACAGCATCAGCAAGTTTGCGCTGGCAGGTTTTACAAAAAATCTGCGGGAGGAAATGAAAAATCAGGGGGTCAAAGTCACGGGCATTTATCCCGGCGCCGTCTATACCGATGCCTGGGCCGGCAGCGGGGTGGATCCGGCCCTGCTGATGGTTCCGTCGGATGTGGCTGAGCTGGTCTATGCCGCCTCCCTGCTTTCCCAACAGGGGAATGTGGAGGATATCGTGCTCCGGCCCTTGTCGGGCGACCTGTAGCGAACGGATTTAACTGATTTTTACGCCCGGGTTTTACCTGAACCCGGACCTGAAATCTATATTTGCGGGTATCAGTAAAAAAATTGCCATCGACCGAATTTTACCTTTACGGATTGTAGGATGCTTTCTGTTGACCCTGCTCTTTCTTCCAGCAGGGGCCCAGGTAACTTTTTCAACGGTCGCCAGCACCACCGATCTGTCCAAGGACGATTATATCCAGATCGAATACGTAGTAGAAAACGCAGGCCGCATCGACGATATCAAACCCCCGAACTTTTCAGGTTTTACCATCGTGCAGGGACCGAATGAGTCAACCGGTATGAGCATCATCAACGGCAACTCCAGCCAGTACAAGGCCCTTACATTTATTTTGCAGCCCCTGCGCACGGGAAAGATTATTGTGAGCGGAGCCCGGGCCAGTGTGGATGGCAAGGCGATGCAGTCCAACGCGGTCGTGATCAATGTACACAAGGGATCTTCCAGCGTACCGCCCGGAAATACGCCCGGCGCAACACCCGATCCGGTCTATCCGGAAGATGAACGGTCGGTGGACCGCATCTATCTGCTGCGGCCGAAAGACAATGTGGATGACATCATCAAAAAAAATTTCTTCCTGAAGGTCGATGTCAGCAAAAGCAGTTGCTATGTCGGTGAACCCATTACCGCTTCTTATAAATTGTATACACGGCTTCAGTCGGAATCGCAGGTGGTTAAACAGCCTTCGCTCAATGGTTTCAGTGTATATGATATGAACGATCCCGGAACGGACGCCACGGGGGTGGAAAAAATAAATGGAAAGACTTTTGTCGTTCATACGATCCGGAAAGTGCAGCTGATCCCGCTGGTGGAAGGACAGGTGGTGCTCGATCCGGTGGAGGTCGACAATGATATTCATTTTATCAAAACGGGTCAGAAACCCGACGCAGGCGCCTCCCGCGGACTCAGCGGTCTCTTCGACCGGCTGTTCAATCAGTCATCCGAGGGCGCTCCGTATCAGCAACAGGTTTCGCTCACGAGCAAACCCGTGATCGTAAATGTGAAAGCCTTGCCCGTGGAAAATAAGCCGGCTGATTTCACCGGAGCCGTCGGGCATTATAGCATCCAGGCCGCGGTAACAGGTCATGCCCTGGATACCGGCGATGCAGCCGAACTGGAAGTGAAGATCAGCGGGTCGGGCAACCTCCCGGTGATCAATGCGCCGTTGCCGGAATGGCCCGCGGGAACCGAGAGTTACTCAACACATACCAAAGAAGACATCAACAAAACAACTGCCCCGCTGGGTGGGAAAAAGACATTCACCTATAGTTTTATTCCTTCCCTTACCGGCACGTATACCATCCCACCCATCCGCTTCTCTTATTTTGATCCGGCCTCGGGTACTTATAAAAACATTCAGAGCGATCCGGTTCATTTCTCGGCCGTAGCCGGCACAAAACGGAAACACGCGCCGGCATTGGCTAAAACGGCCATCACCACCGCGGGCACCTCAAAATATATGGGCAAACACTGGCTCGCATTGGTCGCCGGATTGTTGCTGGCCGGTGCCCTGATGTTTATTGTTTTACAAAATAAACTCATGGCAAAAAAAGGCGGCCCTCCCCGCCAGACAGAAAACAGTCCTTCGCCCATCGTGGAAAGCATGACGATCCCCCCTGTGGCGGAAGATCCGCTGGCGGAGACAAAACATCTGCTGGAGAAAGGGGAGTTCGGAAAATTTTATGCAACGCTAAACCGCAGTATCTGGAAAGCCGTGGCGGCGCGGCTGGAAATCCCTTCCAGCGAATTGAATAAACTCAGCATCAGCCGTCATCTGTCAGAAGAAGGCTGGTCGCCGGCGGATATTGCGCAGCTGCGGGAAGTATTGAACGAATGCGAGATCAAACTGTACACGCCTGACCACAACGAATATGATATGCACCGGGTGCTCGCACAGGCAGAAAAAATAACGGGGAAATTACAGACGGTGTAGACTGGACTGGACTGGGATTTTTGGGATGGATTTGGGATGTATGGGATGTGGATGCTGATCGGTGTGATTTTTCTTTGTTATGGAGAAATAGTTGATCGCACAAGGAACTTTGCGCTTTACTCTGTATACTTATAGCCAACACCGCGTACCGAATGGAAGTATTTGGGATGGCGGCTATCCTCTTCAAAATACTTGCGGAAGTTGAGGATGAAATTGTCGATGGTTCGCGTGGTGGGATACACGTTATAGCCCCAAACGGTCTGCAG
>CAZZYD010000049.1:9830-16815 GCA_964658175.1 uncultured Puia sp. | reverse complement strand
AAATAATCATCGAACTGAAATCCAGCATCACTTTTCCCTCAACGATTTTATTTTGCAGCTGGGCGATCACATCGTCATGAATGGCCTGCCGGGTGGCGTCATCGGTTTTGCTGAGCGCTGCCACGATCGGCGCGCCCACTTCTGTCATATTCTCCCAGTATTTTTCGGGCGACCGGTGCGAGACTTTACCGAAGATTTCTTTTGCGCTTACCTGCTTGAATCCGGCATCCGAAAGCAAGCCCGTGATCAGACCCGGTTTTGCGCAACGGAACATCCCCGGCGCTTCCGGAACAGGCACGGGCATGCTGATGTGCCGGCCAATGGTAGACATCATGGTGGTAACCCAGGGATTCTGCGCCGGCGCGCCCCAGACGGAGGTAGCAATCCGCCCGCCCGGTTTGAGCACGCGGTACATCTCGCGGGCGGCCAGTGCCATATCAGGAAAAAACATGAAACCCATGCGGCAGCTGATGGCCGTAAACTGATTGTCAGTAAAAGGAAGCGCTGAAATGTCGGCCGGCACGGTGTGGTAATTGGAAATGCCTTTTTGCGCGGCGTTTTCGCGGGCAATGGCCAGCATATTTTCCGACACGTCGGTGCCGGTCACAGTGCCTTTGGTGGCGATCGCGGCAATGGTGAGCCCGGGCTCGCCGGTACCGGCGGCCACATCGAGTACCAGGTCCGATTCTTTGATATTCAGCAGGGCAATGATCTCATCTCCCATGGGTTGCAGGAATTTCATCGTATCCTGGTCCCATTTCTTCCAGCCTGCAGAAAATTTGTCCCATGACTGTTGCTGCTGATCACGGATCTGGATTTGCGCGGTGTCCATAAAACGTATTTTTTTTTAATATTAACGGCCGGCGGGCACTGGCCAGACACTAAAAATAAAACATCTCCGTTAGATGACATGGAATCTTATTAGACTTCATTTAAGTCCCGAGATAAGCAGGTCCTGCTTGCGACCTGCTTTTCTTCGGCACCATCTTTTCCTGCTATATTATTTCACGCGACGGCGCAACGGATGCGCAACGACGCGGCGATGTCCACAGTTCGCATTCAACGTCTACCGCTCACGTTCATTTATTACCATTTATCGTATCTGTCCGTTTTTCGTTGCGCCATTGCGCATCCGTTGCGCCGTTGCGAGAAACAAAACTCCTGTGAAACGGCTTTGCGTGAAATAAACTCTACTATATTTGTGGGGTTCCCCCGTGTACAAAAACACGAGTGCTCGATTGTTTAACCATCAAAAATATTTGTATGTCAGCACCACTTCAGTTTGAAACGTTGCAGCTCCATGCCGGTCACCAGGTAGATACGGTAACGAAAGCCCGTGCCGTGCCCATTTACCAAACCACTTCGTATACATTCAACAATGCCCAGCATGCAGCCAACCTGTTCGGTCTGAAAGAATTTGGCAATATCTACACACGCATCATGAATCCGACAACGGATGTATTCGAGCAACGCATGGCGGCGCTCGAAGGCGGCGTGGGTGCGGTGGCGACCAGTTCCGGACAGGCGGCGCAGTTCATCGCGCTCAGTAATATCCTGCAGTCCGGCGACAATTTTATTTCCACCTCCTTTTTATATGGCGGCACCTACAACCAGTTCAAAGTGGCGTTCAAGCGGCTGGGCATCGAAGTGCGTTTCGCCGATGGCGACGACCCGGAAAGTTTTGTGCGGCAGATCGATAAAAATACCAAGGCCATCTACCTCGAGACCATCGGAAATCCGCGGCTGAATATTCCCGACTTTCAAAAATTTGCCGATATCGCCAAAGAATATGACCTGCCCCTGATCGTTGACAATACCTTCGGCACCGGCGGCTATCTTTTCCGTCCACTGGAACACGGCGCGAACGTGGTGGTGGAATCGGCCACCAAATGGATCGGCGGTCATGGCACCAGCATCGGCGGGGTGATCATCGATGGTGGTAATTACAACTGGGGCAACGGCAAGTTTCCGCAGTTTACCGAACCATCCGAAGGATACCATGGCCTGAAATTCTGGGATGTATTCGGCGAAGGAAATCCACTGGGACTGCCCAATATCGCATTCGCGATCCGCGCACGGGTGGAAGGATTGAGGGATTTCGGCAGCTCGCAGAGTCCGTTCAATTCATTCCTTTTATTGCAGGGACTCGAAACATTATCGCTTCGGGTGGACCGCGCCGTTTCCAATGCACTCGATCTTGCCAACTGGCTGGAGAAACATGCCCTTGTTGAATTCGTCGACTATCCCGGATTGAAATCAAGTCCCTATCATACGCTGGCAAAAAAGTATCTGCCCAATGGATTTGGCGGCATCCTCAACTTTGGTATCAAGGGAGGGAAAGAAAAAGCCAGTCAGTTTATCGATGCCCTGAAGCTCGCGAGCCATCTGGCCAATGTGGGTGATTCAAAGACGCTGGTGATTCATCCTTCGTCCACCACGCATGAACAGCTCAGTCTGGATGAACAGATCGCCGCAGGCGTTAAACCCAATCAGATCCGGGTGAGCGTCGGCATCGAACATATCAATGACATCAAAGCGGATTTTGAACAGGCCTTCGATAAAGTACACAGTGCTGCAGTAACCGCTTAATATTCGGGATTGTCATTACAACTATTCAGGTATCAACAGCCTTTTACCCTTGAGAGCGGCAAACGATTACCTGGTTATCAACTGGGTTTTCATTGTGCCGGCAAGCTCAATGCGTCCGCAGACAATGTGGTGTGGGTCTTCCATGCCCTGACGGCCAACAGCGATCCGTCGGAATGGTGGCCCGGTCTCGTTGGGTCCGGCCAGCTGATCGATCCCGCAAAATATTTTATTGTTTGCGTGAACATGCCCGGCAGTTGTTACGGAAGTTCCGGTCCCCTGGAGAATAATCCCGCCACGGGTGCAGCCTATTTTTATGATTTTCCTTTTTTCACCACGCGGGATATGATCCGCGCGTACGAACCACTGCGGATATCGCTTGGCATCAAACAGATCTTTTTGGGTCTGGGTGGTTCGATGGGCGGACAACAGCTGCTGGAATGGGCCATCGAATCACCCGGATTGTTTCAGCATATCGTGCCGATTGCCACCAATGCTTTTCATAGTCCCTGGGGAAAAGCCTATAACGCCGCCCAACGCCTTTGCATCGAAGCGGATCCGACCTGGGGCACCCGGTCGCCGCAGGCCGGACTGGACGGTATGAAAGTGGCCAGAAGCGTCGCTCTGCTGAGTTACCGGCATCCGGAAACCTATCAGTTGTTTCAGGACGATGGCGACACCACCGGGCTGGGCCCTTACAAAAGTGAAAGTTATCAACGGTACCAGGGGGAGAAACTGGCGCGGCGGTTCAATGCATTCAGTTATTACAAACTTTCCCAGGGAATGGACGCTCACCATATAGGACGCGGGCGTGGAGGAGCGGCCCGGGCTTTAGCATTGATCACGGCGAAATGCTGCGTCATCGGCATCCAGCAGGATCTGCTGTTTACGGCATCCGATCAGGCTTTTCTGGCGGCGCATATCCCGGGAGCAAAACTGCATATGATCCCCTCGGCCTATGGCCACGATGGCTTTTTACTTGAATTTGATGCCATTAAGACATTGATAACAAATTTTATGCATCAGCAGCAGATAATTGTTTAATTTACACAGTGGACCGCCTACCGGGGCGTCCTCCTAACCGTATGGCAGAACCTCTGAAGCTGAAGAAGTCCTACACTATTTTACTGGCAGATGACGATCCCGACGATCAGCAGCTGATCATCGATGCTTTTTCCCGCATCAATACACAGATTTACCTGCATCCGGTGCCGGATGGTAAAACGGCTTTACATTATCTCCACAAACAGGATGCGGACGATCTTCCCTGCCTGATCGTGCTCGATTATAATATGCCCGAAATCAGTGGCGCCGAAGTGCTCAAACAGCTGGGCAGCGACCACCGTTACCAGAATATTCCAAAAGCCGTATTAAGCACCTCCAATGCGCCGCATTACGTGGAAGAATGTTTTAAATATGGGGCCGATAAATTTTTTCTGAAACCCACCTCTTTCGAGAAGCTCGTATCGACAGCCAAAGAATTGCTGTCGCTTTGTACGGAGCTCCCTTCCTGATCAAACAGACCGCCAGACCGGGCGTGTAAGACAGGTTGGTCCGCCGCCGCCTTTCACGCTGATTTCCGAACCTTCATATACCTTTACGCTGCAACCGGCGTCTTCCAGCCGCCCGCGGGTGATGGGATTTCCATTTACCATCAGGCATTTTCGCGGCGCCAGGGCAAGCACATTGCAACCCATCGAATCGAATTCCGCCTCCGGAACTTCCACGAACGCATATCCCCGCGCCAGCAACTCCTGGCGAAAAGCAATCGGTAATAAGGGAGAATATACCACGGCCAGGTCTTTATCCACCGGACTCAGTACCGACATGAGGTGAAACACATCCGAGGGCCCTTTGTAGTGGGGGAGGTCCGCCACGATCACCGAGACGCCGATGCGGGTAAGGATTTCCGCTAGTTGACGGATACCTTCCGGATTGGTGCGGTAGCTGTGACCCACGGCCAGGGTTTGGGCATCGAGCCAGGCGGTGTCGCCCCCTTCCACTGTGCCGGGAAACGTGATTTTTCCGAGAATGGAGATATCCGCCGACCGAAACGCTTTTTCCTGTGCCGCCGGCTCCGGCACGCGGGCTTCTTTTCCCATGGCGCAAAGAATCATGCCCTCATCCGTGCAGATCGCCGCATCGCGGCAGTAAACGGAATCCATGCCGGTGGACGCATCCTCCGGAAAATATTTCAGCTTGATTCCGGCTTCCTGAAATATATTTTCAAAACCAGCATATTCGCGGACGGCTTTGGAGAAATCGGGTTTCGACAGATAGTTCAGGACCTGCCATTGCGCTTCGATCTCTGCGTCGCCGATGAATGCGTCGCCAACTTTTTTCAGAAAAAGAGTATCGATCTTTGCGTATTCCGACTGGGTTGTTTTCGTCATAGATTTTTTTCAGGATCAGGTCTTTTCCAAAGTGCCCAAATATAAAAAGGAATGCCGGCGAGCAGCAGAATAAATCCCCAGAACACCGCTTCCTGCCCCGTACCGATCAGCGCATAAATGGAAAATAGAAAACCGATGCCGGCCAGTGAAAGTGTTTTGATCCAGACCGTTCTGCTGAGATTTCCTTTCTGCATGCTGATCACCACGTAAGATGCCGCGACGAACAGATAGGGTACCACCGATGTGGTGGTGGTGACCAGCACCATGAATTTAAACTGATCCACCAGCCCCTTGCTGAAGTTCATCAGCATGAATGCCGATGCCAGCAGGCTCGAAATAATCATTCCGCGGATGGGTACCGCGCGCTTGTTTTGTTTTTCAAATACCGGGGGAAATAATTTGTCTTTGGCGACCGCAAAAGGAATCTGTGCCTGGATCAGAATCCATCCGTTGAGGGCGCCGAAACCTGCGATGGCGACACCGGCGGCTACCCAGTATTTGGCGGCATTTCCCCAGATCAGCGCAGCGGCATCTGCAAACGGCGTCACGGAATGCTGCAGTTGCTCACTGGTCATCAGTCCCATGATGCTGAACGTCGTGAGTATGTATAACACCGTGGTGACGATGGTGCCGATCATCGTGGCCCGGGGAACAATTTTTTCAGGATTCTCCACACTTTCTGCCGGGATCGTGGCGCATTCAATCCCGAGAAAGGCGAATAATGTAAGCGTTGAGGTGGCGAGGATTGCCGAAAAATTGGAACTGCCGCTGATATTGAATGGGGTGAAATGGCTGATGTGAATATAGAAGAGTCCGACAAAGCCGATCGCCACGAGCGGAACGAGTTTGAGGATGGTGGTGACCAGCTGCATTTCACCGGACACTTTAATGCCGAGGCTGTTCACCCAGGTAAGAAACCAGATCGAGCCGAGCCCTACCGATACCGCGAGCAACGCGTTGCTGGCAAGGGCCGGAAAAAAAGTGCTCATCGCGCCGACGAACGAAATCGCGATGGTCGCATTGGTGGTCCATACGGCAATCCAGTAACCCCAGGCGATGAGGAAGCCTGCGAAATCGCCGAATCCTTTGTGGGTATAGGCATAAGGACCTCCGTCTATATTCGGTACCAAAACGCTCAGGCGGGCAAAGATGCGTGCAAGTGCCAGGGCGCCGGCAGAGGAAACGACCCAGCCCACGAGACTGATCGCACCGAATGAAGCCAGGGCTGCCGGCATCAGAAACACGCCGGAGCCAACCATATTTCCAACCACCAGCGACGTACTTGTCCAGATTCCTAATTTGTTTTTTGCATTCGGTTGTTTGGGCATGGCCGGTATCAGTAAATTGCAAGTGAATGTAATGTAAATTATATACAATGATGAGAGCGGCACTGTCAACCATCGGTCTTCTTTTTTTGTCAAATGCCTTCATGACGCTGGCCTGGTATGGCCACCTGAAATTTTTCGGAAAGCAGGGTGGTTCGCATCCCGGATTGTTTGTTATCATTCTGATCAGCTGGGGGCTCGCTTTTTTCGAATACTGTTTTCAGGTGCCCGCCAACCGGATTGGCTTCTCCGAAGAAGGCGGTCCCTTTTCGCTCGTGCAGCTGAAAGTGGTGCAGGAAGTGATTACGCTGATCGTATTCACGATTTTCTCCCTGATCTTTTTCAAGAACATCGAATTCAGGTGGAACCACCTGGTGGCCTTCGCATTGCTGATCGGCGCCGTTTATTTTATTTTTAAGAAATGACAAATGACCTATGGGTGCGGCCCATTGAAACCAGGGACGATCCGGCCATGGCAGCCATCATCCGAAGCGTGCTCACGGAGCACGGGGCAGCGCGCCCCGGTACGGTATTCACCGATCCCACCACCGATCATCTAACGGAACTGTTTAACCGAAGCGGCGCCTTTTATGATGTTGCCCTGGTGGCGGGCGAACTGCTTGGCGGCTGCGGTATTTATCCGACCCCCGGCCTGCCGGCGGGTTGTTGCGAGCTCGTAAA
>CAZZYD010000049.1:0-9820 GCA_964658175.1 uncultured Puia sp. | reverse complement strand
ACCTCCTGCCGCGGGCGCGTGGTCAGGGCGTCGGCAAACGGCTCATGCTGGCCTGCATTGAAAAAGCGGCAGCGTTCGGCTATCGCCAGGTATACCTGGAAACCATGAACGAATTAAGTACCGCAGTAGGATTGTATGAGAAGATCGGATTTCAATATCTTGAAAATTCGCTTGGAAACTCCGGCCATTTCGGGTGTGATATCTGGATGCTCAAAAAGATCTGACGGGTTGCTTCAGCCGGCAACGATGTGCAGGGCCTGAAAAAAATCCGTTGCTTTCATCTCCCTCACTTCTCCCGGAGCGAGGTCCTGCAATAACAGATCTTCAATCGAAATCCGGATCAGGCGCTTGCAGGGATGATGGATGGCGGCCACCATTTTTCGCACCTGGTGAAATTTCCCTTCCGTGAGCGTGATCAGCAGCCAGGTATGCGGGTGGTATTCCGGAATGTCCAGGGCCCGGGCATAATATTTTTCAGGATGCCGCACTCTTTTGACGTCGCAGGCCGGGGTGGTATAGAAGATGCCCGTCTTGACGCGGATAGAAACACCGTGCTGCAACCTGCTGATATTTTCATCGCTGACCTCGTTTTTAACCTGTACGAGATAGGTTCGTTTGTGGGGTTCCGTTCCCTGAAACAACAGCCGGGTGATTTTTTTATCTGTTGTGAGCAGGAGCAGCCCTTCGGAATGACTGTCGAGTCTTCCGATGGCATGGGTACCTTCGGGAAAGCGGTAGGGCAGGTCTCCCAGCAGGCGCACGGGGTGTGTGCTCACGAATTGAGAAACCATATCGGATGGTTTATTCAGTACAAAATACCGTTGCCCCGGTTCATCCATCTTCCATTCATTTATATGAAGATATTATAAAGGCATTTTTTGGATACCTTTAATTTCAAACGCCTGCGAATGTTTCGTCCGTTGCTATTCCTGTTTTTTTTCCTGCTTTCCCTGCTTGCCATTTTTCCCGCACCGCTCGGTTTATTATGGTATGCGGCCATCGTGGTCACGGAATTTCCCTGGATTTTTATTTTCGCCGTCATCATCCTGCTCTGCTGGCGCTTCGGTCCGGGCAAATATGAAACGCTGTCGATGATCACCGGTCTGCTGGCCCTCCTGCTCTTTGCGTATCCGGTGATCGGGGCCTATGGTATTTCCCGGTCGCTCAATAAAGAGCTGTACCATGCTTTTCCCATTCCGGAGCCGGCGGCGCGGCCCTATAGTTTCTGGAAGATGATCGTTCCGGGTTCAGTTGATCCGGTGCCCTACCGGACGATGCGGTATAACGACAGTACCCACTTTCCCTATACCCTGGATTATTACCCGAGTCAGGTCGGGGGCAGACGACCCTGCGTGGTTGTGATTCACGGTGGCTCCTGGGCCGTGGGAGACAGCCGTCAATTGCCTGAAATGAACAGTTATCTCGCGCGAACCGGTTACCAGGTGGTATCGCTCAACTACCGGATGGCCCCTTATTATTTATTTCCCGCGCCGATCGAAGACGTACAGACGGCCCTGCGCTTTTTGCGGGCACATGCCGACGCACTGCAGATCGATACCAGCAATTTTGTTTTGCTCGGCCGGTCGGCGGGTGCGCAAATTGCGTTGGTGGCGGGGTACAGTCTGCCCGACCAGGGCATCAAAGGCATCGTTAGTTTTTATGGTCCCACCGATATGAAAACGGGCTATGCCCATCCCGCCAATCCGCTGGTTTTCGATTCCCGGAAGGTGATGGAAAATTATCTTGGCGGCACGCCGGACAAACTGCCCGCCATGTACGACAGCAGTTCGGCAACCCGGTACGTCACCCATGAAAGCGTGCCCACCCTGCTGATCCATGGCAAAGACGATCCGATCGTAAACTATACCAACAGCTCCGGTCTGGCCCACGAACTAGCCCAGCACGGCGTGAAATATTTCCTGCTGACCATTCCCTGGGGCACGCATGGCTGCGACTATACGCTCAACGGTCCTTCCGGTCAGCTCAGCACCTATACCGTGGAACGCTTCATCCGCTCCGTTACCCAGCAG
Organism: uncultured Puia sp.; assembly: GCA_964658175.1. GTDB lineage: Bacteria > Bacteroidota > Bacteroidia > Chitinophagales > Chitinophagaceae > Puia. Next base: position 7,790 of record CAZZYD010000049.1, on the reverse strand, counting down.
CCCGTGATCATCATGCCCTCACCGTAAAGTTGTACCTTTGCCGATTAACCGATTCATGTGAGCGAGATGAGTATGCAGACCTGCCCGCGCTGTAAAACCGATTTCACCTGCACCGCCGATGACATCAGCAACTGTAGCTGCCAGTCAGTGACCCTGGCCAAAGAAACCCGTGATTTTCTTTCCCTGACTTTTTATAAATGCCTGTGCACTGATTGCCTCCGGGCGCTCAATGAACTGGTGCCTGCGGCCCGGTCAGGACCCTTTCCCTTTGATAAGGAAGAACTGGTGCCCGGACTGCATTACTACCTCGAGGAAAACGGTTACCGGGTATTTACGGAATTCTATCATATCCAGCGAGGCCACTGCTGCCGGAATGCCTGCCGGCATTGCGCGTATGGATACAAGAAGAAATACTGGGACGGATGAGCGTCGTGGATAAAGGAAACATCCCCCGGATCACTTCTCATTAACAATTAGATGGAAATCTTAGAAGATTGATTTTCAAAGTTTTATAATTGTCTATTCAATTCATATTTGAGGAGGAATACCAAGCTTTTCGATTCTCCGTTTTACGGTATTGATCGAAACTTTAAACAAATCCTAATTATGAAATTGACCAAGATTCCCCAAATCCTTGCCACCGTTGCACTCCTTTCGGGTGTATTCGTTATGTCCTGTAAAAAGGATAATAATTCGGGCAGTACGGCAAAAAACGATTCTACCGCAGCAGATATGTCTGCAGCAGCCAACGCATCCGGCAGTTCGTATAACGACGTGCTGAATGTGGCTGGTGAAGCCAGCATCGACAACGGCATCGAGCAGAGCACGCAAAATCCGGTGAGTGGCAGAACGGCCGTTTCAAGTACCCATGCCAGTGGCAGCGGGAATTATTCCGGCAGCTGCGCGGTATATACGTTCAGGTCCAATGGGGATGCCTTTCCGGATACGGTGACGGCTGACTTCGGATCAGGATGTACCGGTACCAGCGGCATCGCGCGTTCCGGCCAGGTTCAAATGATTTTTTCGGGCCGCCTGACCGCCTCCGGAACTACCATCAGTACAACATTCACCAACTATACCGTGTGGGGATATGAACTGCAAGGGACTTTTTCCATCACCAACCGGTCGACCGAATCGGCCCTTGCTTTTGAAACATCTGTGGCCAATGGCAACGTTACTTTTCCCAACGCTGTTTCCTATACTTACACCGGCCATCATGTTAGTACGCAGACAGCAGGCAATCAAACGCCGACCGATTTTACAGATGATGTGTACAGCATCACCGGCAGCCAGACCTGCGGTTCATCCCTGGGCAATACGCTGAGCGACACGACTGCAACTCCCTTGATCAAATCAAATGATTGTCAATGGATTTCACAGGGTGTCCTGAATTTTACCTTTAACAATATCAGCGGTACGTTCGATTATGGAACGGGCACCTGCGATGATCAGGCGGAAATCGTAGTAGGCAACTACAAGCAAGCGGTCACCCTGAAATAAATGATTTTTTCAAACATTTTTAATAAACCCTGGTCACAGACCGGGGTTTTTATTTGGGTATCGTTTGAGCAGAAATTCCAGCGCAGGTTTCGAGGGTAGCGGAACCGCTGACACCTGGTCATCAAAGATCATGGTTTCCGCACGGTCATCCGTAAACGCCGGCCACCGGGGGAGGCCGGCGCCGTTGGGGTTTCCGGTCCGCGCAAAATTGCACCAGTAGGCTGACATCTGCGCAGCGAGTGAGTCATCGACCGCGGTCCAGGGCCGGTTTATCTTGGACAGGTTGTCCAGTGCATATCCGATCTCCGCGGTGTGATAAGCCCCATACACGGCCGACTTGCCGGTGGACGGCGGCTTTCGGAGGAAATTGTACACATAGGTACTGTCCGTATGGTTTTTTTCATTTTGTTTTTTTGCCCAGAGATAGCTGGATACGCCTACCATTTCATCGCGGTTGAGAGCAACCTGCGACAAAGCCGCCTCTTCATCGCTACCGGCAGGGTAAAGGGTTAGAAAATAACTCGAGTCCGCGCCAAAGCCGGCCGCTGTTTTTAGAAAATCCTTCTTTTTCGGAATAGAAAAAACAAAACCCTCATCTGCATTCCAGCCCATGAGCAGGGCAACGGGTTGTTGTTTGCCCTGGACATATACATCCGCGACGGTCGTTTCCAGCAGGTAGCCATCGATCACCGGACCGTAAAATCCACCCGTCTTCGCCTGCAGCTCTGCGGCGCTCAGTTTTCGGAGTGACGCGATCGATGAATCGCCGGTAATCGCAAATACTTTTTTTATACCCTGGCTTTCAGCCTGTGCCAGGATCGGTGTGTTCATGATGGGATTTGGCAGGAGCAGGTTGCCGCTTTCGGCAATGGCACGTCGGAACAGACCCTTGCTAAGGGGAGAAGCGATCAGGCAGTTCACGCTGACGGAACCGGCAGATTGACCCGCTATGCATACATTATCGGGATCTCCACCGAAAGCCGCAATATTTTCTTTTATCCAGTGCAGCAGGGCCAGCTGGTCAAGCAACCCGTAGTTGCCGGATCCGTGGCCGGATTCCTTCGACAGATCAGGGTGTGAAAAGAAACCGAAGATGCCGATCCGGTAATTGAAGGAAACAAAAACAACCCCTTTTTTTGCCATCGCCTCGCCGTCATAACCGGGTGCAGCGGCGCCGCCGGAAAAAAATCCACCACCATAGATCCAGACCAGCACAGGTTTTTTTTGCTTTGGTCCGGTGCTTCCGGTCCAGATATTCAGGTATAGACAGTCTTCGCTGAGTGGCTGTTCGGGTACGGTAAATTCCGGTCCGATCACAAAAAATGGTTTTGGCGTCGGCTGCATCGGACTGGCCGAGAACGCCTCGCATTTTTTAATGCCCGACCAGGGGACCGGTGGCCGGGGCGCCTGCCAGCGAAGGTTGCCCACCGGCGGCGCGGCGTAGGGTATTCCTTTGAACGAAACGACCTTGCTACCGGAGAGCAGGACACCGGACACCTTTCCGGCATGGGTATTCACCACCACCGGGTCTGGCTGAAATGCCCTCACGCTGGGGCAAATAAGCAGCTGCAGGCAACACAGGATCTGGCCTGCCATAAGTTTTTTGGATAAATGCATACGTCGGTTTTACAAAGCGAGTTTCTGGGCAGGGGTGATGGGACGTACCCAGGAATGATCGTAAGGTTTGAAACCTGTATTCTTCAATAACTGTTCCAGCGAGAGTTTGTTATCCATATAAGCCGACAGGGCGTCGAAGGCGCTCTTGTTTTCGTTGCGGAGGATCAGCAGGGCGGCGTTGGCGCCGGCTTTGGCGGCAATGGGCACGCCGCCGCCGAGTTCAGCCCAGTGCCCCCCGAGGAAAAGGTTGTTCACCGGTGTTTTGTAATGTGCAATTTTGTTCTGCATGTTCTCGCGGCCGGGTTTGGCGCCCATCATCGTGCCATTTTTATTGCCCGTATAGCGCCAATGGGTAACCGGAGTAGCGACTTCATAGAACAGGATATGGGAGCGGAGGCCGGGAGCAATTTTTTCTTCCACGCGGCGGATGATCTTTTCGGCAATATCTTTTTTGAGGTCTTTGTATGCCTGTCCGCGCACATAATTTCCCCGGTCGTCCTGCTGGGTAAACCAGTTCTGCTTATAGTTCATCACCGCCGGCATGAACAGGGTCAGCGTGCCCTGGCCATGGGGTGCCAGCGACCCGTCGCGCAGCGAGGGGGCGATTACGCTGATCTCGCTGGTTTCCGGATTTCCGTTCTGGTGTTCGAGGAAGGAAACATTTTCATCCGCCAGATGCACCAGTTCTTCATTGAAACCGAGCGATTCGGTGCTGCAGTCGAGGGCCACTGAAATGGTGACAGAAGAGGTATAGAGTTCGGCCTGTTTTAATTTTTTCTTGAGTTTTGCCGGGATGGCGTCTGCGGGCAGCATTTTTTCATACAGGGTTTCCACGTCGTTGGCCGCCACCACGTATTTGCTGCGGATCTCGACCGGTCTGCCTTTGTGCTCGGCGAGTACGCCCTGACTCGTATGGTCCTTGAGCAGAATCTCTTTTACGGGGCATTGACAAACGACATCGTTGCCATAGGACTCCACGACATGCCGGAGCCAGTGGGGAATCACCTGGCCGCCGCCTTTGGGCGGACTCTGGAAGTCGCCATAATAGGCCCATCCGATGGGCACGAGGCATGACAGCAATTCTGTTTCCGACGTAAATATCTTGTGGAGTTCGGGATCCCTGAAAAAACGGTTCAGTCCTTTCTTCAAACCTTTCTCGCCACTGTAGGTGATATAGGGGATAAAGGGAATGACAAATTCCAGCATGCGGAATTTGCTTTTGATTTTTTCCATCGGATTCATGGTTTCTTCCGACCGGAAAATCCCGTTGTAATTTTTGAAGGAGCGGCCGATCTTTTTTGCTTTTTCAAAAAAGCGGAGGATGCCTTTTTTCTCATGGGGAAAACGGGCGATCATCTGGTCGCGCATCTCGTTGGGATTGTTCGTAAGCAGGTAGTCGAAATCCCGGCCTTTGTAGCGGCGGATCCGCGTTTGCGGCTGGGCCGTGGGATGATCCTCGCCGATGGCATCGAAAAGCTTGCATACCATGCCGTTCGGACCGTATTGATTCAGCCAGTGGATGGCCGTATCGAAAAGGAAATTTTTGCGGCGGAAACCGGCCAGGTAACCGCCCACATGCGGCTCTTTCTCCAGCACGCACACCGTGAGTCCGGCCTTGCTGAGCAGGGCGGCGCTGGTGAGTCCGCCGATCCCAGCCCCGATCACCACGACATCATAATACGCTTTCAGACTGGTTTTTTCCATGGGCCGCATTCGAGAATAAAGATACTTGAACGGGATCAAAATCGCCTGACTTCCCCGCGCCGGGACGCCTTTAAATGCTTTTTATTTTTTTTGGTTTTTCTTTTACCTTGTCAGGCTGGAACACCTCAACCCCTAAACGGACTGCTTTGTATGGTAAGCCTGGACATTGAACTGACATCTGCGGGTTCATCAGATGATATTTACGATCTGCGCAATTTCCTGCAACAGGAGATCCAGGGCATGGATATCCACCTCAAAGAGCAACCCACGGTGGAGGGGCAGATGTCGTTGGGCGGCGATCCCATGGAAATCATTCTCACCGGTATTTATCATGTGGCGATCGCCCTGCCGCTCGAAGAACTTTACCACAGCGTGCTAAAGCCAAAAATCAAGGCCTGGCTGGAGTCTAGGAAAAAGACCGACGGGCCGCAGCCGCTGGGTATCGTGGTGACGGCAAAAGATGAAAAAATGAATCTGGTGGCCGAAGAAACCAGCAACGGTGATTCCAGGATATTCAAAAACCTCCGGTACAATATCGATGTGGACAAAACAAAAGTGATCCTGATCGGCAATGGGGAATTCGACAGCGGATTTCCGTCGATACCACCGGTGGAAGGAAATCTGCGGGACCTTGCCGGCCTCCTGGGGGATAAGCGGCACATCGGCATCCCACCGGAAAATATTTTTGTCGCCTTTAACAAGAGCAGCACCGAGATTGAAGAGTTGCTGCTAAAAAACAGCAAACTGAAGGATACCCAGACCCTGATCGTTTATTATACCGGCCATGGTTACCGGAGTGACAAAGACAAATTATTCCTGGTGGCAAAAAATTCGAGGAAGGTGGACGACGATCTGCTTGGCGGCATCGACCTTGATTTTATCCGTCACCGGATATTCAAGACCACAGCGGCCAAACAGAAAATCCTTATTCTCGATGCCTGTCACAGCGGTATCTCCACCCAGAGCGATGAATTACCGCTGGTGCCGATGGATGTGGAAGGCACGTATTTTCTCGCGTCTTCGCCGGGCGACGACGTGTCGTATTTTGATAAGAGCATGCCCAATACCTTCTTCACGGGGGCGCTGCTGGAAGTGCTGACCAAGGGATTGGACAACAGCAGTGAGATGCTGTCGCTGAACGACATGTACGACTATTCTAAACATTATCTTCAGCAGAAGAAATCATCGCAGCAGCCGGCCTTTAAAAATCATATGAATATTCCGCCGGCGAATTTTTTCATCGCCCGCAATCCGCAGTTTTCGGTAGACCGCTGGCTTCGACAGATCAAACAACAGTATGATGCGGGCAAACTGACGGAAGCATCCACGGAAGCCAGGAACCTGCTGCGCCGTTTTCCAGGAAACGTGGAAGCGATGCAGTTACAGCAGGCCTGTACGGACGACCATGAATTTATGGAAGAAGTGCGCCAGGGCGACGAATATTTTTACCAGGTGAAGAATTATGCGCTGGCCAAAAGGAGTTACGAGAAGGCCTATGATATCCGTAAGGATATGAGTGTGCTCAATAAAATCCGGAAATGCGAAACACAGGCTCAGGCGAAGATGCCTGAAATCTATACCACACCCAAGCCGGCCCCGGGTCCGCTGAATGGGGGAGGCGCCGTTCAGCCGGTGCCAAAGCCCTCCATCTTCAGCAACCGCGCGCTGATGGCGGCGGGCGCCGTCGTCGTCCTGATCGCTTTGTGGTTCGGCCTCATCAGGCCCCACATGAAAGACCGTTTCGATTACAGCGATATCCGCGCCCTGCTGCAATCAAATCCAGATTCAGCGGTTGCCCTGCTCACCGACCGGTCATCCGGTGACGATTCCGCGAGTTACTATCTGGGCAGCTATTACCGGGAGTCCAATCATTTGTCTGAAGCCAATATGTGGTTCGAGAAGGCAAAGGGTATACCCGCCGCACAGAGTGCCATCGGGGAAATGTATTATAAGTATAATGCAGCCAATCCTTCGGAGAATGATATCGCCGCCAGTCATTTCCGCGCGGCCAATGACGACAGTCATGGCACGGACACGACCGCCCTGTATTTTCTGGGTTTGCTGGCGGGTTCGAAATATGATGCGCAGGGACAGTACGGCAACGCTTTACTCAAAGACAGTTTCGTCAATGAAGCGGAACGCTGGTACCGCAAAGGTGCAAACCAGCACGGCATCCGTTCGATCAATGCGCTGGCGAATCTGCTTTATTTTACCAAACGCAATTACTCCGATGCCTTATACTGGGTGCAGCTTGCGGCAGACAAAGGCTATGTGGCGCAACAGACCACCCTGGGTTATATGTATGAAATGGGACTCGGCATGAAAGCGCCGAATCCGCAGAAAGCCGGTGAACTCTACCGACAGGCCGCCGCCGCCGGCGAACCCAATGCCATCTCCAACCTGGGCATGGGATATCTGAATGGTCGTTATAACCTGCCCAAAGACGCCAACCTTGGTTACAGCATGCTGCTCGATGCCCTCCGGCGGAGCCGGACCATTACAACGCCCTACAGCGGGCTCGGCATGTACTACGAATACGCGGCGCCACAAAATATACTGAATCTGGATTCAGCGAAATATTACTACGCAAAGGGTGCGGCACTCGGAAACGATTATTGCAAAGCACAATGTGCCCGGCTCCACCAGGCTTACTGATCAGGAAACATCCAGCAGTTCCACGTCGAAAACCAGCGTACTGTTCGGACCGATCTCGGCACTTACCTGACGATCGCCGTAACCAAGACCCGGCGGTATAAAAAAGCGCCATTTGCTGCCAACGGCCATCAGCTGCAGACCTTCCGTCCAGCCTTTGATCACCGCGTTCAGCGGAAAAGTAGCCGGCACACCGCGGGTGACCGAGCTGTCGAACACCGTTCCGTCGGTCAGGGTACCATGGTAGTGACAGGTTACCTTGCTGCTGGCATTGGGTTTCGCCCCTCTTGGCACGGTCCTCGCTAATAGTGAGGTGC
>CAZZYD010000048.1:0-17085 GCA_964658175.1 uncultured Puia sp. | reverse complement strand
ATGCTTTCTGTTTACCAATAACCCGGCCTCCAGCTCTCTAAAAATCCGCGTTATGGACAATAAGCCTGTTCTGAGAAATCCCGCATTGTGGGGCGGTATTGAATGCACCATCAACCGGATAGGCGATGATTTTAAAGATCAGCTCTCCTATAGCGGGCACTATGCACGTGCCGGAGACCTGGAACAGATCTGCAAACTCGGTATCAAGACCATTCGTTATCCCATTCTTTGGGAAAAACATCAGCCGGAAAAAAATCATCCGATCGACTGGCGCTGGACCGATCAGCAGCTGGCTTTCATTCGGAATTTTGGGATCACACCCATTGCGGGATTGTTGCATCATGGCAGCGGTCCCCTTTTTACAAATCTCCTGGATCCCGAATTTCCGGAGCAGTTGGCATCCTATGCCTACGAAGTGGCTAGCCGCTACCCCTGGCTTGAATATTATACGCCAGTGAACGAACCTTTGACCACTGCCCGTTTTAGCGGGCTCTATGGTTTATGGTATCCCCACCAGAAAACCGAAGCTGCCTTTTACCGTATGCTGATGAATCAGTTAAAAGGCACGGTGTTGGCGATGGAAGCGATCCGGTCAGTAAACCCATCTGCCAAACTCATTCAGACTGAAGACCTGGGCAAGACCTACAGCACTCCGCTGTTGACTTACCAGGCAAGTTTTGAAAATGAAAGAAGGTTATTGACTTTTGATATCATTATGGGCCGACTCACACCAGATCATCCGCACTACCAGTACATGTTAAATGCAGGCATAAGAAAAGAGGAGTTTGCTTTTTTTGCCGAGCATCTCAGTGAACCTGCCGTCCTTGGGCTAAACTACTATATCACCTCTGAAAGGTGGCTGGATGAAAACCTGGCAGCCTATGATGCAGCAACGCATGGTGGTAATGGAAGACATCTTTATGCTGATACGGAAATGGTGCGCGTCGATGGACGGCAACCAGCGGGATTGATTCCTCTCGCCCAGGAGATTTGGGAACGATACCATATCCCGTTGGCCATCACGGAAGTGCATCTTCACTGCACGCGGGAAGAGCAGCTCCGCTGGTTTAAAGAGATCTGGGATGATGCCTGCGCGCTTGTTGAGCGTGGCATTGAGGTTCGGGGCGTGACGGTTTGGGCGATGCTTGGTTCATTCGATTGGGATTCGCTGCTGACGAAAACGGGCACTCAGTATGAATCCGGCGTTTTTGATATCAGGACGGTAGCGGGCGAACTAAGACCTACCGCGCTGGCTACACTTCTCCGCCAGCTTTCCGGGAATGGCGTGGATTTTCATCCCGTGCTGTCCGATCGGGGTTGGTGGCATTCCAATTCTTTGACCAGGGAGAACCGAAGCGGAATTGTGATCAGCGTCAGGAGCGGTGGGAGCCTAGTTGAAAACGCCGCCTCCAGGTTAATGGCCGCGAAGCTTGACGTCGCTTGTCGTCATCGGCGGATACATTCCCAAATTGTCGATGAATTCGATGCATCGATCGCAAAGGATACCCTTGCATGGGCCATTGTGACGATTTCGTACATCGACATCGACTTGTCGGACTATTGTTCCTGGAACGGTATCCAGTATGTAGCCTTTTGTAATGAGGGGCATTTGGCCGATGGATTACAAATCATCGCTGACCAGGAAAAAATAACGATACACCAGATAAACAAAGTGCTGGATCTGATGATCGATGGAGATCAGGGCTGTTGGTTATTCGACGCAGGTGAAATTATTTTCAAGACAGTTCGTCTCGTAGCTGCTCCGTAAATATTGGATGATAAAGAAAAACCTGCGATTTCTTTTTGATGGCATTGTTTTCTACTATGTGATTTAAAAAAAATGGAAAATCATCCCCCTCCCTCCGAAATTTATAAGACTGTTCGAGGTCAGATTGATACAGTCAGTGGTGATATGGGTCAGCGGATCATCTGGTTAGCGATCGGACAATCTTTTTTCTTCGGCGCCTATGCCAGTCTGACCACAGGCAAACCAGCGCTTCCGGAGAACAACGATCTGTATAAAATGATGCTGATGGTTTTACCCATCATTGCATTGGTATACACATTCCTCACTTTTTTGGATGTACTTGGTTCTTTGATCTACATGATTTATCTCCGGCGTTACTATCAGCGGGCGCCGAAGGATGACGCAGTGGAAGCGATATATCCCCCGGTATACGGAACAAAATTGATTCGGTTATTCCTCCATACGTCGCCGGCGGTATTACCCGTTGTTTTCTTTGTGATCTGGTGGATCATTCTTTCCACCCATATTCATTCGAAATAATCCTCATCCCTAAACAAAGGCTGTTATGAAGACCAGTACAATTTTAGCATCCATTTTGCCTGAGGCCCGAACCGTAAGGGAAAGGCGGCTGGTCTCGTCGAAAAAATGTTTTTCGTCAGAAAATGCATCAGCGCTTTACGAACATTTAAAACTCTCATTACTGGATGTAAATCATTGGAACCAGGAGCTTGTCGGACTGACCGTCAAAGCAAGCCTGGCGGATCGGCAGGGCAGGCGCGCCATGCGCAGGGCGCAAACGGGAGACCGAATTAAAATAATGCTTCCACCCTTGCAGGCTGTTTTGCGTATCGGTGACTGGTTCGAAATTTATGAAATCGAAGAGCGATTAACGGGAACGGTTGAATATTTTTTTATGACGATCGGCCTGTCAGTTGATCCGGGTGGTAAAGACAGTGAGCAGGATGTATATGCGTGTTTGCCGCATGTGTCGACCGCGACCTTTGTCATCAGCCGGGATGAAACCCGGATTGAGCTGGAAATATACAGCCTCAAGGGAATCGCGGCTTTTCAGGGTAATACGCTCAGGACCAGAACCGAAAACCTAATCAAATACCTGTTTATCAGATCCGGTTTTTATAACAGGATCTGGGGCAAATTGCTCCGGTCACTGCTGCACAGGGGCATGGCCGGGTTTACCAATTTAAATTAGTTCCCCGACTTGTAGAAGAATTGGCCGGAGCTGCTGTTATTCGTTGACCACGGTACCTCCATTATCTGCCTTTGGCCACAGTGTGGTATTATTGGAATACACGATAATTAAACAAATATATCATTGCTCTAGTCATTCGCCGCAATCAGGATGCGTTTCAATGCTTTTGTACTCGGCCCCGTCAAAAGATCGCCCGTCGGGGAATACCGGGCGCCATGGCAGGGACAATCCCAGCTTTTCTCGGTCTGGTTCCATTTCACCGAACAGCCGAGGTGCGGACAAACCGGATTGACCGCTTCCACTTCTCCCTGCTCGTTTTTATATAAAGCCACGGTATGGTGCTCAAATTTTATAATACCCGCGCTGTTGTTGGACAGATTTGCAGGTGTTTCTTTCGGATGAAATGTAAACAGGTCAGTGATCAGCGAGGCGGTTACATCTGCATTTTCTTTTACAAAAGAAGAAAAACCGGCAACAGGTTTTACGCGTGCTGGTGAAAAGAGATCGTTATACATTACCGTATTTTGAATCAGCAGGCTTTTGAAATAATTCGCCGCGATATGACTGTAGGTCATCCCATTGCCGCCGAAACCGGTGGCCACGAAAATGTTTTTATCGGCGCCGGGGAGGTGGCCGATATAAGCCAGGCCGTCGACCGGTTCAAAATATTGTGAGGACCATTTAAAAGCAATTCTTTTTATATTGAATATATCTTTCAGATAGGATTCCAGGCGCGCAAACGGCAGCTCGGTATTTTCTTCATGACCGGTTTTATGATCTTCCCCACCTGCAATCAGCCATTTTTTTCCACCCGATGCATGAATGCGGTAGTAATGATAGGGATCACCCATATCATAACAGGGGTTTTCGGGATAGTCGGATTCCGGCAGTTCGAGCCCGAGCACATAACTGCGGTAGGGTGCACAGCGCAGGTGAAGCAAATTTATGCCCGGCGGAATATGGGTTGCATAAATAAGCTTACTGCTTTTAAACAGACCTTTTTCAGTATGGACTTCCAGTGTATCCCCTGCTTTCACTTCCGTCACCAGACAATGATCCACGATCGCCCCACCTGCTTTTTCAAAGGCACGGGCCAATGCGTAGACATATTTCGCCGGATGTAAACTTCCCTGACCCGGCAGCGCGACAGCTTTTGAAAACGGGGTTTTTATGGGAATGCGATCAGTATATCTCACCTCAATGCCGGCTTCCGTAGATGCTTCAAACAGCTCATCGAGTTCTTTTGCCTGCTTTTCGTCGACGGCAAACAAAATCCCATCGCTCTCCGCATAATCGCAGTCGATTCCAAGGTTGCCGATATTTTTTTTGTAGAGCGCGAGCGCATCCTTGGCCGCTGTCGCCACCTGGCGGGCGCCCTCTTTTCCAAAATCGGATTTTATTTCAGCATAAGATTTATCAAAGAAATTGTTCAGGTGGGCCGTGGTGCCTCCGGTGGTTCCAAAGCATAAGGTTTTTGCTTCCATCAGCAGGCAATGCAGGCCAGCTCTTTGCAATTCGAAGGCTGTCGTTACGCCGGTGATGCCGCCGCCGACAATGATCACATCGTAAACCCTGTTAAAATCTGCGGACCCGGCCGGGACAAAGACCGGCATCTGATCCTGCCAAAGACTTTCATTTGCGCCATCCCTTTCCATAGTGATATATTATAGTTAGCCGATAAAGTTTGTGGATGTTTGTATCCGGAACTATATGTTTAATATCATGCCAGCCGGCGCAAAGCGGGAAGTCGTAGGGGAATTTTATATCAAGGCTTGGCGACAGGGAGCCGTACCGTAAATACCGATCCTTCATCGCTATTGCTTTCGATCATCATTTTGCCCTGGTGAAGATCGACGATCTTTTTGCTGATCGCGAGTCCGAGGCCGGTACCTTCAAAGGCTGCCTTGCTGTGAAGGCGTTCAAAAGCCAGGAGTATTTTATCGTAATTTTCTTCGGGAATACCGATGCCATTGTCGGCTACACTCACCCAAACATGATTTTCATCCTGGTGGCCGGTTACGCGGATCACCGGCGGTTTATGCGTGAACTTCAGGGCATTGCTCAGGAGATTGCAGAACAGCTGCACGAGGTAATTTTCATAGCCGGGCACCGTTGGCAGGCCTGTCTGAATGTGCAGGGTGGCCTTTCGCTCCTGCACCCGCAGGTCAAGGCTATCCGCCGCCTGGCGAATTACTGCATCCAAAGCCACCAACTCAAGGTCAGGTGGTTGTTTTAATCCGGATAAGGTCAGTACATCCTGGATCAGCACGCGCATGCGTTCGGCCGACGAAACGATTTTATCAGCATAACCCTGACTTTCGCTATCAAAGGCATTCCCGTGCCGTTCCTTTAAGAGGGAGGTAAATACACCTATTTTTCGCAAAGGCTCCTGCAGATCATGGGAGGCGATGGCGGCAAAAGCCTCCAAACCCTTGTTTGCCTCTGCCAATTTTTGTTCGGCCAGTTTGCGCAAACCGATTTCACGTTCCAGCTCGATCGTGGTTTTTAATCCGGAGATCTGCGGCAGCATTTTCACCAGATAATAAACGGTCAGCAGACTGACCACCGCCGTCACGAAGCGAACCAGGGCATTCATCCGGTACATCGGTATCCAGAAAGTCATCGCGTCCAGGAAATGCGTTGATCCGCACAGCAGGATGAACAGGGCGAAATAGATATAAGCCGCCTGAAAGCGGATATTGGTTTTCTTCTTCAGAAAATAGCGGAGGATAATGAGCGGAATCAGAAAATAAGACACCCAGATGGCCAGGTCGCTGATAATATACAGCCAGCCATGAAAATCCGACCAGTACCCGCAATGCCAGCGCGCGGGCCAGTCTTTGGTCGAAAACAATCCCTTGAAAAACTGAGTTACCTGGTCCATAGACAAGTCGGAAAGGTCTGACCGACTAATAACATTAAAATCAGGCTTTTATTATGTGGTAAGGCGATCAAATGCGCTTACGGACACTGGTTATTTCTCCATTCCTTTCTATAAACACTTTTTCAAGACTGGACAAGTCTTCAGTCAGCGCCGTCTTCCGCACACCCTGCAACACATCCTCCCGGCACACCAGGGCCTTATTCATGGCATTTTCGTCCAGTTTTTGTCCATTGAATAACAGGATTTTTTCTCCTTCCATCCATCTAGCAAGCCGCGGATTTCGAACCAGCAGCCAGCCAATAGCGCGATGCACCAGTACGATGATGAGTGAAGAGCCGACCACCGGCAAAAAAGGAGATACGCCAACGATCGCACGGCTCAATAATGCACCGAGTGTGATGGTAATGACATTATCAAACGGCATGTGCATGCCGAATGATCGGCGGCCCGAAATCCGGATAAATCCAAGGGTGATAAAAAATATCAGGATGCCGCGGGCACTCATCTGTAAAACGGTGAGATCTTTTCCAGATCCGAAAATTTCGATGATCAGTGACATGTGGATTTTGTTTACCGGTTAAAAAAAGAGATTTGATACGGGGCATTTGCTGCTCACCTGTTGGTTGCAAATTAAACGCCAGGTGCAAGGGCATCATTTTTACCATACATAAGTATCCTATCATCAATAATAAAAATTTTATGGAAACGGAAAAGAAATATACCCTCATCACGGGCGCCACCAGCGGCATCGGATATGAACTGGCAAAACTCTTTGGCGCCATGGGGCATCACCTGATCCTTGTCGCGCGCGGCGGTAAGGAGCTGGAGGAAAAAGCTGCAGAGTTTAGGGCAAACTATAAAGTGGAAGTGATTGTCATACAGAAAAATCTCTTCCTGCCGGAAGCGCCTTTTGAAATTTATGACGAGATCGCCGATCTGGGACTTATTGTGAATGTGCTGGTGAACGACGCCGGTCAGGGACAATACGGGTTATTCGCAGAAAACGATATCCATCGCTACCTGGAAATTATTCAGCTTAACATTGGGTCGCTAACTTCCATGACCCATTTGTTTTTAAAGGATATGCTGCGACGCAACGATGGACTGATATTGCAACTTGCGTCCATTGCCTCCGAAGCGCCCGGCCCTTACCAGGCGGTGTATCATGCAACGAAAGCATATGTCCTGTCTTTTACTGAAGCGCTGATCAATGAAATCAGGGATACCAATGTGACGATGACCGCTTTACAGCCGGGGATCACCAATACTGACTTCTTCAACAAAGCGGGTATGCAGCGTTCCAAGGCAGTGCAGGATAAATCGAAGATGGCCGATCCGGCCGCTGTAGCGAAAGATGGTGTTGCAGGACTTATGAGTAAAAAAGATAAGGTTGTATCCGGATGGAAAAATAAAATCCAGACAGCCATAGGGAACCTGGTGCCGGAAACGATGCTGGCCGATCAGGTGGGAAAACAACAGGAGCCCGTTGAAAAATCAGTAAAAAACAGTCTTTAAATAATCACTTTATGAAAGCAGCCCGCATTCACGGACCTAGAAATGTTCAGTATGACACGGTGGACGATCCGAAAATCATTGATAGTACAGACGTCATATTAAAAGTAACCGCGACCGCCATCTGCGGATCCGACCTTCACATTTACTCTGGCGGATTACCTCAACCCAGACCGATGACACTTGGCCATGAGTTCATGGGCATCGTGGAGGAAGTAGGGAAGGGCATATCCAATTTGAAAAGAGGAGACCGGGTAGTTGTACCATTTCCAATTGCCTGCGGCCATTGTTTTTTTTGCGACCATTCGCTTCCTGGTCACTGTGAAAACAGCAATCCGGAACATTATGGCCCGGAGGGCGGACTGCTCACGCAAAAGGGCGGCGCGCTGTTTGGCTATACTGATCTCTATGGAGGATATGACGGTGGTCAGGCAGAGTATGTGCGTGTACCTTACGCAGATTTTGGTCCCAGGCTCGTGCCGGATAATCTGACGGACGAACAGGTTCTTTTCCTGACGGATATTTTTCCTACAGGTTATACCGGAATTGACTGGGGCAATGTGCAGGGCGGTGAAACAGTAGCGATATTCGGTTCCGGTCCCGTGGGAATCATGGCGGCAAAAAGCGCTTGGTTGCGGGGAGCAGAGCGGGTCATCATTGTGGACACCCTCGAATACAGGCTGGCTAAAGCAAGACAGGCGGCCAACTGTGAAACCATTCTGTGGACCGGCGACGGCAAAGATGTAGTGGAACAAATCCGGGCAGTGACAAATAACCGCGGCGCAGATGTTTGCGTGGATGCCGTGGGATTTGAACCCGATCGTAACCTGCTTGACCGTGCCAAAGCGGTGATCAATCTTGAAAAAGGATCACCCAAGGTATTGGAAACATGCATGAGCGCCGTTCGCCGTGGTGGCACCGTTTCGGTATTGGGTGTTTATCCGACTACTTATGACAATTTTCCCGTGGGGCAGTTTTTTGATAAGGGAATTATTTTGAAAGGCGGTCAGGCGCCCGCGCACAAGCACATCGATACGTTATTGAAATATGTCGTGGAAGGAAAGGTGAAACTGGATGATATCATCACGCATCGCCTGCCACTTTCCCAGATCGCCCATGGATATAAAATATTTAAAGAAAAGGAAGAAGATTGTGTGAAGGTCGTGCTGAACCCCTGGGCCTGATAAAAAGTAATCGACACATATGTTTGATCAGATCGAACCAATACAGGACGCATTCATTCAGGTTGTGATTGAAACTCCCAGGGGATCTGTATATAAATACAGTTTCCATCCCGGGTCCGTCAGTTTTCATTTGGATAAGATCCTGCCGGTGGGTCAAAGTTTTCCTTTTGATTTTGGCTTTCTGCCGAACACCAAAGGTGAAGACGGTGATCCACTGGATGTACTTATATTAGGCGATCAGCCCATTTGCCAGGGGGTAGTAGTGCCGGCCAGGTTAATTGGTGTGCTTAACGCCTCTCAATTGGAGAGAAATGGCAAACTGATACGCAATGACCGGTATATTGCTGTTTGCGCGTATTCCCATATTTTTCAACATGTCCTTGACATCACGGATCTTTCCGATGAGTATCGTGAGCAGATAGAATCTTTCTTTATTTATTATAACCAACTGGCTGGAAAAGAATTCCATCCCATCGGCTGGGAATCATCATCGGAAGCCCTACAAGCAGTTAATAAGATGATTGCCCATGAGCAAGCCTGACGGTGATCTTTTGAATGATTTAGCGATACCAATTTATAAGTCTACATTCAGCAGATGGATGAGGACCAGTTTGAAATCGAGTTTAGTTACAAGGGCCAGGACTATCAGGGAATTGTTTCACCGGGTGGCCGCAAAGATTTGACGTATGTGGTGCAATATAGTCAGATTCAAAACCCACAGTTTGAAAAAACAGTTGAAATCTGCGCGGAACAGGTTGGCGGAAAGTGGCAGGAGCAGTCTGATGAAGTAGGTCAGATTGCTACAGAGGCAGACCTTATCCGGGAAATCGGAGAAGCGATCGAAACGCGTAATATGCAGTAATGTCAATTTTTGATACGCATCTGCCCGTCAACACATTATCCGTTTACCACTGTTCCTCCGTTTGGGTGAAGGATCTGCCCGCTCATATAGGTGGAGGCTTTGGTAGCAAGAAATAGATAACTGGGTGCAACTTCCACCGGCTGACCCGGCCGTTCCATCAGTGCTTGCGATCCGTGCTTTGCCGTTCTTCCAGGATCAAAACTGGCCGGAATGAGCGGTGTCCAGATCGGACCGGGCGCTACGCCATTCACCCGGATTTCTTTATCGTGGAGATTTTTAGCCAGACTCCGGGTAAAAGCAACGATGGCGCCCTTGGTAGCTGAATAATCCAGCAGTTCCGGACTTCCTTCGTAAGCAGTGATTGAGGTGGTATTGATAATACACGAACCTTTTGCCATATGCGGTAACGCGGCACGGGTGATTCGAAACATCGCCATGATATTGACGGAAAAGGTTTCTTCCAGCTCTTCATCTGTAATGTCCAGGAGGGATTTGCGCTGATATTGAACGCCTGCATTGTTTATCAGGATATCGATCCGCCCATAAACTTTTACGACTTCATTCACGAGTTTCCAGGCTGTATCGCGTTTAGACAAATCACCCGGTATCATGATCACTTTACCTTTGTATTTCCTGATTACCCGCTGCGTTTCCCGGGCATCCCCTTCTTCATTCAGGTAGGCGATGGCCAGTTTTGCACCTTCTTTCGCAAACAGAATGGCAACTGCTTTGCCGATGCCGCTATCGCCGCCTGTAATCAGCACAATCTTATTTTTTAATTGACCGGTTCCCTTATAAGCCGGATCGTCAGAAATTGGTTTGGGATGCATTTTTGCTTCGGTTCCTGGCAATTCCTGTTTTTGCGGTGGTAGTGTTTTTTTCGTGGCCATAGTGCGTGATGTAAGGGTTACTATAACTGGTCTTCAATTTTCATACCTTATGGTCAGGAAATAGTGATATTTTACCTTTGATTCAACACCAGTGACAATATGATCAAGAAATACCCCTTTTATATGAAAGCAACGGTCATCCTTTTTGGATTGACATTGTTGGTTTTTATTTTATTTGAATTGCGCCCTACACTGGTTCCGCTGGCATTTGCGTTGCTGCTCGCGATACTGCTAAATCCGTTAACCACATGGCTTGAAAAGCGAAAAGTTCCAAAAATACTGGCAATTACCCTTTCAATTATTTTTGCCATGGGCGTCATTACGGGGATTGGCTATTTCCTTATTATGGAGGTCGGCAGTTTTTCGTCAGAGTTGCCGGGTTTCAAAGAGAAAATTGGAAAATTGATTGCTAAGCTGCAACACATGGCCAGATCTGATCTGGGCATTAATACAAAAAAACAAAATGAATATATCGCGCAGGCAGAAACCGGCATGAAACCCATGCTTGCTTCTGCGATGGGCACTGTAATGGGTACACTGGAAATGGTCGTTCTGCTGCCGGTATATACCTTCCTATTCCTTTTTTACAAGAATCTTGTCCTGAATTTTCTTTACGAAGTATTTGCGGATGCCGATGAAAAAGTCGTAAGCGTTGTGCTTGTGCAGACAAAAGGAGCCATCCAGAGTTATATGTTTGGCTTGCTGTTGGAAGCCCTTATTGTAGCTATCCTAGACAGTGCCGCTTTGCTTTTGATTGGCGTTCCTTATGCCGTTTTGCTGGGTGTGCTCGGCGCGCTGCTGAATGTACTTCCTTTCATCGGAGGCATCATCGCTGTCATACTCCCGGTGCTGATTGCCCTGGTTACGATGGATGGTTTTTCCGCAACCATTTGGATTGTGGTGTCTTACGGATTCATACAGTTTGTCGATAATCATTTTTTGGTTCCCTATATCGTTGCTTCAAAAGTCAAAATCAATGCGTTGGTTTCAATCGTCGTCGTGTTGCTGGGTGGAGCGCTTTGGGGAATATCGGGTATGTTCTTATCCATTCCATTCATAGGGGTATTAAAAATCATCTTTGACCGCTTACCTGAAATGAAACCCTGGGGGAGACTAATTGGGATGGAAGTGCCTACTAAAAAGCGGGTGATCCAGCGAAAGTCTAAGTAGTTTGATTTAAAAATTGTCGAGGAATACATACATCATAAATACGTTCCAAAACCAGTTTTAACAGTTGTTGTTTTACAGTAAGCTGATCATTTTATTGAACGGTTCATTGAACTTATCATGATCAGCCTGTTACTCAAATTGACACACCGATGCAGTAGGGACACCAGACACCGGCATCCAAACCAAAATGCTGGACTGCCGAAAATGCTATTTTTCTAATAAGTGAATCGCTTTTTCAATCATCCACCGGTGCCCGAACGGATCCATGATCTCTCCCTGCCGATACCCGTAAAAATAATCCTCCGCCGGTGAAATCACCGTTGCGCCGGCAGCAACCGCCTGAGCGATCACGGCATCTACATCCGCTACAAACAAACCAATCGTGACGGTTGTGCCCCGGAGGGTGGCCGGACTTGCCGTATAGGGTTTCGTCTGTTCGTGCAGATGGAACAGCGCACCATCGATTTCCAGCTCGGCATTGTGAACCGTTCCGTCATCATCGGAAAACCGATTTATTTCTATGGCTCTGAAAGCTTGCTTATAAAATTCGATGTCTGTCGTCCCGTTGGGAATTGACAAGACCGGCGCGAAGAAGGTTTGTTTTTTCATCGTATCATGTTTAATCAGTTTCTTCCAAAGTGAAAATGGCTTCTATATTTTTTCCGAATAAGCGGGCGATTTTCAGGGCGAGTACCGTAGAGGGTACATATTTGTTGCTTTCGATCGCGTGAATCGTTTGCCGTGAAACTCCCACCGCCTGGGCCAGCTCGGATTGCGTGATATTTTTGATCGCTCTTTCCACGCGGATATTATTTTTCATCCCGGCTGATGGTTTGATTGAGTTTAAAAATTACCCAGCGGAAACGGATGATAAAGAACAACAATGGGATGATCAGATCGAGTTCCAGGATATGCCGGGTGTCGTTGGAAAATATTAATCCGATGAGGAGGAGGATGTAGTTGATGAAAATAGACCAGCGCAGGGAGTCGAGACGCAGTTGCCAGAGTTGTTCATCTTCGATGCGCTCTTTCGCAAAAGCCACCAGAAATAATCCGGCCACCACCAGCAAGGTCGTGAAAATAAAATACAAATGCTCGCCGGTAAAAATTGGCTCACTTGTGGGCTCCCAGTCCATAATATTGATCATCCCATTCGCTTTTCCGATCATCGTCAAAGGAATGTGAAGGATCACAAGTCCCCAGCCCAGGTAGCGACACCATCGGGGAAATAGAAAGGTCGGCTTCATTTTGTAAGGTATTATTTACCAAATGTAAAGTATACTTTACAAAATTGCCAATTTTTATTCTATGGGCACATAAAAAAAGTGGCTGGAGGGGCCACTTGATTTTTTAATTGTTGAGGATGACGTAACCGGGATTACTTACTCATGGAAGCGTCCGCCTTGTCATGGCCCGCTACTTTCACGACTTTGTTATACAGTCCCAGCAGCAAAAAAGGGGCAGCCCACTGCCCGACAAAAAGGGCTTCATGTTTTTTCCCGGCGATCTTCAGGCCGAGCGATAAAGCAATCGCTCCCAGGGCGCTGTACAAAAAAACATCCGAAGGGATTTTTGCGGTTTGATCTTCAATCATTGAGGTTACGGGACCTTCCTTGTGCTCATCATTGTTCTTGACATCCATAAAATGATTTTTTGGTGATTTTCAATTCGTTCATCCTAACTATTGAAACATCATGCCATCCCGCTCATTCTGTCCGTAAACTTTTCACCGGGTTGATCAGCGCTGCGCGGATCGATTGAAAACTGACGGTCGCCAGCGTAATGAGTAAAGCCAATGCGCCGGTGGCCAGGAAGATGACCGGCGAAATGACCGTCCGGTACGAATAGTTTTGCAGCCAGCTTTGCATGCTGTAATAGGCCACCGGTGCCGCAAGGAGGAAGGCAATCACGACAAGCACAACAAATTCCCTGCTTAATAAATTCCACAGACTGAATACAGAAGCGCCCAAAACTTTCCGTACGCCAATTTCTTTTTTGCGTTGTTCCGCCACAAAGGATGCCAGCGCGAATAAACCCAGACAGGAGATGATGACCGCCAGCGAGGCGAAGAAACCCGCCAGATTGCCGACCCGTTCTTCATCGGTGAATTTTTTTGCGTACTCGAGATCTATAAAACTGTATTCGAACGGCTGTTCCGGATTATACTTTTTAAATATGGTTTCTATTTTGTGCAGCGCTGCCGAAGTAGCCACGCCGTGCTGCAGTTTCAACACGACATAGTCGCCCGGACCGGTAAGTTCATTGAAAATAAGCGGCTTTGGCTCTTCGTACGGCGAGCCGGTGATCATGTTTCCGACCACACCAATGATCGTAAACGGCTGGTCAAACCAAATGATGCGCTGACCGACGGGATGGGCCAGATTCATGGTCCGGGCAGCCGCTTCATTGATGATCAGTCCGGAAGAATCCGTCACGAAATCACGTGAAAAATCCCTGCCCTGTTTTATCTGCCAGCCAATCGTTTTTCCATAATCTACCGAGGTGTAGGCTGCGCCGAAGTCGATCGAAAAATTCGGATCCTTGTTCTGCCAGCTCAGGCCGCTGGTGCTGTTCCATACATTGGAGGTCGGGATGGAAGATTCAGCTACGCCGGATACTGCGCCGGTGGCCAGGAGTTCGGCTTTCACTGCTTCAAAATGTGCATGGACCGTCGGGTTGCTGACGGGTATATTGAGCAGGTCCGCCCGTGTATAATTTACGGGCCTGTCCTTGGCGTATTGAATCTGCTGATAGATGACAATGGTCGCAATAATCAGCGCAATCGATACGGAAAACTGTACGACCACCAGGGCTTTTCGCGGGAGGGCGGCAAAGCGTCCCGCTTTAAAGGTTCCTTTCAGAATACTGACGGGTTTGAAAGAAGACAGATACAGGGCCGGATAGCTTCCGGCAGCAAAGGATGTGACAAGAATAAAGCCCAGGCTGGTGAGCCAGAACAGCGGATGGGTCCACATGATATGCATATTCTTATGCGCCACCGAATTAAAAAACGGCAGAGACAGTGCCACCAGGAGCAATGACAAAAGATAGGCGCAGCATACCGTGAGCAGGGATTCGATATAGAATTGCAATACGAGCGTTTTCCTCAGCGACCCCAGGGTTTTCCGGATACCCACTTCCTTTGCGCGTTTCTCGCTGCGGGCGGTAGAAAGATTCATGAAATTTATGCAGGCGAGCAACAGCACAAATAAGCCGATGATGCCAAACATCCACACATATTGGATCGCGCCGCCGGTATTGACGCCGTTTTTGAATTGTGCGTACAAATGCCATTTGGCCATCGGGTGAAGAAAAAGCGCCGGTTTCTTTTTTTGAAGATCGGTATTGATATTTTTGAGTTTCGCGTCCCTGATGGCGAGCGATGCCTCCGCAAAATTTTCGTGGTCGTTCAGCTGAACGAAAAGCTTGGTGAAGTTCGGGCGCCAGGGGTCGTCGATGGTATTCAGCCAGGGGGTATGGTTGAAAAAGAAATTCCAGGAACCCATGAAATGAATGTCTGCAAAAGTTGAATTCCGGGGGAAGTCGGCGTACACAGCAGCCACACGCAGCGGGGGCAGGCCATCGACTTTTACAAGTTTGTTGATCGGATCTGCAGCGCCAAAAAACGCCTTTGCTGCCGAAGCCGACAACAGGATGGATGAGGGATCCTGCAAAGCTTTTCTGTTTCCGGTCAGCATCGCCAGACTGAACATCTCGGGGGCATCGCTTTCAAAAAAACCACCGTCCTGTTTTATTTTTTTGTCGCCATTCGCCAGCAGATGATCATTTTGAATGTCGGCGCTCATCACCACATATTTGAAATGACTACCATAGTCTTTCCGCAAAACCTCCGCCAGTGGAAAAGGGGAGTTCGCCCAGGTATCGATTTCGTCGTTGTTGATCAGGTTTTGTTCAACCTGCGCAATGCGGTCGTAATGTTCAAATTGCCGGTCAAAAGTTATTTCATCGTAAGACCAGGCACCAATCAGTATAACAACGGCGATGCCGAGGGCTAAGCCAACGATGTTCACTACGGAATACATCTTTCCGTGGAGCAGGTGCCGCCAGGCGGTTTTGAAGTAGTTTTTGATCATCATGCTGAATGGGCCGCAAAATAATGCCAATCAAACAATGAATTGATTGTAAATAAGTTAATGAAAATTTGCTCCCGGAATATGTATCGAATACGAACGGTGAAGCGGCGGCGCTGATACAGCGCTCTGTCCAAATAAAAAAAGTGACCCAAGGGGGTCACTCACACTATCCAACCACACACCAACAAATTCTTTTGCCGGAAAATTATTTATTCGTTGTTTTCTTTGCTTCTTCTGACATCATCAGGTGATGTTCCAGCGTAGGCAGGGTATTTTTGGCAAAAGTCATTAAGGTAGCATCCATCCCTTTATCGGCTTCTTTTTTAAAATCGTCTATATCTTCTTTATGATCGCTTACCATCAGATCTGCATACGCTTTGTCAAAATCAGCCCCTTTCTTGGCAGCCAGGTCATCTTTCATCTTCTGACATTTATCACTCAGGGCGTCCGGGAGCGTGATATTTTTCGCCATCGCGATCGCCTTGAGTTCTGTATTTGCTTTTGAATGGTCTTTCGCCATCATCGCACCCAATGCTTTGATCTGTTTGGTGGTACCGCGTTCGGCGGCCATTTTGCCGAGATCCACTTCCAGTTGTCCGCCATCAGCGGCAGCTACTGCAAAAGCCGCGTCATTTTTCATGTCTGCGGTATGGCTGTTTGCCGTTGCCACCGTATCCGCCTTCTTTGCGCTATCGACCATGGCGTTGTTGGTACTGTCGGCTGCTTTTTTCGGATCCGTGGTGCCGCTGTTGCAGGATAGAATGGACATGGCCAGCAAGGCGATTGAACCGTAAGTTTGAATGACTTTCATGTTTGATGGTTTTATCAACTCAAAGGCAATAGTTATGCCCCTGATTGAGAATGCTCAAAATAACGGATAATTGATTCTTGGACTATACCGGCATGCCACGGTCAATGGCGTCCGACATTTTATCGA
Organism: uncultured Puia sp.; assembly: GCA_964658175.1. Classification (GTDB taxonomy): domain Bacteria; phylum Bacteroidota; class Bacteroidia; order Chitinophagales; family Chitinophagaceae; genus Puia. Next base: position 595 of record CAZZYD010000048.1, on the reverse strand, counting down.
TCAATCCTTTTCCTTTTGCTGTCCAGCGGTCGATTTCATCGTCGACAGGCTTCATTAATTTTTTGCGGGTAGCCGATCCCTTGTCCGGGGCAAACAACAGGCCCGCCGAGAGACCTGCCAGTAGTCCTAGCAGCGCGTATTTTATCATGGTTATGTAGGTATGTATTCGAGTCGAACGGTTTCTATGGAATTTCTTTCAAATGTCAGGTTAACCGAAATCGTTCCTTTGGGCCGGGTACGATGGGCCGTATTGGCAGGCACGGTGATCATCTGACCTTGTGCCAGTTCAAGCGTGGTGTCTTCCAGGTCGAGCAACAGAATCCCTTCCATCACCAGGAAAGTCTCATCGGAATTTGGATGATAGTGCCAGTAAAAAGGACTTGTCATCGTGCTTAACCGAATTACATGGTCATTGAACTGCGTCAGTGTCAGGTTTTGATAGCCAGCCACCGTATCGAGCGGTGCCTTCGGAAGCGTGATGATGTCTGCAGCGCTGAGTGGCATACAATGGCTGTTTCAGTCCAAGGGCAATTGCTGTGCCGGGTGGAAAAAATAAAAGCGGCCGGCGTGATTCCGGGCGCTTTGTTATGCTGAG
>CAZZYD010000047.1:16489-17161 GCA_964658175.1 uncultured Puia sp. | reverse complement strand
TCGAAATGGGTGAACGCCTCGGATTCAGGAAAAAGACGGAGTTCAAGCTGCTTTGGGTAATCGATTTTCCGTTGTTTGAATACAGCGAACCGGATAACCGCTGGGTGGCCCGCCACCATCCGTTTACCGCGCCCAAGCCCGACCACATCGATATCATGATCAGGAATAATCCGGTGATAGAAAATGCGGACACCTACCTCCAGCATCCCTATGCCGGCATCAAGGCGAATGCCTACGACATGGTATTAAACGGCAATGAAATCGGTGGAGGCTCCATCCGCATCTACCAGCGGGCACTACAGGAAAAAATGTTCGACGCGCTGGGGATGACCCGCGAAGAGGCAAACCATAAATTCGGATTTTTGCTCGGCGCTTTCGAGTACGGCGCTCCGCCGCATGGCGGCATCGCTTTCGGTTTCGACCGGCTTTGCTCGATCCTCGGAGGCAGCGAAAGTATCCGCGATTTCATCGCATTCCCGAAAAATAACAGCGGCCGCGACGTGATGCTCGATGCGCCATCGACGATCGATGAAAAACAGTTGGAAGAGTTGTCGATCGCATTAAGAAAGCCAATTTAGCTCTGGTTCACCCGGTTTTTTCACGCAACGACGCAACGGATGCGCAACGGCGCTACAGAAAACGAGAGAACATCAAGACACTTTATTTCAATAC
>CAZZYD010000047.1:14768-16479 GCA_964658175.1 uncultured Puia sp. | reverse complement strand
AGTGGCTGATGAAGACGGAAAATCCTATTGCTCATCCGTTGCGCCGTTGCGCATCCGTTGCGTCGTCGCGTGAAAGCCTCGCCTCGTGAAACCTTCCCCGCGTGAAACAATTATTCGACGCGAATCGTACCACCACGCTGATACGAATGATACTCCCCGTTATACATCGCATCGGCGCTCACCACCCCGCCTTTATACACTCCCGGAGAAACGGCGCGCACCGCATAATAATATGTCTGCCTGGCGCTGCCGGCATCAACAAATAAATTGATCCGGTCGTCGCGGACATCGACGGAAGTCGGCGCATCGCCATCTTTGATCCACTCCATGCCCGGCACGTCCTTGGTCCGTGGATTTTCAATTTCAAACCCTGCCGGCAACAGGTCGGTGACCACGATATTATCAACTGGTGTAGAAAAAGATTTTTCCAGTGTAAGCTGCACCACGATCAGGTCGTTTTGTTTGAATACATTTCCGTTCAACGGACGGCCATTGCGGTCGAAAAACCGTTTACGGATTTTCAGGTAACTGTCTTCCTCTTTTACCGCACCGGTGGCGGAGATCCCTTCCTGCTCATAGAAATAATATAGTTTGCCGCTTCCGCTGGTATGCAGCTCGACCTGACCATGCTGTAACTGCGCGCTGCTCAGCGTAAGGTCGCTGCCCGTCATGTTGCCCACGGTTTTTCCATTCACCGTCACGGTGGCCGTAACATTCGATGTGGCGGCTTTCCGTGCGATCTTGCCCAGCGCCAGGAAACTGAAGGCAATTTCCTGGGTACTGTACCAGCTGCGCAGATTCAGTTTATCAGACACATGTTTGGCCATCACCGGGATCTGCGTATTGTTGGGATCGGCATCCAGCAGCACGGACAATGCCAGCGACTCATCCCGGATATCTGAATAAAAGCTGCCGCCCGATTGTGGCATCGATTCCTCGCCCGAAAACTGCGAAGGCAGAAACTGCTGAAAACTTTTCTGATCGCCGGTAAGGGCATAGGTCGCGGCCAGCAGGTATTTGCAATCCAGGCTCAGCAGCTGCGGATTCGATTTATAATAATTCATCACCCCCAGGTTCGGGCGGTTGGCCAGCGCCAGCACATACAGTGAATAAATCAACTCCTTCGGGACAATCTTTTTTTCCTGGGTCCGGTTATAATAATACGGAATCGTCTTTTTCTCTTTCAGTTGCGCAGCGAGATATCCAAGCATCGTTTCCTGCAATCCCTTATCGACGTCATACCCCGCCTTCGAGGCTTCGAGGAGAAAATGGGCGGCATAGACAGTCGTCCACCAGTTCTCCGTTCCTTCATTGTCCCAAAGCGTCACCGCCCCGCTGTATAACTGCCGCATCCTGATTTTGCGGATCGCTTCTTCCACATTGGTGGTGACCGTCTGGCTGCTGCCCGCGCTCGTTTGCAATACCGCCGCGATATCGGTCACATACAATTGCGGGAAAGCCGCCGAAACGGTTTGCTCGGTACAGCCATAGGGATATTGCACGAGATACTTCAAATATTTGGCAAGGCCCACGGCCGGAAAACGGCTCAGCGTAAGGCGGGTGGACACACTGGATGGAATGAAATCTGTGCGCGGTGCAAAGGTCTTGCTGCTGTTACCCGCAACCGTACCACTCAGGCTTTCTTTCTGCAGTCCGGCGGCCGGCCGCACGCTGATGTCCGCCTGCACCGCCAAGCAGGTCGCCGCCGCCC
>CAZZYD010000047.1:0-14758 GCA_964658175.1 uncultured Puia sp. | reverse complement strand
CCGTTTCATCGGAGAATTTTTCTCCCAGCGCATTCACTGCCACGCTGATTTTTCCGGTGCCGATTTCCGGTTTGGCGATCACGGTGAAGGTCAACCGCTTTTCGCTGTTCGCCGGTATATTGAAATTTTCCGTTGCTGCACCTGTTACCTGCACGGCGCCGGTCGCCTGGAGCACGGCCGATCCGCTGGCGGCATGGTCCGTCGTATTCGTCACCGTCACCGGCACCGAAATCGAATCGGCGGGCGACAAAAATCGCGGCAGCGCCGTACTCAGCACAATCGGATCGGCGACCTTCATCTTCGCCTCGCCGGAACCAAAGGCTTCGTTTTTATAAGCAACGGCCATCAGCCGCACTTCGCCGGAGAAAGCAGGAATATCAACATCGAAACCGGCTTCGCCATTGCTGCCCGTCTGCCGGGTGCCGCTCCAGTATGATAGGATTTTGATTCGTTTGGCCGGCATGGGATTGGTGCGCTTGCTCATATCCTGTTCGCCGTCACCACCCGTGCTGCTCAGTCTTGCCCTGAGTTCCGGCATCAGCAATGGATAAAGATCATACCCATCCACTGACAGCGCGCGCTTGGCATAGAAATAAGCATAAGGATCCGGGGTTTCAAAACTGGAGACCTGCAGCACGCCATTGTCGACGGCACTCAGCGTAACCGGACTATTCGGCGCCGCTTTCACCACGATATGCTGATGCGTGTGAGAACGTACCGAGGCCGGCGCCAGGATCTGTACCGCCATCTTCCGGCTTTTTTCTTCCACCATGATATTCTGAAATCCGTGCGCGACCGTCAGCGGGATGTCCGACATGCCGTGGGGTTTGAACAGCGTGGCGGTGATATATGCATTGGGGAGCGCCTCCGCCGTAAGTTTCAAATCGAGGGTGGCCGTCCGCTGATCTACGGTCAGGTATTGATAACTGATCAGCTTGTCGGTTTCCAATGTCACCAGCATTCGCCCGCTGAACGGTGTTTTGAATAATGCCTTGACCGTTTCGCCGCTGAAGTAAGATGCTTTATCCACCTGGATGTCGATCTGGCCTTCATTGTTGACTTCAAAATTATTATTGTCGCTGCCCCAGCCACCATAACTGTAAAATGAACGGCTGGCATAACTGTTCGCTCCGGGGATCGATACGCGGATTTCATAGTCACCGGGTGAGCGCGGTGTAAAAGCAAACTTTGTATTTTCTCCACCCACTTTTACGAGGTTCGATGCAACGACCACGTCCTGTTTTTGCGATTCATAGCGGAAATAAGCGCCGCTTTTCGAGATCACGGTGCGGTATTCATGTTTCACTATGTCTACGGATGCCGTGACACCGCTTTGCAGGTGTTCATCTTTGTCCAGCGCGATCAGCGGAAACAGCACGGGCTTGTTAAGCGCATAATAATAGTTGCCGTCATCGGCGACGCCGAAATAAAGCGGTTGCGTAAAAATATTTGCCGAAGTAAGTCTGCTCACCGGCCTTCCCGTTTCATCAAAAACAGTCGTATAAAAATCAGCCTGCAGGAGACCAAGGTTTTTATAAATATCTGGCACGGCATAGGTTTCTGTTGCCTCCCCCGCTGCGTTTGTCTTACCCTGCAGCAGCACTTTATCAAAAAAACTCTTTTGGTTCGTGAGACTGAAATCGAAGGCCGGATATTTCTTTGACTGGAAGCTCCGTTGTTTCACCTGGATCTCACATTCGTAGTTGCGGTCGGCGGCCGGCGGACCGAAAAAATTGGCCGCTTTGATCGAGAGCGTGGATTTGACGCCCGGTTCAAGAAACGCTTTGTCGAGTTTCGCTTCTACTTTGATGCGGTCGGGCACGAATTCCTCGATCCGGAAGGGCTGCGTCGTCAGCAGCACGTCGTTGGATGTGTACAATTCCAGCGAGTAGGTGCCGGTGATGGCCGTGACGGCCAGGTCGATGCTGCCGTCGAGCGATCCCTGCTCATTGAGCGTTTTACGAAAATTTTTAAATTCTTTTCCGTTGGGTAAAAGCAGTTTCAGTTTCACGGGCAGCTCGCCCGGTGAGCGCCACTGGTTATCGCGCACGATGGCGGAAAAATTGATTTTTTCTCCTGGGCGATAAATATCCCTTTCCGGATAGATGAATGCGTCGAGACCGGAGCTGTTGATGCGCTTGCCGCCCACATCGAAACGGGAGGTATTGATATGGGTGGAAGAAAAGGGCAGGTAGTTAAAATCGTCTTCCGTTTTGGCGATGATCATCGCGGGTTTGAAACCCGCGAATTCTCGGCGGGTATATTTGAGTTCTGCCACGCCATCGTCGTTGGTGGCGCCCAAACCCAGCACCTGGTTGTTGGCACCATAGGCGATGATGTTCACGCCCTTCAGCGCCGCCGATGTCTGGATCGAGTTGGCAAACACCAGCAGTTTGTCGGTGGCTTCGCGGGCGATCAGCCCGATATCGGAGAGCGAAATGAAGCGGCTGTCGCGCAGCCAGTAATCTTTCGTGGAACGCACCGACAGGTGATAGATGCCTTTCTGATCGGGTAGCTTATCCTGAAAATTGAAATTCAGCAGCCGGCTGCTGCCATATTTTGGAAGCGTGCGCGGATCTATCTCCTGCTCGTAGATCACATCTCCCAGCACGGCATTTACATTGCTGTTTTCGCTGTATTCGCTGTTGTCGTCCGAGCCACTTTCCTGGGGTTCGTATCCGTTCTTTGCGGCGCTCAACAAATTATTCTCATATACTTTAGAGATGATGATCTTAACTTTTTGAAGACTCGTGATTTTTATCTCGATGTTTTTTTCGCCTTTGGCGGATAGATAGACGCCCTTGCTGTTGGCAAAACTGATCGATGGCTCGATTTCACCAAAAGCCACATTGTTGTTGTAGTCTTCGGGTAACACGCCGCCGATCACACCGCGGAGACCTTTACGGATGGTGAGTAGGTAGCTGACGGCTACATCGATATTGTCACTTTTGATATTGAATCCGTCGTCGGTGATCTCTGTATTGAATTTTGCGCCGGGATTTAATTTGATATGCGAAAGCAATTCGGCTTCCACCACCTGCTGGCTGGTGATCACGTGGATGCGTGCGCCCAATCCGTCGGGTTCTGCATTCACTTCGTTTATCTTCAGTACAAAGGGAGAGGAAATGATGGCGCTGGCCGTTACATCGGCAGCGGTCGGATTTACACCGCCCTGCGGTACGATGCCTTTTTCGATCGAAATCTTTACTTCATAGTCCTTGTCTTCCATCTTCACGCCGGCGATCCGGACGGAAATGGTTTGTGCGGCCGAAAGTGTCTGCAGGTTAAAGACGACGGGCTGACCATCGACGGACAGTTTCATTTTTTCCTTGAGCAGGTTGGGGTCCACGCTGTAGTTGAAGCGGAGGTCGAGCTGCGGGATGCCGTTACGGTTGTTACCATCCGGCGCTACCCAGCTGATATTGCTGTTTTCGAGCGCGAGGGCCGCCGTATGAAACTCGATCGGCTCCTGGCCGGACAGTTTGCCCGCCTTGCTGTACTGCAAGAGATCGTTTTGCAGGGTCGCATGATAGGTGGTGGCAGGCGCCAGCGGCTGTGCCGGGGAGAATACAAGTTCGTCGGGACGTTCCCAGCGGAACCTGCCGGCGATGGCGGGTTCAAACCGGATATAGTGGGCCGAATCCCAGCGGTTCGTCAGTGAATCGGGCAGGAGCGCTTTGTTGAAACGGAAAGTCAGATTGCCGAGTGGCGGCACTTCATCTTTTGCATTGGTATAGTCCAGGTGAACCATACTCCGGTTGCATGAAAATAAAATAAAAAGAATGGAAACAATGGCAGCGGCACGCATGATCAGGCGCATACAGGGGAGGTTGATGGTTGTGGCTGTTAATATACAAAAACTTGGGGGTAGCCTGAATAGAGCGCAGGCTGATAAAAATAACTTCTTACTTTTGCGTCAAATCAAATTGCTTCTATGCCATATCAATTGCTGAAAGGGAAGAAAGGAATCATTTTTGGTGCGCTGGATGAGAAATCACTGGCATGGAGAACCGCGCTGCGTTGTTATGAAGAAGGTGCTGAACTGGTACTGACCAATGCGCCTGTGGCCTTACGGATGGGGGAGATCAACAAACTCGCCGAAGCGGTGAAAGCACCGGTGATCGGCGCCGACGTCACCAATTCCGATGACCTGAAGAAATTGCTGGAAGGCGCCATGGATCATTTTGGCGGCAAGATTGATTTTATCCTGCATTCAGTGGGCATGAGTGTAAACATGCGCAAAGGAAAGCCGTACACAGGGCTGGATTACGGATTCAACCAGAAAACACTTGATATTTCCGCGATGTCGCTTCACCGCCTGCTGCAAACGGCCTATCAGCTGGATGCCATCAACTACTGGGGCAGCGTTGTGGCGCTCACTTATATTGCCGCCCAGCGCGTATTTCCCGATTACAGCGAAATGGCGGATGCCAAAGCCCTGCTGGAAAGTGTTTCCCGCAGTTTCGGCTATCATTACGGTATCAAAAAGAAAGTGCGGATCAATACCGTTTCCCAGTCGCCGACGAATACCACGGCCGGCAGCGGCGTGAAAGGATTCGATGGCTTTCATGCCTATGCGGAAAAGATGAGTCCGCTGGGCAATGCCAGTGCGGACGATTGTGCGGGCTTTGTGGCGATGCTGTTCAGCGATCTGGCAAAGATGGTGACGATGCAGAACCTGTTCCACGATGGCGGGTTTTCCTTTACCGGCGTTACCGAAGCAGTGGTGCTGGCGATGGAGAAAAGTTTTGCGCCAGAGATCAAATAAAAAAAAGTCTCCTGCTGCTGCGGGAGACTTTCCATATCATGCCGGAATTGTATCAGTATTCGTCTTCGTTGAAGAAAAAGTCTTCCTGGCTTGGGTAATCGGGCCAGATATCGTCGATGCCTTCATAAATTTCCCCTTCATCTTCCAGCTCCTGCAGGTTTTCCACCACTTCGATCGGTGCGCCGGACCGGATGGCATAATCGATCAATTCATCTTTGGTGGCGGGCCAGGGTGCGTCTTCCAGGTAACTGGCTAATTCAAGTGTCCAGAACATCGTCCTAAAGTTTAGTGTTGTTTCTAATAAGGCCGGAGATAACAGGTTTGTTCGAAAACATGGCGGAATAACTCCTTCCGAATTTTTCGCAAAAGTAATTTTATTAATCAAACTACCAAATACCATTTATCTGCGGCAGAACTTGCTGAAAATCGGGTCTGAACCTGTAGGTTTGCGGCCTATGGGTTCCGGAAATAACCAAACCATCCTGTCGGCCAGGAATATCAGGAAGAATTACGGTGAATTGTGGGTATTGAAGGGGGTGGACATCGACGTACAAAAAGGCGAGATCGTGAGCATGGTGGGCCCTTCGGGATCCGGCAAAAGCACCCTGCTGCATATCCTGGGTACGCTCGACGAACCCGCTTCCGGAGACATCATCCTGGAGCAAAAAAACCTCACCCAGCTGAAAGGGACCACGCTGGCGGCCTTCCGTAACCGGCATATCGGCTTTGTTTTTCAGTTTCATCACCTGCTGCCGGAATTTACGGCGCTCGAAAACGTATGCATCCCCGGATGGATCGCAGGCAGGAAAAAGGCGGAAGTGGGCGAAAAGGCCCGCGAACTCCTCAAAACCCTGGGGGTCGGTCACCGGATCGACCATAAACCAGGCGCTTTATCCGGTGGGGAACAGCAGCGGGTGGCGGTTTGCCGTGCCCTGATCAACAGTCCCGACATTATTTTTGCGGACGAACCTACCGGTAACCTGGATTCTGCCAATGCCCGGGAGCTTCATCAGCTGTTTTTTGAACTCAGGTCCACCTTCAACCAGACTTTTCTGATCGTGACGCACAACGAAGACCTCGCCACGATGAGCGACCGGACACTCCATATGAAAGACGGGAAAATTACCGCTTAGACCCTTGGTTTCCAGCTGAGTTCCGGCACCTGCAGCTGATGCGCGACAAAACGGGCCAGCACGAAGAAATAATCGCTGAGGCGGTTCAGGTAGACCAGGATCAGCGCTTCGATCCCTTCGGCTTCCGCCAGCTCCACACAGATCCTTTCCGCCCGGCGGCAAACACAACGGCAGATATGCGCATTCGAAATAGCCGGATGACCACCCGGCAGGATAAACGACTTCATAGCCGGCAAAGACCCGTTCATGCGGTCAATTTCTTTTTCGAGGAGACTGACATCGGCGGCATGCAGGTCGGGGATCTTCAGCGCGATGTCTTTGGCCGGATCGCAGGCCAGGGAAGCGCCGATGGTAAACAGCCGGTCCTGGATTTCTTTCAGGAGAGACCGTTCGGCGGCCTCAGGCAGCAGATCGGAAAGCAGGCCGACAAAAGAATTCAGTTCGTCCACCGTACCATAGCTGTCGATACGGATATTGCTTTTGGGGACTTTCGTGCCGCCGATCAGGCTGGTCATGCCGCCATCACCGGTTTTTGTATAGATTTTCAGCGCCATGTCAGTGGTTTAGGCAGGCTGTAAGCGGTCAGCGTTCCGTTTGTCGGTTTCGATCACCCCGTCGCGCAGGCGCACGACCCGGTGGGCATAGGCCGCGATATCTTCCTCGTGCGTCACCAGCACCACGGTGTTGCCGCCGGCCTGGATCTTGTTGAAGATCTCCATGATCTCGATGGAAGTCTTGGTATCCAGGTTCCCGGTGGGCTCATCGGCCAGGATCAGCGACGGGTTGTTGATCAGCGCCCGGGCGATGGCCACGCGTTGACATTGTCCGCCGGACAGTTCGTTTGGTTTGTGATGACTTCTGTCCGTGAGACTTACTTTTTCAAGCACGTCCATGGCCATTTCTATCCTTGTTTTTTTGGCGACACCGGCATACACGAGGGGGAGGGCCACATTTTCGGCGGCCGTCAAGCGCGGCAGGAGGTTGAACTGTTGAAATACAAAACCGATTTCCTTGTTCCGCACTTCGGCCAGCGCATCGTCTTCCATCTGGCTCACGTCCTGACCGGCGAGGATATAGGCACCCGCTGTCGGCGAATCCAGGCATCCGAGGATATTCATCAGCGTGCTCTTTCCGGAGCCGGAAGGACCCATGAGCGCGACGTATTCGTTTTTGAAAATACGCAGGTTGATTCCTTTAAGCACTTCGATGGCCTGCTTACCCATGAAGTAACTCTTCCGGATATTTTCAAGCTGTATGATGCCCTGGTCCATAAATAATTTTTCGGTTAAGCGTATCCGTTATGATTCATCCCCGGGGTTCTTCACCACTTTGGGCACTTTAAAAAAAACATGGTCAGCCTGCGGGGCGTTGGCAAGGGCTTTCTCACGGGGCAGGGCTTCCATCAGTTCATCCTCCCTGAACACATCCATCTCATCCCCCATGTACAGCAAAGGTTCTATGCCGGTCGTATCGATTTCGTTGAGTTTTTCGACGAAGCCGATCATTTTCTCCAGATCCTTTTTTATTTCAGCTTTCCCCGCCTCGTCAAACTCCAGGCAGGCGAGTTTGCAGAGCTGGTCGATGAGCTGATCGTTTACTTCCATAATCGGTGATTACGGACAAAAATAATGGTTTCATGGGTTATCTTCGCGACTTCATGACAACACAAAAAGAGAAAGTTTTAAGCGGCATCCGCCCCACCGGTTTTCTCCACCTCGGCAATTATTTCGGCGCGCTGCGGAACTGGGTCCGCATGCAGGACGAATATGCCTGTTTTTTCTTCGTGGCCGACTGGCACAGCCTCACCACCCACAGCGATACCCGACACCTGAAAAGCAATGTGCACCGGCTGGTGGCAGAACTGCTTGCCGGTGGTCTCGACCCTGACAAATGCGTCATCTACCTGCAAAGCGATATTCCCGAGATCGCCGAACTATACCTTTATCTTAATATGCTGGCCTATAAGGGTGAACTTGAAAAAACGGTCACCTTCAAGGACAAAGTTCGGCAACAGCCGGAAAACGTGAACGCCGGCCTGCTTACCTACCCGGTGCTGCAGGCTGCCGATATCCTGATCCATCGTGCCCTGAAGGTGCCCGTTGGCAAAGACCAGGAACAGCATGTGGAAATGACCCGCAATTTCGCCGAAAGATTCAATCACCGTTACGGTGAGGTGTTTCCGGTACCGCAGGCGTTTAATTATGGCAACGAACTCGTGAAGATCCAGAGTCTCGACGGCAGCGGAAAAATGAGCAAGAGCGAAAATCAAAACAATACCATTTATCTCGCCGACGAAGACGATGCTATCCGGAAAAAAATCCTGAAGGCAAAGACGGACGAAGGACCGAAAGAAAAGAACAGTGTGAAACCGGCCTATATCCAGGGACTGTTTACGCTGATGCAGCTCGTGAGTACGGCCGATACGACAGCCCGGTTTGATACGGATTTCAACGAATGTCAAATCCGTTATGGCGATATGAAAAAGCAACTGGCGCAGGACATGATTGATTTTATCCGGCCCATCCGCGAAAAAGCATTCCAGCTGCAGCAGGACACCGCTTTCATGAATGCCGTGCTGGCGAAGGGCGCCGAGAAGGCAAGAAACAGCGCCAGGGAAACACTGGCGCTCGTGCGATCTGCGATCGGATTGGATTACCACGCGTGATCCGTTATATTTTATATTTCAGATTTTAGCCTTTACTTTTAAACAATGGCAAAGAGCAAGAAACCCAAGCATATTGCAGTGGCCGGTAACATCGGTGCGGGCAAAACAACCCTCACCGAATTGCTCAGCAAGCACTATCGCTGGATTCCACAATTTGAAGACGCGGACCACAATCCATACCTCAATGATTTTTATGAAGACATGCCGCGCTGGAGCTTTAACCTCCAGATTTTTTTCCTGAACAACCGCCTGAATCAGTTACTGGAAATTTACAGTGGCACCGAGACGGTGATCCAGGACCGCACCATCTATGAAGACGCCCACATCTTCGCGCCCAATCTGCATGATATGGGACTCATGAGCAAAAGGGATTACAATAACTATTTCCAATTTTTTCAGACACTCAAAAGAATGGTGCAGCCGCCCGACCTGCTGATTTATCTGCAGGCTTCGGTGCCGACGCTGGTTGGACAAATTCAGAAAAGAGGAAGAGAATATGAAGAGAATATCCGGCTGGATTATTTGAAAAGACTCAATGACCTCTATAATAAATGGATCGACGGTTATAAAGAAGGAGCGTTGCTGGTGATCAATGTAGATAAAAACCGCTTTCCTGAAAATGAAGAACACCTCGGAGAAATCATCAACCGCATCGACGCGCAGTTGTATGGCTTGTTCTAAAAAAAGGGACGGTTGACTGCTGATGTGTGACCAGCAACCGGAGCCATTTCCGCAATGCTGTCGTAAAAATCAACTGTCAACCGCCGTCAAATGGTAAGCAATGTTAGAGGCCGTTCGAATTCGTTTGCCAAGATGGCATTTTTATTCGTAAATCTGTAAAATTTCACAATTATTTTTTTCAAAAACAAGATTTTCCCCGGTTTCAGTACCCAATTTCGTGTCATATTCTAATTTATTATCTATGAAGGGTAGTTTCGGGACGGATAATCCTATATACTTTTGATTTCATGAAATATCTTCCCCTGAATCCGATGCTCTTCACCAGAAACCGGCAACGGTTTGCAAAGGAACTGTTACCCGCTTCGATCGCGCTTTTTGTCAGCAACGATGAAATGCCTTCCAATGGCGATGCCACGTACAAATTCAGGCAAAACAGCGACCTGTACTGGCTCACGGGGGTGGTGCAGGAAGATTCCATGCTCGTGGTATTTCCGGATCATCCCGATCCGAAATACAGGGAAGTACTCGTGCTGGTGCGGCCAAACGAACTAAAAGAAAAATGGGACGGCCGCCGGCTGCGCGTGGAAGAAGCGCGCGCTATTTCCGGTATCCAGACCGTGATCTGGCTGGACACCCTGGAAGGGATGCTGCAGGCATGGGTTCACCTGGCTGATCATATTTACCTCGACTCCAATGAGAATGACCGCAAGGGCTCGCTTGTACAAACCCGCGAATACCGGTACATCGAAGAAATGAAACTGCGTTATCCGCTGCATCATTTCGAGCGTGCGGCAAAAATCCTGAAAGGACTGCGGGGCGTCAAGACCGACCTCGAAGTGGAAGTGTTGCAGCAGGCCATGGATATCACCAAAACCACCTTTGAACGCGTATGCAAATTCATCGAACCCGGTGTAAACGAATACCAGATCGAAGCGGAGGTGCTGCATGCTTTTCTGAGTCAGCGTGCGACGGGGCCGGCATACGGCAGTATCATCGCCAGCGGCGCAAACGCCTGCATCCTGCACTACGTGGAGAACAACCAGCCCTGTAAGGCGGGCGATATGATCCTGATGGATTTCGGTGCGGAATACGGCGGGTATTGTGCCGACCTCACGCGCACGGTGCCGGTCAGCGGCAAATTTTCAAAGCGCCAGAAAGAAGTGTACAATGCCTGCCTCCACCTGCATAATTTCGCCAAGGGTTTATTGAAGCCCGGGATCACCATCAACGACTACCATAAAAAAGTAGGCGCCGAAGCGGATATCACATTTGAAAAAATAGGCCTGCTGTCGAAGGCGGATGTCAAGAACAGCAGTCCCGAAAATCCGGCGTACTGGAAATATATGTACCATGGTATTTCGCATCACCTCGGGATCGATGTGCACGACCTGGGTACGCGCACCGAACCGCTGCAGGCGGGGATGGTCCTGACGGTGGAACCCGGCATTTACATTGCAGAAGAGGGCCTGGGCATCCGGATCGAAAACAATGTGTGGCTGACCAAAACCGGCAACAAGGATTTAATGAAGCATATTCCGATCACCGTAGAAGAGATCGAAGCAGCCATGAAATAAGGCCGCCGAACCAATCACATTATGAAACATCTGCCGAATCTTTTTACGCTCCTGAACCTTGTTTTTGGTTGCCTGGCGATTGTCTGCATCCTGCAAAACGGCATTACCATCGTGTACAGCGCCGAAGGCACCCAGTATGTGGACATTCCGGAAAAGATGTGGATGGCAGCGCTTTTCATGGCGCTGGCTGCTGTCGCCGATTTTATCGATGGATTTGTCGCCCGGCTGTTCAAAGCCAATTCTGCCATCGGAAAAGAACTTGATTCGCTGGCGGATGTGGTGAGTTTTGGCGTGGCGCCCGGACTGATCATCTACCAGTTCCTCCGCATGAGTTTTATGCGGCAGCCGGATGGCGCGGATGTTTCGATGCTCTGGCTCGTGCCGGCTTTTCTCATCCCCTGTGCCGCCGCCAGCCGCCTCGCACGCTTCAACCTGGATACCACCCAGACCACCTATTTCAAAGGCATTCCCGTGCCCGCGGTCGGGTTACTCATCGGGTCATTTCCCCTGATATACTGGATGGTGAATACCAAAACCGCTTTGGAGGGTGACCTCTATCACTGGGCCGTGCTGGCATTGCTCAATAAATGGGTACTGTACGCGATCATCCTTGGGGTGAGTTTAGGCATGGTAAGCCGGATACCCATGATTGCCTTTAAGTTTAAAAGCCTTTCGCTGCAGGCAAATCTGCCCATCTATCTCCTGCTGGCCATTGGCGTAATTGCGTTTTTATTCCTGCACTGGCTCGCTGTTCCGGTCATTTTCATCCTTTACATTGTCTTATCTTTGGCCTTCAAAAAAAGGATCGTATGAATTTTTCCGTTCAGGTGAAAGTGATGCCCCTCCGCGAGTTGCTGGATCCGCAGGGCAAAGCGGTGATGGGTGGTCTGCAAAACCTCGGAATGAAAACCGTCAGCGATGTTCGTATCGGCAGAAATATCCTGTTGCAGGTGGATGCGCCTTCCAAAGAACAGGCAAAACAAATCGCCGAAGATGCCAGCCGCAAACTGCTCGCCAATCCCGTGATGGAATATTTCGAAGTGATCGTCGACTAGCCGGCGCCCCGCATAAGCCTTCTTCTACTTTAACTATGCTTTACCTGGTACCAACGCCCATCGGCAACCTAAACGATATCACCCTCCGCGCGCTGGAGGTGTTGAAGGAGGTAGACCTGATCCTGGCAGAAGATACCCGGAACTCGACACGGCTGCTGAACCATTTTCAGATCATCAAACCGCTTACCCCTTACCACCAGCACAATGAACATAAAGTGCTTCACCACCTCGTAGATCAGCTTCTGCAGGGGAAAAGCATGGCGCTGATCACCGATGCCGGCACGCCCGGTATTTCAGATCCGGCATTTCTGATCGTGCGGGAGTGCATCAAGGTCAATATCAAAGTGGAGACACTCCCCGGCGCTACGGCTTTTGTACCCGCCCTGGTCAACAGCGGACTTCCCGCCAACCGGTTTTGCTTCGAAGGTTTTTTGCCCGTGAAGAAAGGTCGTCAAACCCTGCTGAAAAAACTGGCCCTGGAAGAACGAACCATCATATTCTATGAGTCGCCCCTGCGGCTCGTCAAAACGCTCGAAGAGCTGATCCCGTATATGGGTGCTGACCGCCCCTGCAGCGTCAGCCGCGAACTATCCAAAATGTTCGAAGAAAACAAACGCGGCACCCTGCAGGAGCTCGCCGCATATTTTTCAGAAAAACCCGTCAAAGGAGAAATTGTCATTGTGCTCCAGGGACAGGATTCGTAAATAAAATTTTTATCGATGAAACGATTTTTCTTACCGCTGCTGGCGGCCTGTATCCTGACCGGTCTTTCGTTGCCTTCGAAAGCGCAATCCGATCGCTGGCAGCAGCGCGTGAAATATACGATGGATGTGACGGTGAACGTAAATACAAACCGGTTCACCGGCAAGCAGCATATAGACTATACCAATAACTCAGGAGATACGCTCCGCCGCCTGTTCTATCATATGTACTGGAACGCCTTCCAGCCAAACAGCATGATGGACAACCGCAGCCGGGTACTCGGCGCCAACAGCGTGCACGGAAAGGCCGACTGGGATCCACGCGTGCAGGACCGCATCCTCCACCTCAGCGACGCAGAGATAGGTTATCAGCACGCCCTGTCTTTTAAGATGAACGGCGTGGTGCAGCCCTATAGTCTGCAGGAAACCATCCTCGAAGTCGATCTTCTCAAACCCATTCTTCCCCACACCACCGTAATGCTCGATATGGATTTCGAAGCCCAGGTGCCCCTCCAGGTTCGGCGCAGCGGCAGGGATAATCCCGTTACCCAGGTTCGTTATTCCATGAGCCAGTGGTATCCGAAACTCTGTGAGTACGATTACGAAGGCTGGCATGCCACACCCTATGTGGGCCGCGAATTCTATGGCGTATGGGGCGATTTCGATGTTAAGATCCACATCGATAAAACCTATATCCTCGGGGCCACCGGTTATCTGCAGAATCCCGCCCAGATCGGTTACGGGTACGAAACAGCCGGTATGAAAGTGCAGCGACCCGCCGGCGAACTCCTCACCTGGCATTTTGTGGCGCCCAACGTCCACGATTTCGTCTGGGCCGCCGACCCCGGTTTCAAACATGTCATCAAAAAAATCCGCAACGACCTCACCCTGCACCTGCTCTACAAACCCACCAATGCCACTGATGAAAAATGGCTGCTGATCCTCACCCAGGCAGCACAGATCCTTCCGTTCATGGAAAAAACCTACGGACCATATCCCTATCATCAGTATTCCTTTATTCACGGCGGTGATGGCGGGATGGAATATCCGATGGCCACCCTGCTCAAAGAACCGGCGGGCTGGATGCACGAGTGGATGCACAGCTGGTACCAGGGCATGCTGGGCACCAACGAGCTCCGGTACGGCTGGATGGACGAAGGCTTTACCCAATATGCCGCCGCGCGGAACTGGGGCTTTCTCGGCAACGACACCAGTTTCGCAAAAACCTTTGCCGGTGAATACCAGGGTTATTTCGCGCTGACCAAATCTGGCTATGCAGAGCCGCTCAGTACCTATGCCGATTATTTTTCTACCAATTACGGTTATACAACCTCGGTGTATTACAAAGGAGCCCTCTTCCTTGTGCAACTCGGGTATATCGTGGGAGAAGAAACCAGGGATAAGATCCTGCTGGAATATTACCGCAGCTGGCGCTTCAAACACCCGAACGACGCCGACTTCATGCATGTAGCCCAAAAAGTCAGCGGCATCCAGCTCGACTGGTACCACAATTTCTGGGTCGACGGTACCAAGACGATCGACTACGCCATCGACAGCCTCTGGGAAATCGGCGGCAAAACACATGTGCGCCTGAGAAATGCGGGCGAGATGCCGATGCCCATCGACGTATTGTTGCAGTACAAAGATGGCAGCCGCGAAATGGCCAACATTCCGCAGTACGAAATGTTCGGCCGCAAACCCGTGGAAGATAAATCCATTCCGCGCATCGCCTGCGCGCCCTGGGAATGGACCATCCCCACTTACGAGTTTGAAACCTCGCATAAACTCACCGACCTGCGGGTGATCGAGATCGACCCATCCAAACGCATGGCCGACGTGAACCGGAACAACAACCGGCTCGAGCTGACCTGGTAAACATCATCGCCTGAAATATTTATTCACGGCTTCCACACGGTTGCCCACGCGCAGCTTTTCGTAAATATGATAGACGTGTTTGCGTACTGTCTCCTGACTGATAAACAGGGCGGCTGCAATCTCCTTGTACAAAAATCCGCGGGACAACCATTGCAATATTTCATTCTCCCTGCTCGACAGCACCGTCAACGGCGCAGCCGGTGCATCGGCAGCTTCGGGTGTCCGCGGTCGCTGGCTCATCTGCCGGAAAGCATCAATCACTTTCCGCGCGATGGAGGGTGTCATCGGTGAACCGCCGGCGCACAA
>CAZZYD010000046.1:13723-17172 GCA_964658175.1 uncultured Puia sp. | reverse complement strand
GTGCTGTTTGCCGCTGCCGTCGCTTCGCAGGATGCTGTCGAGCACACCGAAACCGTCGTAGTTCGGTTCGAGCAATACCGCGCCGGCGCCGTCGCCGAAGATCACGCAGGTACTCCGGTCGCTGTAGTCGACGATCGCACTCATTTTGTCGGCACCCACGACTACCACTTTTTTGTAGCGGCCGCTTTCCACGATGCTGGCGCCGACGGTCAGGCTGTATAAAAATCCGCTGCAGGCGGCGGCGAGGTCAAAGCCCCAGGCATTTTTTGCGCCGACCTTATCGCAGACGAGGTTGGAGGTAGAGGGGAAAAACATGTCCGGCGTTACGGTGCCCACGATAAGGCAGTCGATCTCTTCGGGCGAGATGCCGCGCCGTTTGCAGAGGTCCAGGACGGCGGGCACGCAGAGGTCAGAGGTGCCTTTATCGCGGCCGGTCAGGATCCGCCGCTCGGAGATGCCGGTGCGGGTCTTGATCCATTCATCGTTGGTGGTCACCAGTTTCTGAAGGTCTGCATTGCTGAGAATTTCTTCGGGTACATATCCGCCCACGGCGGTAATCGCTGCACTGATCTTTTGGGCCATCGAGAGATTTTTTGAAATAGAGGCAGCGCAAAAATACAGATGATTATCTATTTATGATGTTTATCCCCATTTCACTTTCTCCGCTTAACCAATGATTTTTTCGGCTACTTTCGGGCCATGATTGCATTTTTGAGAGGCGATTTCGTTTACAAGAGCCCTGCCGTGCTGCATATTGACGTTCAGGGCGTTGGCTACGAGGTCCAGATCAGTCTCCATACCTATTCCCAGCTCGAAAGCCTCGACCGCGGCATGCTCCATATCTACCACCAGGTGCGGGAAGACGATGAGATCCTCTTCGGTTTTTTTGAGCTGTCGGAAAAGGAGATGTTCATCCAGCTGCTAAGTGTTTCCGGCGTAGGTGCTTCCACTGCCCGGATGATGCTTTCTTCCATGAAACCCGAAGAACTCGCACGCGCCATCGTCAACGGAAATATCCGGACGCTGGAGAGCATCAAAGGCATTGGGAAAAAATCTGCAGAACGCATTGTACTCGAGCTCCGCGACAAAGTGGGCAAGCGGATTCCGGGATCAAATATTTCCCCGTTGATAAACAATACCTTGGAACAGGATGCGTTGAATGCACTGGTATCTTTAGGCATTGCCCGACCAGTAGCAGAACAGGCAGTTAAAAAAGTCATTTCGGCTGAAACGGTCCCTCAAAAAGTCGAAGATATCATCAAGCAGGTTTTAAAAATCCTTTAGCCTATTGTAGGGATCTCTACCTAACTAATTACTGAGAAAAGTTGACCCGTTATCTGCGTCGGATGATGATCGCTGCGGTATGTTTCATTGCCGCGACAGTTGCATGTATTGCACCTGCATCCGCGCATGCCTTCCAGCAAACGGATACCAGCAAGCCGAAACCTCCCGCAGACACCCTTCGTTTTCCGATCAGCGACCGCCGCGGCGACGCCCTCACCAATCCGGAACGCAACCCCTTCAACCTCAAGGACCCACCCAATATCCGGGACTCGATCGAATACGATCCGAAAACGAACCGCTACTATATCGTGGAACGTGTCGGCACCAAATATTACCGCAAACCGACCTACCTCACCTACGACGAATTCCTGGCCCTGACGGGCAAACAATCGGAAGACGATTACTTCCGCCAGCGCGCCGACATGCTCAGCGACCTCAACCGCCGGAACATGAAACCCAAACTGGCCATGAACAACAACCTGTTCAACCGCCTTTTCGGAAACGGTAAGATTGATATCCGTCCGCAGGGAAATGTGGACATCCTCGCCGGCTATCAGGGTCAGAATATCCAGAACCCGACCCTGCCGGAAAATGCCCGGCACACCGGCGGCCTCGATTTCAACATGGATGCCAACGTGAATGTGCTCGGCAATATCGGCAACAAATTAAAACTGCCGATCGCCTACAACACCCAGGCCACCTTCGACTGGATGAACCAGCTGAAACTGGAATACACCGGCGGTCCGGATGACATCATTAAAAAAATCGAAGCGGGGAATACGAATTTCACCACCAAGAGCACGCTGATGGCCAGCGAGCAGTCGCTCTTCGGTCTCAAAACCCAGCTGCAGTTCGGAAAATTATTCGTTACCGGCGTCATCGCCAGCCAGCGCGCGCAGTCGCAGTCTGCAGCCCTCCAGGGCGGCGCCGCCACCACCACCTATCAGTTCAAGGCGGATGACTACGACGAAAACCGGCACTTCCTGCTCGCCCAGTATTTCAGGGCGAACTACAACAAAGCCATGTCCAACCTGCCGATCGTCACTTCGCAGGTGCAGATCCTCCGCATGGAAGTATGGGTCACCAACCGCAACGGCGCCACCACCCAGGCGAGAAATGTGGTGGGACTGATGGATCTGGGAGAAACCAATCCCTACAATCCGAATGTACACCCACAGACCGGACTGGCCTATCCCTCGAACGACGCCAACTCGGAATACCGAAGCATCATCAACGACCCGTCGAGCAGGACATCGTCGTCGGTGATCAGCAAACTCACGTCCATCGGCCTCCAGCAGGTACAGGATTATGAGCAGGTATATGCGCGAAAACTCAACGCCACCGATTATACATTCAATCCGCAGGTCGGATTTTTGTCATTGAACCAGGTACTGCAGCCAAACGACGTACTCGCTGTGGCCTACCAATACAGTTACAATGGAAAGATCTACCAGGTGGGGGAATTTTCACAGGATATTCCGCCGGATACCACGCTCGGCAATGATCCGGGTGCGCAAAAAGTGCTCTACCTGAAATTGCTTAAGGCCACATCCCAGCGCACCAACCTCCCGCTCTGGAACCTCATGATGAAGAATGTGTACACGCTCAAAACCGGTACCGGCAGTTATCTCTCCAACCTGCAGGCAGCCGGTTTCCAGATGAATGTACTGTATGAAGAAGCCAGCAAAGGCACGAAGAGATATTTACCCGCAGGTGATAAAACCGGCGTCCCGCTGCTAACGGTGCTCAACCTCGACCGGCTCAATGCACGAAACGATCCGCAACCCGACGGGATCTTTGACTATCTCGAAGGTTTCACGGTGGTATCGGCGCAGGCACGCATCATTTTTCCGCTCCTCGAACCCTTCGGGCATGACCTCGACTCGCTCGCGTTCAAGAATTCGCAAAGCATAAAAAATAATTATGTCTTCTACCAGCTCTACGACACCATCAAGGCCGTGGCGCAAACCTTTGCGAATGTGGACAGGTATTACCTGCAGGGTATCGCAAAGGGACAGGCCAGTTCGGACGTGCAGCTCGGCGCTTTCAACGTGCCGCAGGGATCGGTGGTAGTGACGGCAGGGGGACAAACCCTGCGCGAGAATGTCGATTATGTCGTCGACTATAATCTCGGCACCGTAAAAGTGATCAACCAGGCCATCATC
>CAZZYD010000046.1:0-13713 GCA_964658175.1 uncultured Puia sp. | reverse complement strand
GTGAACGTTCAATATGAAAACAGCGGCAGCTATGGTACCCAGACCCGCGGCTTTATGGGATTGCGGCTCGACTACCAGGCCATCAATACGGCGACGGAATCCTTTTCCGTTGGCGGTACCATCGAACGGCTCAACGAACGACCCTTCTTCACCAAAACAAATTACAACGAAGACCCGATCCGCAATACCATGTACGGCATCGATGTAAACTACCGTTCCCAATTGCCCGGACTTACGCGCGCGATGAATAAACTGCCCTTCTATTCCTCCCGTGAAATGAGTACCATCAGCGCCGTGGGTGAAGCGGCATTTCTGAAACCCAGCAGTCCGCCGCAACTCAACGGCCAGGTATATGTCGACGATTTTGAAGGATCCACGAGTTCGATCGATCTGCGTTTTCCGCTCACCAGCTGGGCGCTGGCATCCACACCGGCGGGTGCGCGTCCCGACGGCTTGTTTCCGGAAGGAAACCTCAACGATTCGCTGGATTACGGATTCAACCGCGCCAAGATGGCCTGGTATAATATCGAACCAACGCTGCAGGACAATACCAACAGTGCGAATCCTGTGCGCGGGTATGAAAATTTTGCGGATCCGCGCATTGCGCCGATCAACGTACAACAGTTGTTTCCGCAGATCACGCCGGAATTCGGACAGGCACAGCTGATCACCTTTGATGTCGCCTATTATCCCGGCGAAAAAGGACCTTATAATTTTGATGCAAGGCCGGGCAGCCTCAATCCGAACGGAACGCTGGTGAACCCGCAGAAAAGATGGGGTGGTATCATGCGTTCGATCGATCAGACCGATTTTGAAACCAGCAACGTGCAGTATGTGGAATTCTGGATGCAGGATCCCTTTCTCACCAACCCGGCCAGCACGGGCGGACAATTGTATTTCGATCTCGGATCTGTATCGGAAGATGTGCTGAAAGACGGCCGGCGTCTGTTTGAAAACGGATTGAACACGCCGAATATCGATGCGGCGATCGACAGCAGTTCCGTGTGGGGCCGCGTACCCGCCAATCCCGTGCAGGTCACCAATGCGTTCAGCAACGACGCCTCCGATCGTCCCTACCAGGATGTGGGCTTTGACGGATTGGACGATGGGGGCGAGCAGTCCAAATTCCAGGGCTATCTCACCAAACTCGCCGCCACCTACGGCACGGGTTCGGCCATCTACCAGAAAGCATTGAATGACCCTTCGGGAGATGACTTCCTGAACTACCGCGATCCGTCGTATGATGCCACGCAGACCAAGATCCTGGGCCGTTATAAGAATATCAATAGTCCGCAGGGCAATTCACCCATCGCCACCGCGGGCGCTACATACGTCAATGCCTATACGCTCTATCCCGACCAGGAAGACCTGGACCGAGACAATACGCTCAACGAACTCGAAGAGTATTTTGAATACCAGGTAAACCTGACACCCGCTTCCCTGGCAACGGTCGGATCCAATTTTGTGGCAGACAGAAGGAGTTTCGTCAACAACGGCGTTACGCAAACCTGGTATCAGTTCCGTATTCCGATTTCAGCCTATACCCAGAAAGTGGGAAATATTCCTGACTTTAAATCCATCCGCTATATCCGTATGTTTCTGACGGGCTTTTCCGATTCGGTGGTTTGCCGCTTTGCGAAATTCGACCTCATCCGCGATTCCTGGAGAAGTTTTAATTACCTGCTCGATACCACCGGACAATATGTTACGATTCCCGCCAACACCCCGACGAACTTCAACGTGACGGCGGTGAACATCGAAACCAACAATACCCGCACGCCGATCCCTTACGTAATTCCGCCGGGCATCCAGCGCCAGCAGCAGCTCAGCACGAACAACGTGAACCTGCTGTTGAATGAACAGGCGCTGAGTCTGCAGATCTGTAACCTTGCCCCTGGTGATGCACGCGGTGTTTTCAAAACCACCTCTTACGATCTCCGCCGTTATGGTAAACTCGATATGTTCATCCATGCGGAAGGAGCCGGTCCTCTGCAGGACAATGGCCTCCAGAACAACGACCTGTTTGCGGTGATCCGGATGGGGAGTGACTTCATCAACAACTTTTATGAAATCAAGATACCGCTGCGAAAAACCATCTATGGCGCTTCGCTCGATACGGATGTATGGCCGGATTCCAATAACCTGAACCTGAGTCTGGACCGGCTCATCACCCTGAAAACAAACCGCAACAGCCAGGGTACCACTACCGGCTATTATCATGAAACAGACTCGGCCAGTGGCCGCACCTATGCCATGGTCGGGAACCCGAATATCGGGCAGGTGCAGGCATTCTTTATCGGGGTGGAAAATATGACGAACCATAATCTCTGCACCGAGGTCTGGTTTGATGAACTGAGATTGTCCGACATCAACGACCATGGAGGCTATGCGGCCACGGGTCGCGTGGACCTGAAGCTGGCGGATCTCGGCACCGTGTATGTGTCGGGCAGTACAAGAACGGCGGGTTTTGGCACCATCGACCAGACGATCAACCAGCGATCGCTGGACAATGCGACACAGATCGATGCCGCCACCAACCTCGAACTCGGCAAACTGCTGCCCAAGAAAGCGGGCATCTCGATCCCTTTCTATGCGAGCGTCACCAAATCGGTGAGCAAGCCCGAATACGATCCGTACGATCTGGATATCAAGCTCAGCCAGAAACTGGCGGCGGCGCCGGCGAACCAGCGGGATTCGATCAAGGAGCAGGCGATTGATGAAACAACCATCAAGAGTTTCAACTTTACCAATGTCCGGAAGAACAATGTATCGGGAAAAAAATTGAAGATCTGGAGCATCGAGAATTTCGATGTCAGCTATTCGTATACGCAGTCCGATCACCACAACCCGATTGCACAGGAGGATTTTCTGGCCAACTACAAAGGCGGCATCGGTTATAATTTCGCGGGCACACCGAAATACTGGGAGCCTTTGCGGAAATTCATCAAATCCAAATCACCCTGGCTGCGCCTGTTCAAAGATTTTAACCTCAACCCCGTGCCGGCCGTGATCACTTTCCGCGCGGATATCAACCGGCAATTCGGCGCCTACCGGTCGCGGAATCTTGACGGCGGAAAATTCCAACTTCCAGAGACCTACAATAAATTCTTCACCTTCGACCGGCTCTATGTTTTGCGCTGGGACATCACGCGGTCACTGAACATCGATTTCAGCGCCACGAACAAGGCCTGGGTGGATGAAGACAGCGGACGACTCGACAACGCCGGCAAGCGCGCGATGTGGCGCAATTTCTGGAAGGGCGGACGAACCATCCTCTATACACAGGCCGCAAACGTTACCTATACGGTACCCACCAATAAACTCCCGCTGATCGACTGGACCACGATGCGCGTGGGCTACGCATCTTCCTATACCTGGACCGGCGCTTCCCTGCTGGCCACCAGCCTGGGCAATTCGCTGCAGAATACGCAGGGAAAGAACGCCACCGGCGAATTGAATTTCTCGAAACTCTATTCGAAGTGGCGGCTGTTGCGGGATCTTGAAAATACGCCGCCTTCGTCAGCGCCATCCCTGCCGGGGAAACGCGGGGCGGATAGTCTCAATAAAAAGCAGCCGGTGCCTGAACCGACCGATTATAAAAAGTTAAGCGGTCCGCTGAAAGTGATTGCCAAATTGCTGACTTCGCTGAAAGATGTCACCGTGAATTATTCGGAGAATTCTGCTTCCTCCATCTATGGTTATATGGACAGTACCAAGGTGCTGGGCATGAACCTCAAATCGCATGAGCCGGGCTTCGGCTATATCTTTGGCGGGCAACCGGATTCGGGATTTGTCACCAAGCTGAGCAGGCGCGGACTGATTACCAACGATACGCTCTTCAACTTTCAGAACCAGTCGAGTTATAACCAGGTGTTTACGATCGCGGCGCAGCTGTCGCCGGTGCGCGACATGAACATCACGGTGAACATTAATAAGACGTTCGGAAAAAACTATACGGAATTGTATAAGGATACCACGGGCAGCGGATCCTTCGCGCGGCTGAATCCGTATACGGCCGGTAGTTTCAGCGTGAGTTTTATTTCGGTGAAGACACTGTTTGGCAAGTTCCAGCCCAACGAGATCACCAATACGTTTAAAACATTTGAGAATAACCGCCAGATCATTTCGGCGCGGCTTGGGTCGGCCAATCCGTATTCCGGCGTCAAAGGAACCGACGGATATTACAAGGGTTATGGCAAATATGCGCAGGATGTGCTGATCCCGGCATTCATCGCTGCCTACAGCGGAAAGAGTGCGGAGACCGTCGCGCTGACCAAGGAAGACAACCCGAACATCAAATTCAATCCCTTCTCCGGCTATCTTCCCAAACCCAACTGGCATATCACGTACAACGGGCTGAGCCGTATTCCGGGGATGGACAAAATATTTACGAGTTTCAATATTACCAACGGGTATACCAGCACACTGAGCATGAACAGTTTCAATACCGCGCTGAATTACCAGGATCCGCTCGGGATCCGGCAGCCCGGATTTATCGATACGCTGACGGGAAACCTCGTGCCTTATTTCCTGGTACCGAATATCACGATCAGCGAGCAGTTCTCGCCACTAATTGATCTCGACATGCAGTTTGTAAATCAGTTGCAGACGCGGTTCAGTTATAGCAAGAGCAGGCAGCTGAGTCTGAGTCTCATCGACTATCAGCTGAGCGAAACGCGGTCGACGGAATACACGGTGAGTCTGGGTTTCAGGAAGCGCGGCGTGTCGCTGCCTTTCAAGATCCGCATGCCCGGCAAAACGGAAGCATCGAGGAAACTGGACAATGACCTGACCTTAAAGCTGGATATGAGTTTCCGGGACGACGCGACATCGAACAGTTACCTGGATCAGAATGCGGCCTTGCCGGTGGGCGGTCAGCGGGTGGTCACGATCTCTCCTTCGATCGATTATGTGATCAACAACCGGGTGAATGTGAAGTTTTATTTTGATCAGCGGAAGACCGTCCCGAAAATCTCCAGCGCGCCGCCGGTCACCACCACGCGTGGCGGCATACAGATCCGGATTTCGCTGGCGGAAGTGGCCGCGCAGAAACCGGCGGCCCCCAAATAATCATTTTACTTTCTTCAGCAGGAGTACATAGCCGCACATCTTCTTTTTGGTCTTGTTTACCTGTACCGGTTTGATCATATG
This sequence comes from uncultured Puia sp., assembly GCA_964658175.1. Classification (GTDB taxonomy): domain Bacteria; phylum Bacteroidota; class Bacteroidia; order Chitinophagales; family Chitinophagaceae; genus Puia. The sequence continues at coordinate 8,562 of CAZZYD010000046.1, read as the reverse complement.
GTATTCGGTGAACTGCGGCGTGTATGCATAGGAGATGATATTGCCGTCCACATCGCCCCACATATGTTTCTGGTAGACGACCTGTCGTTCGTCATAATCGTACATCCTCACTTCATAGAGTTTGGAGGTCGGGTCACCGATAAAAACGAATTCGTAGAGTGCGCCCTGGCTCATCGGAACGACGATGGGCATTTCGAATTCGCTTTCCATGGTCATCGACGCTTCGCGCAATACGATAAAGCCTTTGGATGAAAAAAGAGTTTTGAGACTGTCGATCTGCACCTGGTAAGGTTTCACATCGCAACTTTCCTGTCTGATCAGTTCCTGTGCCTGAAGGGCATGGGATGAAGTGAGGGTGATGGCAAGCAACAGCATGCCCAAATGGGTTTTCATAGTAGGGTGGGTTACGGATTAAGTAACCGCTAAAAATAGACAAAGATCCCGTCAAATGCAATCAGGGCAAACCATTAGGGCCGGGGCACACAATAAAAAGCGGGAAAATACGTTATCAGGATTCTTTAAACGTATAATAGGCATCCGCCTGCGCCAGCGGCGTAATCTCCAACTGGTTGATGCATACATGTTCCGGCAGCGTGGTCACATAATAGATCTGCGCAGCCACATCTTCGGCCGACAGCGCCTTGTATCCATCATACACTTTCGCGGCTTCCGATTCATTTTGTTTGAAACGAACCAGGGAGAATTCCGTTTCCGCGGCACCCGGTTGGATTTCGGTGACTTTGATATGGTGGGGCAGGAGTTCGATGCGCATGGATTTTGACAGGGCCGACACGGCGTGTTTGCTGGCGCAATACACATTGCCTTTATCATACACCTGCTTGCCCGCGATCGATCCGATATTGATGATATGACCTTTTTTGCGGGCGATCATACAAGGGATCACGGCTTTGGTTACATACAGCAGGCCTTTAACGTTTGTATCGATCATCGCTTCCCAGTCGTCCATCGACGCATTTTCAAACGCGTCTTTGCCGGCAGCGAGACCGGCATTGTTGATGAGTACGTCAATCTGCTTCCAATCGTCCGGCAGGGTATGCAGCGCGTTGTCCACTTCCTTTTGATTGCGCACGTCGAGGACGAGCAGGTGCACGCGGACTTTATATTTTGTTTCGACGGCTGTTTTTACTTCTTCGAGCAGTTGTTGTCTTCTGCCGGAAATCACGACATCATATCCATTGGCCGCGAATATTTCCGTGGCGGCTTTTCCGAAACCGGAGGAAGCGCCGGTGATAAAAACGATCTTGTTCATCCTGCAATTTAAATCAACTTACCTGATCAGGGCCATCACGCCTTTTTTCGTAATCTGTTTTCCGGTGTAGTCTGTTCCCTGCACGGTCCATACATAGCCACCACTGGCCTGGGGCACGCCATTGAAAATGCCGTCCCAGCCATCGCCGATCCGGGACGTACTGTACACCAGCGAACCGGTGCGGTTGTATACGCGGAAATATTCGATCGAAGAAATTCCCACGGGAACCGGCCGGAAGAGCGCATTGATATTTTTACCCGGGGTGAAGGCATTCGGGACAAAAATATCCGGTGCGGTAAAAAACACCTTGATATGAATGGTATCATAGGCAAAACATCCCTGCGCGGTGTAGGCCTTCACTATATAGGTGCTGTTGTCGCGCAGGCTGGCGATGGGATTTGATATGGTGGATTTATTTAATCCGGCTGGCGGGGACCAGGTAAAGAAAGGCGCGCCGCTGGCATTGAGCTGGAGAGGTTCACCGAGTACGATGGCCGTATCGTTGCCTGCAAAAACCGGGATGGAATCCGCCACGTTGACCGTGACCGCGGCGATACCCGGTTTCGGACAACCGAGCGTGTCAAAAGCATAGAGCCGGTATACCGTGGTTTGTTTCGGAAAAGCTTTCGGGTCGATTATCGTGGCGCTGCTCAGCGTGTTTGACGGCGACCAGTAGAAGCTGATGCCGTTGGTCGATCCGTGCAGTTGCGCGTCGTCGCCAAAACAGATGGCGGTATCTTTTCCTGCATCCGCCAAAGGATAGGGGACGGTGAGGATCTGAACGCTGGCGCTGGCATTGCATTTTCCGATGCTGCCCTCTACAAAATAGGTGGTATTTGATGTGGGTGTGGCCGCCGGGTTTTTCAACGCAGGATTGTTCAGGGAGGCCGTGGGCGTCCAGGAAAAATACAACGCATCGCCACGCGGATTGAGGAGGATGGTATCGCCCAGGCAGATGGTGGAATCGTTGCCCGCGCTGAGTGTGACAAAATCCACTACGCGCACGTTGATCGTATCGGTATTGATACAGCCTTCCTGGTTTAGTGTAACTGTATACAGGATCGTTGTCTTTGGATACACCAGCGGTGTCGCGGTGGCGCTGCGCAGGATGCTGCTGCCCGGCGTCCAGCTGAAACTGCCTGTGCCCTTCGCGACCAGGGTCAGCGTATCGATGCTGCAGATCAGCGTATCGTGAAAAGGCAATTGCAGGAGCGGCTTGCCGGTGACAGGGATGGTTTTATTGACGGTGTCCATGCAGCCTTTGCTGCTGGTGACGATGAAGACAATATTCTTCGTGCCCGTGTCGCTGTATTTCCAGGAGGGATTTTTCTGGTTGGAGGTATCGGCTTTGGTGCTGGCATCGCCGAAATTCCATGACCAGTTCGATACCACGCCATACCTGGTTTTGGTCGTATCCGCAAAAGGAATCGGATTCAGGAAACAGGATCCTCCCACGGTAAACCCCGGAAAGAAACCGGGATATACTTTCATGAGGGTGGTCGCACTGTCCGTACAGGTCTCTCCCTGGTTCACGATAAGTTTTACCTGGTAGGTGCCGGAATCCGGAAATGTAAAACTGGGTGACTGGACAGAACTGGTATCGGTGGTACTGGCCGGCACACCGAAATCCCAGAAATAAGAATGCACGAGCGGGGTCGCTGCGGATTCGTTGGAAAAATTATACGTAAATCCATCGCAGGTAATATAGCTTGGCTCGAGACTGGCGGAAGGAAAATCGCAGCGGTCGTCGATGTGCACGATAAAATCTTTCCGGTGCTGCGTAAGGAGAACGCCGCCCCTGTATTCACTGACCAGCACGCAAACGACATAGTCACCGGAGACCGGCGCCGTGCCGGAGATCACCCCGGTTTTGCGGTCGATGGTGACGCTGGGACCCAATGGTTTTGTGCCGCTGTATCCTGAAGCATAGTTGATGTTAGGCAATTCGGAGGGCGGCTGCGGATTATTTGGAATGGCGTTGTCCTTGCTGCCGCCATTGTTCCCGGTAATGAATTCATAGGCCAGTGAATCTCCATCGGCATCGGTAGCGGTATAGTTTAGCGTGAAGCGGTGTTTCTGGCAGATCAGTACGGTGTCCTTCACGCCAAAATCCGGATTCGAATTATGGGCGGTCAATCCCAGCGCATCGGTACCCTGGATCTGGCAACTGTAGGTGGCGCCGACATTTACATTCGGACTAACATTTTTAATCCCGTCGATCCGGCAGCAGCGCTGGAACACGACGCTGTACCCCTGTGGTATTTTTGGCAGCTCCACGATGCGCGTGAACAACCGCACGCGATAGCAGACCGCCGTGGGATTTACAATACAGGGATTGGGGGTTGTGAGGTTGATATAAGTGTCGCTCACCACCGGAAAGGTAAACGGTACGCCCACGACATTTACATTATCCACATTGCGGAAAATGCCGATAAAAACTTCTGATTCGAGCTGGCCCTGCTGCAGTTCTCCGCAGGAAACGAAGAGCCGCAAGGTAATGGAATATTTATCCGAATAGGCTGCCGTTCCCGGCCCCAGGTATTTGTAAAAAATTTCCCCTCCTTTGATATGCTTGGCAAAAGCCTGGTCGGCTGTTCCGCATACCACCAGGAAGAGGCAGATTAATTTCCAGTAAAACCGCCGGTTCATGCAACTGCTTTAAGCGCCGATAGAAAAATGATGGAGATAACGATCAAGGTAGTGGTTGCACAGGTTTGTATTTTCAAGGGTGCCCATGTGGGCCGTTTGTTCAAGGATATGAAGATAACAAATGTCGGAAAGATAAGACTGACGCAGGCTGTCCTTTAACGGGACAGCTTTATCTTCTACACCGCCAATCACCAGCACAGGTCCCAGGGTCTTGGCCAATACGGCCGTGCGGTCGGGTCTTGCCATCATCGCTTCCTGGTACTGTACGAGTGCCGGACCCGAAAAGTTGGCGTATCGTTGCACCAATTCGTTTATTTTTTCGGGATGTTCGCTTTGAAAGCGTTGAGCAAACAATCCGGGGATTGCCTGGGAAATAAAGGGCGCCGGTCCGTACTGCCGGATCGAGGAAATGCTTTTGCTGCGCACGGCTAATTTTTCCGGCCCGTCCGCATAGGGAGACGAGTGAAAAAGCCCGATGCCTCTGACCATAGCGGTAAATTGTTCCGCAAAAGAAAGACAGATATAGCCGCCCATGCTGTGCCCGATCAATACGGCGGAACTTATTTTTTCCGCTTCGAGCATAGCCCGGATCGCTTCGGCAAAAAGGTCGAGCGTCGTGAGCGCGGAATTAAAGGGAGAATGCCCGCTGCCCGGAAGGTCTGGTACGATCAGCTGATATTTATCGCGCAGGAAGGATACCGGTGCATCCCAGAACCGGCGGTCTTCCGTAAATCCGTGCAGCAGCAGAACCGGCAGACCGGCACCATACAGCGCATAGGTCAGCGGCTGACCGCGGAAACTGATTTGTTTTTCCATAAGAAAAAAATTGACAGGGACCGCAGGGCCACGACTCCGCAGATGGGTATGACGGCGGTATTGAATTCCTGGGGCCAGTAAAGCCATCCGGCCAGCAGGAGAATGGCGATGATTCCGGTAACCAGAAAATAGCGCGCTGCGGCCGGCGATTCTTTCCGGATGAAAAATACCATGATCAGGTGAAAGGGAATCGCCCACAGCAGGTTCATATTGTTGCGGCAGACATTATCCACCCGGAAGAGCCACACGTAAGACATGACGCAGCCCATGATACCAAGCACGGCGAACAGCAACGCGTCAAAATACAGCAGGCATCGGTTGGTAACGCGTGTTTTTATAAAACTCAGCAACACGGCCAGGGCAAACAATCCCCAGCAAAGGGACTGCGGCGTGAACAAGCTGCCGCTGATAACGGCGGTATTGCCGGGCAGCAGGGTTCGTTTTTCCAGCACCAGCGGACCGTTTTTTGTCATGGCCCGGTCAAAACCCGCCATCAGCAGATCGGGTAAAAACATTTCCTGGGAGAGGGTGGGCTTTTCATCGAGGTGTGCGCCGAGCATGACGTCGATGCCGAATTTCGCCCAGTCCTGGTGTTGCCGGTCGAGGTATTGGTGAATGCACTGGCGGTAGCTGGGCCTTGGCACGGGCAGGATATCGTGAAACTGCACGGTATCGCTGCTGGCTTTTGCAATGATCTTTCCTGCGCGGGTGGTGCAGTTGTCGGCGTAAAAATGATAATTATAGGAGCTGTTTTGTTCGAGTGTGTTTATTTCGAGGGCGTGGATGAGTTTGCGTTTATCGGCGCAGGACAGCTGGATGATCTGCGCGGTAACGCCGCGGTGTTCTTCGCGGTATTCTTTCATGAAATCGGAAAAACTTTCTTCGCCCACATTGTATACCATGATGCCGCGGGTAAAATGAAAATAAAAACCGGGCGCGTCAAAATCAAAAAGGCCGTAGTTGAATACGGCGTCGAAAGATTGTTTTTTATCTTCCACGCGGATGGCGGTGTGGCCGAACAGCGAATACAGGTCGGTACCGGGGGCGCAGGTAAGGAGACTGATCTCCACGGTGCAGGAATCTGTTTGGGCGCGCAGCGTCGCGGAGGCGCAGAGCAATAAGAGAAAAATCAATTTCCGGCACCACGACATGATAAATTGTTTTAAGCTCAGCGGCTGTAGTTCGGAGATTCGCGGGTGATCTCTATATCGTGCGGATGACTTTCCTGCATACCCGCGTTGGTGATCTTGATAAACTGTGCGCGTTTCAATGCGGGAATGTCTTTTGCGCCGCAGTAACCCATGCCTGCCCGAAGGCCACCGACATACTGTTGTACGACTTCCGAGAGGCTTCCGCTGAATGCCACCCTCCCTTCGATGCCTTCGGGAACGAGTTTTTTTATTCCTTCTTCCACGTCCTGGAAATAACGGTCGCTGCTGCCCTGGGTCATTGCGCCGATCGAGCCCATGCCACGGTATTGTTTGAATTTTCTGCCTTCATAGATGATGGTTTCTCCGGGACTTTCTTCGACGGCGGCGAATACGCTGCCCATCATCACGCAGTCGGCGCCGGAGGCGATGGCCTTCACCATGTCGCCGGTATAACGGATGCCGCCATCTGCAATGAGAGGAACGCCCATTTTGCCGAGGACGGAAGCCGCTTCCATTACCGCCATGATCTGCGGAACGCCGGCGCCTGTCACCACGCGGGTGGTACAGATGGAACCCGGTCCGATCCCGACTTTGACGGCGTCGGCGCCGGCTTCCGCCAGCGCTTTGGCACCGGCAGCGGTACCGATATTCCCGGCGATGACTTCCAGTTTCGGAAAATTCTTTTTTAATGATTTCAAGGCATTGATCACGCCTTTGCTGTGTCCATGCGCACTGTCCAGCGAGGTAACATCGACGCCGATGTTCTGCAGGGCGGCAGCGCGGTCCAGCAGGTCGGCGGTGATGCCGAGGGCTGCGCCTACCCGAAGCCTGCCAAATTCATCTTTGACGGCATTTGGAAAACTGCTGAGCTGCAGGATGTCCCGGTAAGTGATCAGTCCCACGAGCTTTCCTGATTTACTTACCACCGGCAATTTTTCGATCTTATACTGCCGCAGGATGATTTCAGCTTTTTTCAGGTTCGTTCCTTCCGGCGCCACGATCAGGTTTTCTTTGGTCATCACTTCCTTCACCTTGCGGCGGTAGTCATCTTCAAAACGAAGGTCGCGGTTGGTGAGGATGCCGACCAGTTTCTGATTATTATCCACGATGGGGATCCCACCGATCTTATTTTCTTTCATCAGCTTCAGCGCATCGCCGATGGTGGCTTCCGTATGCAGGGTGATCGGATCGATGATCAGGCCGCTCTCGCTTCTCTTCACCTTGCGCACCTGTTCTGCCTGCTGTTCGATGCTCATGTTTTTGTGCAGAATGCCCAGGCCGCCTTCGCGGGCCAGCGCGATGGCCAGCGGCGCCTCGGTCACAGTGTCCATGGCGGCGGACAACATCGGTATGTGCAGCGGAATCTTTTTTGTCAGGAATGTTTTGACGTCTGTTTCTCTTGGAAGGACTTCGGAATAGGCCGGCAGCAGCAGTACGTCATCAAAAGTTAAACCTTCACCGAAAAATTTTGCAGGGGGCTTGGTAGCGACTGGAGCATTTATTCTTGCCATGTGCAAAGATACAGCAGCGACCGAATACATTCCAAATTCCTGCCCTCATGCCGGATTCAGGGCATACATCTTTCCCGGTTGCAGCAGGATAATGCCCTGCATTTCAAGGTTTAGCATTGCCGCCGCCGTGGCGCTGGCGCTGCCGTTGGACAGTTGCTGCAATTCGTCGATATGCATGCGCTGACGGCCGGACAGCAGGTCCAGGATATTTTTTTCCTGCTCCGAAAGCGCAGGGAAAAATTCGCGCTGCCGGATTTTTCTGCCTGCCGGTGCGGGGTCCCAGCCCATCAGCGAGATCAGCTGTGCTGCATCTGTCAGCAATACCGCTTTGTTGTTTCTGATCAGCTGGTTGCAGCCCGCACTTTTCGGATCGTGCACGCGGCCGGGAATGGCAAACACATCTTTGTTGTAGCCGTTGGCCAGGTCGGCAGTGATCATACTGCCGCCCTTGAGTCCGGTTTCCACCACGATCGTAGCATCACTCATCCCCGCCACGATCCGGTTCCGGATCGGAAAATGATGTTTGTCGGGCTTGCTGCCACTCCCGAATTCGGTGAGCAGGCCGCCATTTTCCAGCATATCGCGCGCCAGTTGGGTATGCTCGGACGGATAGATCTTGCTGAGGCCGTGACCCAGCACACCCACCGTGGGCAATGACTGCCGTATCGCGGCTTTGTGTGCGATGGCATCAATACCGAAAGCTAGTCCGCTCACCACCAGCACGCCCAGCGCGGCCAGTTCTGACAACAGCTGTTCGGTAAGCTGTTTGCCATAGTCGGAATGATTCCGGGTGCCGATCACCGAAACCACCCGGGACGGATTCAGATCGGCGACACCCTTGAAATACAACAGCACCGGCGCGTCGAAACAATGGAGCAGCCGTTGGGGATAACCGCTATCGGTGATAAACAGCGGACAGATCTCGTACCTGTCAATAAAAGCCAGTTCTTTTTCCGCCCGCTCGAATAAATTAAACCGCCGGATGGCCCGGGCACGCAGCGTGCCGATGCCTTCAATTTTTTCAAGTAAGGTCGGCGGCGTTTTAAAAACCGATTCAGCCGTACCCAGCTGCTGCAACAGCTGTCTTGCCTGCACACAACCGATCTGCGGTACCATGGTCAGCGCGATCCGGTAAAGCAATTCACTCGGCATGGCTCGGAAAGAA
>CAZZYD010000045.1:0-18502 GCA_964658175.1 uncultured Puia sp. | reverse complement strand
GTATATAGATGGCATTGTGATTGTCCAGTGTCTGCCAGATCTGCGCATCTTCTAACGCGATCGCCCACACGCAGACAATCTCGTCGCCGTCCGTCATTTTCCATTGACGACCTTCCCTGATTTCGGTATCCACCAGGGACCGTTCAAATACGGGCCAGGTGACCGTACTCCGACCGGCCATGTATTCTGTCGCCGCATGGTAAAGCCAAAAGATGGCATCGGTATCGGCAGCTGTGGATTGTTCGATCCTCATAAGGTTCGTTTTCATCAAAATTCAGTGATTTAACCGGTACAATACAGATACAATTATGTAATTTTCGACCAATACAGATAAGAAATGAAAACGAAAGCGCGTCCCGCCGATTATTTATACCTGAAAATTGCCCGCAGTCTCGAGCAGCAGATCCTTTCGGAAACGTTGCGGGTGGGTGACAAGCTGCCTTCGATCCGTACGATCTGCCGCGCGCATGGTGTGAGCATGAGTACGGCGCAGTTTGCTTTTTATGAGCTCGAGTCGAAATCGCTCGTGGAATCCCGGCCGAAATCAGGGTACTATGTGCGCCAGTCATTCAGAAAGCGACTGGCCATTCCGCAGGCCAGCCGCCCCGGGAATAAGGAGCCCGTCAAAGCGCTGAAAGACATTTTCGACAACGCATTTGGTAAAGCCGGTGACGGCAGTTTCACCCTTTTTTCTCGGGGAGTGCCGGCGCCTGCATTGCTGCCCATCGCCAAGCTGAACAAAGCCACTTTACAGGCGGTCCGCACGCTGCCCGGCGGCGGTACCGCTTACGAGCCATTGCTCGGCAACGAGAAACTGCGAACGCAGGTGGCGAAATGGTCTTTTCAATGGAAGGGAAATCTTTCGGAAGAAGACATCATCAGCGCACCCGGCTGCATTACGGCCATATCTTACTGTTTGATGGCGCTGACCAAAAGAGGCGACGCCATCGCCGTGGAAAGTCCCTGTTTCTATGGTATCCTGCAGCTGGCGCAGAGCATGGGCCTGCGGGTGGTCGAGCTTCCGACGAATCCGGAGACAGGCGTTGACATGGAAGCGTTGAAAAAAATCGTGGTGAAGACAAAACTGGCAGCCTGTCTTTTCGTGAGCAATTTCAACAATCCTTTTGGCAGCCTGATGCCTGATGAGCATAAAAAAGCAGCGGTCAGGCTGCTGGAGCAGCATAATATACCGCTGATTGAAGATGATCTGTACGGCGATCTGTATTTCGGCGACCGGCGCCCCACCTGTTGCAAGTCGTACGACGAAAGTGGCATGGTACTTCTTTGCAGTTCTGTTTCGAAAACGCTGGCGCCGGCCTACCGGGTTGGCTGGATCGCGCCGGGGAAATATATGGACGCGGTGATGCGCATCAAATTATTTCATTCGCTTTGCTGCTCCGCAATCCCGCACGAGATCATCGGTATTTTTCTGGAGACGGGCCGCTACGAGGCGCATCTCCGTAAAATGCGTCGTACCCTGCAGGCCAACTACGGGCAATATGTTCGGGTGATCGGTGAAACATTTCCAGAAGGCACCAAACTCAGTCGTCCGCAGGGGGGACTTTCCCTCTGGGTCGAATTGCCCAACAAAACAGATATCGTTGAATTGTACAATGCGGCGTTTGCAAAAAAAATCACCCTCTCACCGGGAAGTCTGTTTACGCTGCAAAACCAGTTTCATGATTGCATGCGCCTCAGTTTCGGGTTGGAATGGAATGACAAAACGGAAACAGCGTTGCGGACATTGGGTAAGCTGGCGAGACAAGCCTGACCGAAATCTGATGTATTTCTGAATTAATTTTGAGTTTTAAGATAAATGTTTAATGGAACTTCAGCCAACTCATCTTGGTAGATACTATTTTTCATCTGTTTAACAACCATCTTGTTCCGGATTGTTTATTTTGTTCGAGCAATGCCCGCCGATCATTCGCCCACTTCTGATCACGCTAACACATACAATGAAATACCTGTTCTTGCTCTGGAGCTTATTTTCGATTTTACACCCTCCGGAATGGTCGACCGATTTTAATGATGCCAAATTGCGTGCAGGAAAAGAACATAAATATATTTTATTAAATTTTTCTGGCAGCGACTGGTGTGGTCCCTGCGTACGACTGCGTAAGGAAATATTTGAAGGCGGGTCGTTCTTGTCATTTGCCAATGACCATTTGCTGCTGGTAAACGCCGACTTTCCAAGGATGAAGAAAAATCAATTGACAGCGGTCTTAACCAGACAAAATGATTTGCTGGCAGATCAATATAATCCGACAGGTATTTTTCCATATACCCTGTTGCTGGATGCAGGCGGAAAAGTTTTGCGGAGCTGGGAAGGATATCCAAAGGAAGGAGCGGATGCATTTTTGAAAGAAATAACGTCAATGTATGGAAACCATTGAGATCCTGGATCATAATATGCTGCAGGTTAAGCGGGGGATGAAACTGATGGGAAATCATTTTGAATTTACCCTCGTCGCAAAAGATCGATCGCAGGCCGAAGCAGGGATCGATGCCGCTGTAGTTGAAATCCGGCGGATCGAAGCATTGTTGTCCACCTTTCTTCCTGACAGTGAAACCAACCGGATCAATTGCATGGCAGGGATTGAACCTGTGCGGGTAAGCGATGAAATGCTCGGTCTGGTGAAAAGATCCCTGCGGATATCCGGGCTCACGCAGGGGGCATTTGATATCTCGTACGGCGGCGTGGATAAAAAGCTTTGGAATTTTGACCGGGAAATGAAGGCCCTGCCGGATAAAGCCTCTGCCCGCAGCAGGGTGCGACTGATCAATTATCGGAATATTCTGATTGATGATGCCGCTAAAAGTATTTACCTGACGAAGAAAGGTATGCGTATCGGCTTTGGCGGTATTGGAAAGGGCTATGCCGCAGAGCGTGCAAGGACGCTGTTGATGACCCTAGGCTTCGCCGGCGGCATCGTGAATGCGTCCGGAGATCTTGCCACCTGGGGGCTACAGCCCGATGGCGCAAAATGGACGATCGGGATTGCTCATCCCGATATGGCTTCGCTGCCATTTTCATATCTGGAGATCAGCAATATGGCCATCGCCACCTCGGGCAACTATGAGAAATATATCATGATCAATGGAAAAAAATATTCGCATACCATCGATCCGCGTACGGGCTTACCGGTGAGCGGCATCAAAAGCGTTACGATTCTTTGTGACAATGCAGAACTGGCAGATGCCCTTGCCACACCGGTGACCATCATGGGCGTGGAAGCCGGCCTCCGGCTGATAGACCAGCTCGCGGGGATCGGATGCATCATCATTTCCGACGAAAATCAACTTTTCACTTCAAAAAACATCCATCTCTCCGCATGAAAAAGAACAACATTTCACTTGCTATCGTTGCCTGCGTGCTGCTGACTGGCCTCGCTTCCTGTAAAACGGTAAAGGAGTATCAGAAAAACCGCCTGAATGACGGCGAGATGACTTTGGGTACACGCAAGGTGGAGAAGACAGAAAACAGTTTTCAAACCTATCGGGAAGGCGCTTCCGGCGGGAATGCAGGAAAGACCGGCGGCGGGTGCGGATGCAATTGATGGCTATCGTCCTGCGATAGCAGCCTTGGTTTTAGCTCATTTCTGAAATTTACCTACTGGCACATGAAGAAAATCTGTTTAACGGTGGTTGGTTTATACATCGGCTTGTTTGCGGGGTTTGCGCAAGGCAACACCGACTCTGCAAAATACAAAAACAGGAAGCTGACATTCGAGGAAGCAAATATCGTTTCCAGTTACTATCACCAAAACGGCGACAATTCTGCCGTGACGGGCGGAATCGGATCTGAACGGCTGACAGATCTATCGAACAGCTTTGATATAAAATATTACCGCTATGATCAAAAGCGTCGGAAACAAACGGTGGATTTTGAACTGGGCATCGATCACTATACTTCGGCATCTTCCGATATGATCGATCTCAAAGCAAATTCATCGGCTTCGCACGCAGACACAAGGATTTATCCTTCTTTGTCAATATCACGTGAAAATGAAACAAAGGGCTTCACGGCGGGTGCGGGGATCTCATTTTCCCACGAGTTCGACTATCAGTCTGTCGGATTGAATGCCACTGTTGCCAAAAAAACAAAAGATAAAAGCGGCGAGTTTTCCGCAAAAGTCCAGGTTTATTTTGACCAGGTAAAACTTGTTTATCCTGTTGAACTGAGAACCGACAGTGGCACCGGTCGTCATGAAGACTATGCGAGCACGGCAAGAAATTCCTACAGCGCCACCCTTGGATGGTCACAGATCATAAACCAGCGCTTCCAGGTATCCTTCGAGGCCGACCTGGTAAGTCAGCACGGTTATCTCGGCCTCCCTTTTCACCGGGTTTATTTTGAAGACAAAACCGTTCATGTGGAGAAGCTGCCCGGGCAGCGCTTAAAAATCCCGCTGGCAGTACGTGCAAATTATTTTGTTGGCGACCGGATTATACTTCGGGCATGGTACCGGTTTTACCATGACAGCTGGGGGATAAATTCCAATACATTACAATTCGAAACTGCGATTAAAATTACGCCGTTTTTCTCCGTAACACCCTTCTACCGCTTTTACCAGCAAACGGCCACCCGGTATTTTGCGGCCTATCAGGTGCATACCGCGACGGATGATTTCTATACCAGTAATTACGATTTATCAAAATTCAACGACAATTTTTACGGGACGGGCTTTCGCATCATACCACCCAATGGTGTTTTTGGCATCAGCCACTTAAATATGCTGGAAGTCCGGTATGGGCATTACACAAAAAATATCAATATGCAGGCGAACATTGTTTCGGTTAACCTCAGGTTTAAATAAATGCGAAGACAAAGAACTCCGTTTCGCCATTTGGTTCCTTTGATATCAAACTGTTAATGCAACGATTATTTTAATTGCTCGGTGACGGATAGTCTGTCTGACTGGCCGCAAGACGCGTGCTAAAATAAATTTCCGTTGAAATTTCATAAATAAATGAATATTCACTTATATTTGTACCGGAATTCATTATGCGTACAAGAAACACTGACAAGGAGCAGCTGGTAAAGGACCAGGCCATCCGGATGATCGTGAAAGATGGGCTGGAAGGGTTCAGCATGAACAGGCTGGCCAAAGCCTGTAAGATTTCAGTGGCAACCTTATATATTTATTACAAGGACCGCGACGACCTGATCCTGCGCATCGCGATGGAAGAAGGAAAAAAAATGGGCGACGCGATGATTGGTGCACTGGACCCCGATGCCAGCTTTGAGCGCGGCCTGCGGGCGCAATGGGAAAGCCGCAGCAGCTTCCTGATGGAAAATCCTTTGCTCATGTCTTTTTTTGAACAGTTGCAGACATCCACTTACCATGTGAAGTTCATGGGTTCTTTCGCCAAATCAAGGGCGGTCATCGGCAAATTCATGGAAAATGTGATCAGGCGCGGCGAACTGGAAGCCATGCCGTTCGAAGTGTACTGGTCGGTCGCGTTTTCGCCCCTCATGTCGCTGATCCGGTTTCATCACCAGGGCAAGAGTATCGGTGGTAAGCCCTTTAAAATGACGGACCAGGTGCTGTGGAAAACTTTTGATCTTGTTTTACAATCTTTAAAAAAATAATCGGGCGGCTCAAACGTCAGCTCCGGACAACCAACCATATCATGGAAAAAAAACCACCTGCCATTCCGTTTACCGGATATCAAAAATTCGTCATTTTTATTCTGGCCATCACCCAGTTTACGGTGATCCTGGATTTCATGGTGATGTCGCCCCTGGGTGACATGCTCATGAAATCACTCACCCTCAAGCCGCAGGCCTTTGGTTTTGCCGTATCGGCCTATGCATTCAGTGCCGGCATTTCGGGGTTACTGACGGCGGGTTTTGCCGACAAATTTGACCGGAAGAAACTGCTCCTGTTTTTTTATTGCGGATTTATCATCGGTACCATTTGCTGCGGATTGTCGCACACCTATGCTTTGCTGGTCACCGCCCGCATTGTCACCGGTCTGTTCGGCGGTGTGATCGGTTCCATCTCCATGGCCATCATTACCGACCTGTTTGGTCTCCAGCAACGCGGACGGGTGATGGGTTTTATCCAGATGGGTTTCGGCGCCAGCCAGGTACTGGGCGTGCCCATTGGCCTTTACCTCGCCAACCAGTGGAGTTGGGAAGCACCTTTCTGGATGGTGGCCGCACTCAGTGTGCTGATCGCATTCACCATCGCCTCCGTACTCAAACCGATCACGGCGCATCTGGCCATCCAGCGCGACAAATCCGCACTGCTGCATCTCTGGCATACCGTGTCCAAAGCAGATTACCGGGTCGGATTCGCTTCCACGGCCCTGCTCTCCATTGGTGGTTTTATGATGATGCCTTTCGGAAGTGCTTTTGCGATCAACAACCTGGGACTTACCTATAAACAATTGCCCATGCTGTTTATGATCTCTGGCGTCGCATCGCTGTTCATCATGCCGCTGGTGGGAAGGCTGAGTGACCGCATCGATAAATTCAAAATATTTGCCGTGGCCTCCGTATGGATGATGGTGATGTGCGTGATCTATACGAACCTTGGCACCACAGCACTTTGGGAAGTGATGGTGCTCAATATCCTGATGATGATGGGCATCATGAGCCGGATGATTCCCTCTTCCGCGCTCACCAGCGCCATTCCGGAGATGGTCGATCGCGGCGCATTCATGAGTATCAACGCGTCGCTGCAACAGATCGCGGGCGGTATCGCTGCCGCAGTGGCGGGTACGATCGTGTCACAAAAAACCAAGGGAAGTCCCCTGGTAAATTATAATATCGTTGGTTATGTGATCGTCGTCATCTCAAGTCTCAGCATTTTTCTGCTGAGCCGGGTGAGAAACCTCGTGGCAGCCAAATTGACCGCTAAAAAAACCGTTGCCGAAACAGCGCCTGCCATGGCTATCAGTGAAGCATAACCGAAAAACATCAACCGTATGCTGGTTAATAAATCGATCGCCATTGTGGGGGCGGGCCCTGGCGGTCTCACCCTCGCGCGCCTGCTGCAGCTGAAAGGATTTTCCGTAACGGTATACGAACGGGATGCGAACGAACACGCAAGACCGAAGGGAGCAACGCTGGACCTCCACGATGAATCCGGCTTGCGCGCCATCCGGGAGGCGGGACTGACCGGGGCATTCACGGCCAATTACCGTCCGGGTGCCGACAAACTGCGTGTGGTGGATGAAAACGCCACGATCTTTTGGGATGATCATCTCAAAACCGTTGAGACCACACGTCCGGAAATCGACCGGGGACCCTTGCAAAAAATTCTCCTTGATTCATTACAACCGGGAACCGTTCGCTGGGATCACGCCTTCGTGCGCATGCAGTCCGATGCTGCGGGCTGGAATCTTGCGTTTACAAACGGCGATGCGGTCTATGCTGATATCGTGGTCGGTGCGGACGGCGCGAATTCAAAAGTCCGGCCCTGGCTCACCGCCATCCGTCCATTTTATACCGGCTACACCGCAGTAGAGGGCGCCGTATATGATTCAGCGGTCAACTGTCCGGATATCAATGGCTTATTGAAAGGAGGTAAAATATTCGCCTTCGGGGATAGCAAATCGCTGATCGTAAGTTCGAAAGGAGATGGGAGCCTGGTATTTTATCCCTGCTTCAAAGCGGCGGCATCCTGGGTGACGGACGCCGGAATTGATTTCAATAACCGGCAGCAGGTGCTTGACTGGTTTATCCGGGACTTTCCCGGATGGAGTAAGCGCTGGCGGTCATTGTTTGAACAGGCGAGAGGTCCTCTTATTCCCAGACCGATCTACAGTATGCCGCTCGACCAGCACTGGCCCGCGCAATCCAACCTGACCCTTCTCGGGGATGCGGCGCACCTGATGCCACCCTATGCCGGGGAAGGCGTGAATATGGCGATGCTGGATGCGGTTCAACTCTGTCATTGCCTGACGGATGATGCCGGCGAAGATCCGCTGGCTTGCATCGCCAGCTATGAAAAAGAAATGCGCGCGCGTGCCTCGGTGGCTGCTGCGCAATCCATCGAATCACTGGAGGCGCTGCATGCGCCGGATGCCATCGAATTCATGCTCGGCATATTCGGTTGAGCGGGGCTGCCGACGATCCTTATTTATTTGGAATATCTTTGCCGGATCAAACCCATGCTATGGCTATCCTGATCCTCGTGACCGGCGGCACTTTTGACAAGGAATACAATGAATTGACCGGCGAATTGTTTTTTAAGCAAACCCATTTGCCCGAAATGCTGCGCCTGGGCCGTAACCAGGTAGAAACAGCAATCGTATCACTCGACATGATCGACAGTCTGTATATGACCGACGATTACCGCCAAACCCTGGCCGGCAAATGCCTGGCATCTGCCAGCAATGAAATCCTGATCACGCATGGCACAGACACCATCGCCGAAACGGCGGCTTATCTTGATAAGGCCATCACCGGAAAGACGATCGTGCTCACCGGCGCGATGATTCCGTATAAATTCGGGAGTTCAGACGGACTGTTCAACCTGGGCAGTGCACTGGCCTTTGTGCAGACGCTGCCACAGGGGGTGTATGTCGCGATGAACGGGAGCTGTTTTCCGGCGGGCCGGGTGAGAAAGAACAAGGCCACCGGTTTATTTGAGAAACTCGTGTAATCATTCCGGTCATGTTTCATCCTGCATTTTGATTGATCCCGATATTCCTTATTTATCGATCATTTTTTTCTCCACCACGATTTTATGGGTTGCCGGGTCATAGCCGGTGAGCAGGGCGTATTTAATATTCGGTGAAAACACGGGACCGCCATCGATCTGTAAAAAAACTTTGGTAAGGACCGCCTCCTGCTGGTTGATGGTATCGTTCAAGTGAAACTGATCGTCATCCCCTTTTTTGAGTATCAGTGCTTTTTTCTTGTAGGCCAGAAAACGGATTTCGTATTGGTCCTTCTTGAGCCATTTCGTCTCCAGCCCGTAGGCATACCGTCGCTGGATACCCGAAAGTTCCGCCTGCTGCCCTTTTTCCCCATAGCGGATCCAGTATACATGAATGGGATTGACGGAGTCGACGACACCGTCTTTCATATTGAGGTCATAGATGACTGTATTCGGATTGGGGGTACGCTGCAGGTAAAACAACTGATTCGGATGAGGTGGCGGGATGGGCAGGCCAAGCGTATCCTGCGCGGCAGCTTGTTTTTCAAACAGGCAAAAGAACATCATTACCGCAATATGGATCATTCGCATAGATTCAAATGTAAAAAGATCCTGGCCACGAGCAATGGCGAAATGATGTCAATGCTTATCTCTTTTATGTATTTTCTTCAGCGGTGAGCGCTATGGTCCTGTTTTCGTAGTTTTAAAAAAAATTCAATCATGGGATTCGATCAGTATCACGAACCGGCCAGCGAACTCAGCCAGACCGTACGCACATTCGCCCGAATGATTACTTCCCTGGGCGAGGAAGCCGAAGCCATTAGCTGGTATGAACAGCGTATATCGGTAGAAAAGGATCGTTCGGCAAAATCCATCATGCAGGATGCGCAAAAAGAAGAATTCAAGCATTTCTGTATGGATTTGGAATTTCTGTTGCGTAAGAAAGCCGACTGGAAAACACTGGCCCAGGGCATTTTATTTAAAGCCGGGGATATCAAGGACAACGCGGAAAAGGCGGAGAAAAAAGTGGAATAGGAAAAACGGCTGATCCAGATTTTTGCAAGGCCATTGGCTATGTTTAGTGCACCGTCCAATAGGTAAGATTGTAATATTATTTAAGGTGAAGGAGTGGAGAACTTCTATTGGTCACGCAAATCGGCGCGAAGGAAACACGGTGATAAAGAAATTCCGTATTAAATTGCTTATATGAAAAAATACGGATTGCTTGTCCTGCTTATACCATTATTTTTCCTGGCTGCCCCTGCGCAGCTGCCACATCCTGACTGGATCCTGCAGGGGAATATTTATGAGGTAAACGTGCGGCAGTATACGCCGGAAGGAACCCTGAACGCGTTTGCCAAAAACCTTGACCGGCTCAAACAAATGGGGGTGCAGACCATCTGGTTCATGCCCCTTAATCCGATCAGTAAGGTGGCGCGGAAAGGAACGCTCGGCAGTTATTATGCGGTGTCTGATTATACGTCCCTCAATCCGGAGTTTGGCGTTATGAGCGATTTTGTCCGCACCGTGAAAGCCATTCACGAGCGGGGGATGAAAGTAATTATCGACTGGGTCCCCAACCATACCGGCGCGGATCACCGCTGGCTGAGGGAGCAGCCTGATTTTTACGTGAAGGACAGCAGCGGCAAGGCTGCCATGGCGGCGGACTGGGCCGATACGCGGCAACTGGATTATAAAAATCCCGTGCTGCAGGACAGCATGATCGCCGCGATGAAATGGTGGATCACACAATCCGGCATCGATGGTTTTCGCTGTGATGTGGCCTGGAATGTGCCCGCCGCATTCTGGCAGAAATGTATTCCGCAACTGCGAAACCTGAAAACGATCTTCATGCTCGCCGAAGGCGACAGCGCCTACCTCCCAAAATCCGGTTTCGATGCCGTCTATCCATGGCATATGTTTCACATGATGGAGAAGATCGCGCGGGGCGAGCGCCCGGCATTTGCACTCGACAGCATCCGGCTGATGAATGATTCATTTTACATTCCCGGCACCATACAAATGTATTTTACGAGCAACCACGATGAAAACAGCTGGAACAAGGCTGATTTCGGGAGTTTCCCCGGTCCCGTACATGCGCCCTTTGCCGTGTTTACCCAAACCATGGTCGATGGGGTTCCATTAATTTACGGAGGTCAGGAGGAGCCGGTCCTGCGGGCGATACAGTTTTTCGAAAAGGATCCGATCTTGTTCGGAAAATACAAACGGGCCAGGTTTTATAAGACATTGCTGGCCTTACGTAAACGAAACGCGGCTTTGTCTCCCGACGCGTCGTTCTCCAAAATTGCCGCCGGTGATCCGACCGCCGTGTATGCATATATCAGAGAGAAAGCGGGGAAGAAAGTGCTGGTGATCCTCAATCTTTCCGCCAAAGAACAGTCGATCTCGCTGCGCGATAAAAAACTCTCCGGTGCGCCCCTCAACGTATTTAGTGGCAGCAGAGAATCCGTCACCACCAAACCCTGGAAGATGGAACCCTGGGGTTATGCGGTATATGAGTATTAGGACTTAGCGCTAAGACCCAACATCAGCTTCCTACAAAATAATTTTGCAAAATAGACCAATTAGTCTATTTTTGCCTTGTGAAAGAGATCAGCGATACAAAAGCAGCGCGCACCCGGCAACGGATCATCGAGCACGCGGCCCCGATTTTTAACAAGAAGGGGGTAGCGGGAACGTCGATCGAGGATGTGCTGAAGGCGGCGAATGTGGCCAAGGGATGCCTTTATGGTCATTTCGAAAGCAAGGAAGCGCTGTCTCATGCCACCGTGGATTTCATGTTGCAAAAAGTGCTGGACCGCCGGTCGGCCTTCCTGGCGGCAGAAACGACGGCGAAAGGTAAAATCATCGCCTTTATGGATTATCACAAAAATCCGTTGTCGTCTTTTTTTACCGGCGGCTGTCCGATCCTGAACCTCGGTACGGAATCCGATGATACCTGTCCCATCATCCGCGCTAAAGTGAAAGCGGTGATCGACGGAACGGTGAAGACTTTCTCCAGCATTGCCCGGCAGGGGATCGATGCAGGCGAATTTCTACCCGGCCTGGATCCGCAGGCCTTTGTGGTGAAGATGTTCGCCGCACTGGAAGGCGGCAATATGATGTCCCGCGCCACCCAAGATACCCGCTATATGAGTTCCATCATCACCGGCCTGAAAAACGAACTGGAATCATGGTGCGTAAAGCAGGCCGGAAAGAAATAAATTTTTTTTTCTCATAAAATAGACCAAATGGTCTAAAAAAAACAATAAAATGAAACTAAGCAACAACACCATTTTTATCACCGGCGGCGGTTCGGGTATTGGCCGCGGCCTCGCCATCGCGCTGCATAACCTCGGAAACAAAGTGATCATCGCTGGCAGAAGGGCAAAAAATCTCGAAGAAACCGCCAACGCCCATCCTGGCATCGAATGGGTGACGCTGGACATCGAAGACGCGGCCAATATAAAAGCGGTAGCGGAAAACCTGATCAAAAAATATCCATCGCTGAACGTATTGATCAACAACGCCGGCGTAATGCAGATCGACGATGCCAGCAACCCGATTGATGACGGGCTCATCAGCTCAACCATCACCACGAACCTCCTCGGACCCATCCGCATGGTGTCTGCCCTCGTAGACCACCTGAAGAAACAGACAGGCGCGACCATCATCAATGTGTCTTCCGTCCTGGGCTTTATCCCGCTGGCGATGTCGGCCGTATACTCATCCACCAAGGCGGCCATGCATTCCTACACCCTTTCCCTGCGGTATAAATTAAAGACCAGCGGCGTGAACGTTCTGGAGATTGCACCACCCTGGGTACAGACCGATTTGCTCAACAGCAACGATGAACCCAGGGCCATGCCTTTAAAAGATTTCATCCGGGAAACCATCGAAGTGCTCGGTTCCGACAGGTCGGAAGTACTTGTGGAAAATGCGCAGCTGCTCCGCAAGAGTACCGGTCCGGAAGAATTTGGTTTTGTAACAGAGTTTAACAATATGATGAGCGCATCATAAAAACGGATCTCATGAAAATGTTGAAAGATCATCACCAGGGCATCAGCACGCTGTTGTCCTTCGCCCTGATTCCCCTATCGGGATTTGCCACAGATATTTACATCCCGTCCCTGCCTTCGATGGCAACCGACCTGCACGTATCCAATGCGGGCGTGCAGCTTTCCCTGGTCATCTTTATGGTGAGCGGGGGAATCAGCCAGCTCTTCGTCGGCAGCATCCTGGATAGTTTCGGAAGGTACCGGATCGGCATCTGGTCACTGGGTATTTTTGCCCTGGTGTCTTTCATCATTGCCATGTCGCACAATATCCAGCTGATTTACTGGATGCGCATCCTGCAGGGCGTCACCGTCGCCCTGATCGTTGTGGGTAAACGCGCCTATTTTGTGGACGTATACAGCGGCAGTAAACTAAAACACTATACCAGTCTCTTTTCGATCATCTGGGCGACCGCCCCGATCATCGCCCCATTCGTGGGCGGATACCTGCAGTCGCTCTTCGGCTGGCAGTCGAATTTTTATTTCCTTGGTTCCATGACATTGGTCATTCTTGCCTTTGAACTGATCTATGGCGGCGAAACGCTCCGCCATTTCCATCCCTTCAAAGCAGACTCTATCCTCAAAGCCTATGGGGAAAAACTCAAGACGGCAGACTTTACCCTCGGCCTCGCCATCATCTCCCTGAGTTATTCGATGCTGGTGGTATACGGACTGACCAGTCCCTTCATCATCGAACATGCCCTGCACTATTCTCCCGTCGTTACAGGATACTGTTCGCTGTTATCCGGCGTGGCGCTGATGTGCGGCGGATTGATCTCGAAATCAATGATCAAACGCCCGATGCTGCCAAAAGTGGGCGTGGCCATCGCGCTTCAGGCTGTTACTGCGGTCATCATGATCGTGGAGGCCGGCCTCTCCAGCAGCTTGTACAGTATGATGGCTTTTGTACTCGTGGTTCACCTGTTTTCCGGCTTTGTCTTCAACAATGTTTTCGCTTACTGCCTCGGTCGTTTCACCACGAATGCGGGTATCACCAGCGGACTGACCGGCGGAACATTATTCGCGCTGACGGCGATCCTGAGTTATGGTCTCGCGAGCATCGTGCATATTCAAAGCCAGGCAATGCTCGGCGGCGCCTACCTGATTTTTGCCGGCCTGCTCTTATTCGTATTTTTCATCTTCTATCGCTCCGTGCCCGCGTCGCTGACGGCAGCTGTGCCGGTGACGAACGCCCTGCACGCATAAAATCCGTAGATTGCCTTTTCAAATAAGCTGAATGAAAACGGTTTTTTTCATCCTGTGCTGTGTTGCCTGCCTGTCCGCCGGCGCACAGAAAATCTATGGTAAAATAACCTTCAACCT
Source organism: uncultured Puia sp. (assembly GCA_964658175.1). Lineage (GTDB taxonomy): Bacteria > Bacteroidota > Bacteroidia > Chitinophagales > Chitinophagaceae > Puia. Next base: position 4,506 of record CAZZYD010000045.1, on the reverse strand, counting down.
GATCGGAACGAAAGGGAACAGACCCGACAGCGGAGCCCGGGTGACGGCGGTAGACAGTTCGCTGTTGCCGCAGAACTTTTATGCGGATGTCAACAATATCCAAATGGCGGCAGATTTCCGTGAAAAGACCCACGGCACCGAGACGGACATGAAAAAATATACGAACCAAGACCTGCAGCAAATCCAGCAGTACAACCTGGAACCCTATATCCGGAACGACAGCTTATTCAACGCATTCGACGATTCGCTGGCGCGCACACTTATCCGAATTGTCCGGGACAACCGGTCGCATTCGGTGAAAACAGATCAATCTGGTAAATATGCCATCCCCGTTCAGGCGAGTACTTACTATGTGCTGATCCAGTCACGCGGACGAAAAGGGCAGGCCAGGATCAATGTGGCCGGGCGGGTCGACATTGAAAACATCATCGTGGAACCCGGAAAAAATTTCGAAGTCGACCACAAATTCGATCTCTGACTAAGGAAGCATCCCCAGTTTCGCTGCTTCCAATACGGCTTTGCCGCGGGAGTTCACTTCCAGTTTATACAGGATGGAAGAGATATGATGATCCACCGTTTTCATGGAGATAAAAAGACGCTCCGCAATTTCTTTATTCTGTAATCCCTCATGGAGTAGTTGGAGTACTTCCATTTCACGACCGGTCAGCTGTGCCGCATTCGCCTGCGTGGTTTTGTGTCGTCCGCGCGGAATGCCTCTGACGCCAGCCACTTTCAGCTGCTGCTTCATTTTTTCATATACCGCCACCGCGCCGAGTGCCTGCATGATCGCTACCGCTCTTTTCTGCCCTTCTTCCGAACTGTCAAACAAAGCCAGCGCTTCTTCATAAGGACAACCGAGGCGTTCCCATTCGATGGCGGCTTCTGCAGCGGCTTTTTTATTATGCATCCGGTACCCGATATAGCTTTCGTTCAGTTCCAGTCTTTGTCTTCCGGCTTTTTTCAGCCAGTAGGCAAGCTCGCTGTTTTTGTAGAGGTTGCCCATGGAGCCGGCCATGGAAATGATTTCCTGTATCTCTGCTTCTTCCATACAGGTTTTGCCGGTCAGCCATTCATACTCCAGCAGCGCGCACACCGCAGGGATCATGTATTCGAGCTCACGGATGCCATACGCTTTTGTTTTCGCTTCTTCCAGCAAGGGCAGCACACCCTCTTCCCCCGTGCGTAATTTGATTTTTGCGACCATCACCAGCACTTCGATCCGGGAGATCGGAACCATGTGCTGCCGCCGGATCATCTCTTCGGCGATCGCCCGCGATTCCTGCCAGCAGCCGGTTTCCAGCAACAGCCTTGCCTTACAGGAGATGAGGCAGCTCATCAACACATACAGTTCACGGTCTTCACAGTATTGAATTCCGTCATCCACCATTTTCGTGGCGAAAGAATAATCTTTGATATCCATGCCGACATTTCCCAGGTTCGTATAGGCGCGGGCGGTATGTTCATGATAACCGTTCCTGACCGCGATCTCCAGACTCTCCTGCAACAGGAGGATGCCCTGTTCTCTCGACGCTGGTATCCACATCAGCACGGTTCCCATATTGTTGAGTACGTGGGAAAGCAGGTTTTGATCATCCAATGCAAGCGCGATTTCCTTTGCCTGTTCTCCCCAGTACAACGCTTCGTCCGTGATCCCCGCCAGCATCCGGAGATGCGAGATATTGCTGAAGACCATTCCCTTGATCCGGGAAACCGGTTCGCCAGCCAGCGCCTCCACAGCCTGTACCGCACAGGCTTCTGCCTGCGCGTGATTTGTTTCATACCACCAGAGCCGCGAGAGAAAACGCAGGCAGTTTGCCACGGCTTCCATTTCATTCTGCTGCTTTCGGATTGTCAGGGCTTTCCGGGTGTAGATGATGGCTTCCTGCATTTCGTTGGTTAGAAAACATTCATACGCATACGCTTCGAATAGAGCCGCCAGCCATTTTTTATCGTTTCCCTGGTAATACTCGATGGTCGACAGGTATAATTTACCGGCTTCGATATGGGCGCCCAGACCGGCTGCTTTTTTCGCGGCCGGCGGCGCGTATTGCAACACCACGTCGTAGTCGTGGCCATTTTTTGCGTGGTGAACGATCCGTTCAATCGCCTGTGTTTTTTCAAACAAAGGCAACATGGCTTCCAATACTTTTTTGTTCAGCGTGATTCGAAGCAGCGGTGATAAGGAAGATTCGATCGTGCGCCGGTAGAGCTCATGTTTAAAACGGATGATGCCATCCGCCCGCACGAGGATGCCAGACGCGAACGGATCTTCGTTTGACATCCGAAAAGACGGATCCATGGCATCCAGACAAGTCTCTTCAAGTCCCGACGGCATCACCGACAGCAACTGCCAGCTTTTTTTGGTTTCATCCGCCTGTCGCTGGTAAACCGATAAAATGGAATCACGGATATTTTCCGGAATGCCCTGACTGTAATTGGCCAGGATCTCCTGTACGTAAAATGGATTGCCACCGGAAACACCGAATACATTCTCCCCGCTATACCCCTTATCCGCCGCCAGCTGATCTACGGCCTTCCGCGACAGGGGCGCCAGTTTCATCCGCGTAAACGAACCCGGGGTCAGTTGTCCGAGGAGGTTTCTCAGGGGATGCATGGCGGTGAGTTCGTCATCCCGGTAGGAGAGTATAAAAAGACAGCGGATATGGAAAATGCGCCGCGCCAGGAATTTGATGAAATCGATGGTCGCTTCATCGGCCCAGTGAATGTCCTCGAATACGATTAGCGAATGTTTTTCGCGGTTCGCGAGTTCATGGAGAAACTGACTGAATAATCCGGAACGGTCGGTAATAGCGAGGTTGTTTTGCAACAACCCGCTGTTCATCTGCCCCGCAATATCGTATAAGGGTGCCAGCGGACGGGGGGTGAAGAGTGCGTCGCAGGTACCATAAAAAATATCACTTTCATCTTCCTTGCTCCGGCAAAAACTTCTCGTGAGCATCGTTTTGCCAATGCCGGCTTCGCCGCTCAGGAAAACGCAATGGCCTTCGCTGTTTTTGCTCTGTTGGAACCGGTGTTCCAGCATTGCAAAATATTCCTCGCGTTCGATCAGTTTCATGGATTGAGTTGTCGCGCAAATCTACAGAAATCATTTAAAGGATCGCATCATATCCTTATAGCTCCGCCCGATCGGAAATTCGATGTTGTTGACGAAAACGGCCGTGGCGGTGATCTTCTGGATGAAATGTTTTTGCACGGCATAGCTCCGGTGAATGCGCAACAGGGATTCGAAAAACTGTTCTTTGAGCAGATTGCCGATCGTGGAGATCACGCAATATTCTTTTTCCACCGTAACGATTTTTGTATAGTCTTTCAGGGCTTCCAGGTATAACACATCGTGGAGTTTCAGTTTGATCCGGTCATGACCGTCTTTGATGTAAACAATATTTCCCCCAAGACTGATTTCAAAAAGAGACGCTTTCTTTCGCGTATCCATATAGTCTTCCAGCCGCCGCATCGACAGCGCAAATCGTTCAGCCGTCAATGGTTTTTCCAGAAAATCAAAGGCCGCGAGTTCAAAACTCTGCATGGCATGTTCGGTATAGGAAGAAATGAAAATGCAGACCGGCACATCGAGCATCCGGCGACGGAAATCCAGACCGCTCAGACCAGGCAGGTCGATATCGAGCAGCAATACCTGCACTTGGTCAATATGGGGTGATGTAAGTGCTTCTTCGGTGGAAGCAAAGGTTCCGCGTATGGTCAAAAAAGGATAGCGGCGGGCAAAAGAAAGTGTTGTCAGTCTGTCCACCTCGTCATCGTCCACAATGATACAGTTATAGGGCGCTGTATATCGATCCATAAGGGAAAGATAATAAGAAATGGCGGACCGTAAAACCCGCTACACGGAGAGCCGGAATTCAGTACCGGCGCCCGGCGTGGTACGCACGGTCACCTCACAGGAGATGATTTTAGCAAGGTCGCGCACCAAATGCAGTCCCAGCCCGGATTTCAGCGTCGATGGCATCGATTCATCATAGAGCGGTTTCAGCGCTTCGTCAGAAATCCCGGGTCCGTTGTCGGCAACCGTCAATATCTTTTTTCCATTTTCCATGAAGGCGGTCCACTGAATATTTCCAGCCGGGTTGCCTTTGAGACTTTTGATCGAATTGCTGGTCAGGTTGCGCATGATGGTCTTCATAAAATATTCATCGGTATGGAACACCAGGGCTTCCGGATCCGAAAATTGCAGGGTGATATCCGGTGTGCCGGAGAACGTATTTTTTATATCTGTAAACAAATCGCCGGCTGCGATGTCTTTGCGCTGCGGCTGGAAGTTTTTCATCTGTCCTTTGCTCCAGGATAAAAGATCTTCCATTGTTTCCAGCAGGCTGACGGCCTGGCCCCGGATCCTTTCGGAGTGAGCGGCGGTTTTGGTTTCGTCCATGAGTCCAGGCGCTTCTTTCTGAAGATGAAGGATATTGATGAGGTTGGTCACCGGCGCGCGCAGGTCGTGGTTGAGAATGCCCATGAAGCGCGTTTTTACTT
>CAZZYD010000044.1:0-18575 GCA_964658175.1 uncultured Puia sp. | reverse complement strand
TGCGACAACCGCCGTCTCACCCGACTACCGGATCTTTCCCATGATCAATGGCGGTATCCCGCTCTGGATCCTCACCATCATCTATCTGCTGATTAATTTTTCCAGCATCAGCCGCGGAGACGCCGGCGTATACTTCGCCAACCTGGGTGCGGCCGGCATTGGTTTCCTGTTTATCTACCAGATGCGCCGCGGGCATGACTGGAGTGCGTGGATGAATTCATTTTTCGACTGGATGACTGATCTGTTCAATCCCGATAAGCAAAAGAAAAATACGGGGAAGAAAGATGAATTCTTTTACAATGTGTCCGGCACGCAGCCCTATAAAAAAATCCCCAACATCACCCAGAAACGGATCGATGAAATCCTGGATAAAATCAATCAGCAGGGATATCGTTTCCTGACCAACGAGGAAAAAGAAATTCTGAAGCGGGCCGCTGAAGAGGAAGATTTGTAAATTACAGGCCTGCATGGCATCTCTTCGGACATTTACCAAACGATTATTCATCCTGCTGAACGGAGTCTGCTGCCTGCTGTTTCTGCTGTGCTGCTGCAACAGCTTCCTCCACCCTGACAGGTGGTGGTTCGTTTCGCTCCTCGTTTTCTTTTTCCCGCTTTTCCTCGTGCTCTGCGTCGTTTTCCTGATTTTCTGGATTTTTGTCTCTCCCCGGTGGTTATGGCTCTCGCTGCTGACCCTGGCGATCGGCTGGCGAAGCATCCATGCCTTTTTCGGATTCAGCCTGGCAGCCCATGATTTTTCAAAAAAACCGGATAACAGCATCCGCGTACTTACCTGGAACCTGCGCGGCTTCGACGAATTCGTAAACAAAAAAACCGGCAGCCTCGGACACCGCCAGCTGATGATGGATCATATCGGCGTCCAGCAGGCCGATATCCTCTGCTTCCAGGAATTTTATGAACCGCCGGATTCTGCGCATTCCAATATCAGGTACATCGACAAAGTGTTGCACTATCCGTATCATTTTTTCTCGAGCGATCCCCATGGCGCCAAAAGAAAATTCATGTCAGGCGTTGTCATCTTTTCAAAATATCCGATCGTGCGTACCGAGCAGGTACGATATACCAACCAGGACAGCCTCCATGCAGAAAGTGTGATTTCTGCTGATATAAATGTAAACGGCAGCCTGATCCGCGTTTTTACCACCCATCTTCAGTCGGTGCTATTTAAAAGCAAGGACTTCCGCGATGTGGAAACGATCCGCAATGCGGATGACAGCATGCTGGAGGCATCCCGCTCCCTGGCACATAAACTGAGTTTTGCCCTCCGGCTGCGGGGCTATCAGGCCGATACGGTTCGGCGCAACCTGGACGCCAGTCCCTACCCGGTGATCATGTGTGGCGATTTCAACGATGTGCCGAATTCTTACACCTATTTCCGCATCCGCGGCGACCGCCAGGATGCGTTCATCGCAAAATCCTTCGGCATCGGCCGCACCTATATCCATATCGCACCCACCTTACGCATCGATTATATCATGCCCGGCAAACAATTTACCGTAGTCCAGTCCGGAAAACTGGTCACCCCCTGGTCTGACCACCACGCCGTGATGGCTGATCTGAGCCTTCAGGACGCAAAGCGATAAATGTTTATATTTGGACGCACCCATGAGTACCTTAAAAGTTTATAATTCATACACAAGACAGAAAGAAACGTTTACGCCGCTAGTTCCCGGATATGTGGGTATGTATGTCTGCGGGCCGACCGTAAGCGGTGAGAGCCATCTTGGCCATGCAAGGCCCTACGTTACCTTCGACGTCATCTATCGCTACCTGATGCACCTGGGCTACAAGGTGCGGTACGTTCGCAATATTACAGACGCCGGTCATTTTGAAGAAGAGGGCCGCGAGGCGGAAGATAAGATCGCCAAAAAAGCGGTGATAGAGAAGCTCGAACCGATGGAGCTGGTGACAAAATACACCAACCTCTTTCACTGGGCGATGCACAAACTCAACAACCTCGATCCAAGCATCGAACCAACGGCTACCGGGCATATCGTGGAGCAGCTGGACATGATCCGGCAGATCATCAACGCCGGTTATGCCTACGAAGTAAACGGTTCTGTCTATTTCGATGTAAAAAAATACGCGGAAAAATATCCTTACGGCAAACTCAGCGGCCGCAAACTCGACGACCTGTTGGAAACCACGCGCGACCTCGAAAGCCAGGAAGAGAAACGCAACCGCCAGGATTTTGCTTTGTGGAAAGCCGCGCCGCCCAGTCATATCATGCGGTGGAACAGCCCCTATGGCGCTGGTTTCCCCGGCTGGCATATCGAATGTTCGGCCATGAGCACCAAATACCTTGGAAAAGAATTTGACATTCATGGCGGCGGCATGGACCTCATGTTCCCGCACCACGAAAGTGAAATTGCCCAGAGTACGATCTGCAACCACCAGAGTCCCGCCAAATACTGGTTGCACAACAACATGATCACCATCAACGGGCGGAAGATGGGAAAGAGCTATAACAATGTGATTACCCTCACGGAGATGTTTGCCGGCACCAATGCATTGCTCAAGCAGCCCTATCACCCGACCACGATCCGCTTCTTTATCCTCCAGACGCATTACCGGAGCACACTAGATTTTGGCAACGACGCCCTGCAGGCGGCCGAAAAAGGCCTGCAGCGCCTGTTTGACGCATACCGGGAATTGCAGGCCATGGAATCAAATCCGGCTAAAGAGATCAATCCGGCGCTCGAGCATCAGTTCATGACGCTGTGCCAGGAATTTGAAGGGTTCATGAACGATGATTTCAATACCGCCCGCGTGCTGGCCAATATGTTCGTACTCACCAACCACATCAACTCCTTTCGCAGCGGTGACCTGGAGCAAACCACCTTGTCCCCCGAAACCCTGCATTTTGTCAAGAACCAGTTTCGCGTTTACCTGGAAGAAATACTCGGACTGAAAGAAGAAACGCATGCCAATACCGAAATGCTCAACGGAGTGATGGACCTGCTGATCGATATCCGGAAAGAAGCCAGGGTTAACAAAGACTACCAGACTTCCGACAAGATCCGCAAACAGCTGCTCCAGGTGGGGATCTCGCTCAAGGATGAAAAAGACGGACGGGTCAGTTTCAGCTTCGAATAAATTTATTTGATTCGCAGCATACCCTTTTTTCTTTTTTTTCGTATTAGAAGACCAATGATCATATCCCGCTACCAAAAAATACTCCTGCTGATTGCAGCGCTGGCCATTTTTTTAGGCGCCTGTAATAAAAACACCCCGAAGGGCATCAATGCGCAAACGGCCACCGTTGGTTTTATCCTGGCCAGTTCCACCAATGCCACCGTTTTTGAAAGCGCGGTGAAAAGAAGCCAGCTGGACTCGGTGTTTACGGGTACCGGGCCCTTTACCATCTTCGTTCCGAATAATGACGCCTGTACCAATTCCGGGATCAGCCAGGCAACGCTCAACGGCTACACCGATTCTGCTGTCAGGAATTTTGTACTTTATCATACGGTGGCAGGAAGCGCCCTCACCCTGGCCAACCTGAACAATGCCCGTGTGGTGAAGATCATCATGGCCAACGGAGACTCGGCTTATATCACCTCGGATACCACCCATCTCTATATCAACGGCATTCCTGCCCAGGCCACCGATGTGCTGGCGAGCAACGGGATCATCCAGGCGATCCAGCAGGTGCTGGTGCCGCCGGCCAATACCCTGTACCAGTTGATCGGAGCGGACAGTTCACTCACGCTGCTGTGGGCAGCGGTTCATCGCGCCAGCGAAACCGGCATTGCCTACGACAGCCTCCTCGCCAATGCAGGCCCCTATACCCTCTTTGCACCTGTCAACGACGCTTTCCGGCAGGCCAGTTATTTTACTTCCGACGACATCGAAGCAGCCAATGCGGATTCGATCGCTTTTCTGCTGAACAGTCACCTGATCCCGCTGCGCTATTTTGCCTGCGACCTCGGTGAAGGCAGTGCAAAATTCAACAACAACGACAGCGCGCTGAACTTTACCAATAATTTTTTCAACAGCCAGGTACAGCTGTCCGGCAGCGACACCATTTCAAATATCACCGCTTCCAATTTGATGGCACGCAATGGCGTGCTCTTTAAAATTGACCAGCTGCTGAAATAGATTTTTGCTACTTTCATTGCATGCCAGGCACCCCTTCCGAGTATTTTACATTCCTCTCAAAAGATAAAAGGTTTCAGCCCGTGCTGGCCGGTCAGGAGCCTTTCGTGCTGACCACCAAACGCAATGTCCCGCTCAGACTGATCAGCTCCATCATGAGCCAGCAGTTGTCCACCCGCGTGGCCGAAGTGATCCTCAAACGCTTTCTGAAGCTTTTCCCGGCAACGCCTACCCCGGCGCTCATCCTGGCGCTCCCACTGGAAAAATTACGCGCCATCGGATTGTCCAATGCGAAGGCCGGTTATGTGCACAATGTGGCGAGGTTTGCCCTGGAGGAGGGCCTGGACCACAAAACCCTGCGCAAAATGACCAATGATGAAGTGATCGAACACCTTACCAAAATCAAGGGAGTCGGGCGCTGGACGGCGGAGATGATCCTGATGTTCGTGCTGGGGAGGGAAGATGTATTTGCTGCCGACGACCTGGGGATCCAGAATGCCATGATCAAGGCATACCGCCTGGATAAGTCGGATAAAAAGAAATTACGGGAAAATATGCTCCGGCTATCGGCCAAATGGAGCCCGTACCGGACCTATGCCTGTGTACACCTCTGGCGCTGGAAAGACAATACCCCGGTTTGATATTTTAAATTTAAGCAACCTCCGGGCTTCCTTTGCGTATTTTTAGAACGGAGCCGGAATTTTAACGGTTTATCCTAAATTGCACGAATCCTGTTTGTAATTTTTAACTAAATAAATAATAGCATGAGAAATCTGAGACTTGTTACAATGGTATGCGCGGTGTTCATTACCGGCATGGTAGCTTGTAAAAAAGGTGATACGGGTCCTGCAGGTGCTGCAGGCGCTGCGGGTGCAACAGGTCCCGCCGGTCCTGACAGTGTGCTTACTTCGGGATGGATATCCCTCGCAACCACACAGGATACGGGTGCTGACACATTGTGGGCTCAGGATCTGGCTGCGCCGCTGCTCACCCAGGATATTCTGGACAACGGGGTGGTGATTTCCTACATCAATATTGTGGACGCAAACAACAACAATAATTATATCAATGTATCCGCAGCAGGCGGATTGTTGTTTGAAACTTATGATGTCGGTAATATTTTTATCACGTCAGATCAGGACCTCACCGGCCTTCCTTACCGCTATGTGGTGATCCCCGGAAAAGTCGCGGCTTCCAACGCTGCCTTTATCGGTTTGACCAAGCAGCAGATACAGACGATGTCATACAGCCAGGTGACAAAGGCGCTCGGCACGAGTTCCGCTTCGACCAATTAATTCAGCGAAATACCATTATAAAAAATCCCTCAAAGCCTTGTGGCGCTGAGGGATTTTTTTATCTGCCCGGTTGATCTTATTTCTTCGTTTCCTTTTCCTCGTTATACTTGCTTTCCATTTCCTGTGCCTTCTTGAAATCCAGCACCACGCCGTTGATGCAGTAACGCAGGCCGGTAGGCGGCGGACCATCATTGAAAACATGACCAAGGTGAGACTGACAACGGCCGCATTCCACTTCGGTACGGCTCATGCCAAAGGACTCATCCTTTTTATAGATAATGCTGGATTTGGAGATGGGTTCATAAAAACTCGGCCATCCGCAACCACTTTCAAATTTCGTATCGCTTTTGAACAGGGCATTGCCACATACCGCGCAATAGTAAGTGCCTATTTCCTTGGACGCTTCAAATTTGCTGGTATATGGCCGTTCGGTTCCTTTCTGACGGGCTACGTAGTAAACATCTTTCGGAAGGAGCTTCTGCCATTCCTCATCGGTTTTTGTTACCTGGGCGGGACCAGTACTATCCGGGACTTTATCATTCATAATCGCAGTTTTAATTTTATCGGGGCTGGGGCTGCTGGCGCATCGGGTAACCACCAGCGGGAGACAGGCGAAAAAGATCCACTTAAACGTTCTTTGCATACAGGTAATTTATATAACAAACATACGTACCTGAAGTTCACGCGGTTTGTCTGGAAAATGACAAGAAGTCCGATTTATGGTTTCTTTGGCTGTGTATATTATATTTGGCCACCTAAAGGCTCCTTATGTTCAACCTGATTTTGTTTGGTCCGCCCGGAAGTGGGAAAGGCACCCAGTCCGAAAAGCTTATTTCCACCTATGGCCTTAAACACCTGAGCACCGGCGATCTGCTGCGGAGCGAAATAAACAACGGCACTCCGCTTGGCCTGGAAGCCAGGGTGTTGATGGACAAGGGGCAGCTCGTACCCGACGAAGTGGTGATCGGGATGATCCGTTCGGCCATGGACAATAACACGCAGGTGAACGGATTTCTGTTCGACGGTTTTCCGCGCACCACGGCGCAGGCGATCTCCCTGGATGCGCTGCTCAAAGAAAAAAAGTCGACCATCAACCTCGTCGTGGCCCTGCAGGTCACCCGCGAAGAACTCGTAAAAAGACTCCTGCACCGCGGTCTCAGCTCCGGCCGCAGCGATGATATCAATGAATCCATCATCGATTCCCGCATTGAAGAATATGAACGCAAAACCGCCGCAGTGGCCGACCATTACAAAAAATTCGACAAAGTGGTCTACATCGCCGGCGAAGGCAGTGTGGATGAAATCTTTAAACAGCTTTGTAAGGAAATTGAAAAATACCGTTAGTCATTCTCCCTTGCCTTCAGGTCTTTTTCCACGCGTTTGGAGATCCTGATACTGATTTCATACAGCACGATCAATGGCAGGGCCACGATGGTCTGGCTCATCCAGTCAGGTGAGGGGGTAATCACCGCCGCGATGAACAGGATCGCCACATAGGCATATTTCCGGTAGGTTCGCAGGAAGGCAGGCGTAATCAGCCCGATATGCGTCAGTACGTAGCTCACCAGCGGCAACTGGAAGGCCAGTCCCGATCCGATCAGGATATCCAGCAGATTGTCCAGATAGTCGTCCAGGGTTGGCCGGGTGATGAGCATACCGGAAAAACCCAGGCGGTAGTTGGATAAAAAGCTGAACGTAAAGGGCGCCAGCAAAAAATAACCAAAGGAAATTCCCAGTAAAAAGAAGAAGGTGACCCAGAAAATCGACCCGCGCGTGCTTTTCAGTTCGCGGGGTGAAAGCGCGGGTTTGATAAAGCGCCAGAATTCCCAGAATACATATGGAAAGGAGATGATGAACCCGCAGACAAAGGCAATCGTGATGCTGGAAATGAATTGCGAGCCGAAGGCCGTGGTCTGCAGTTGTACGTCGGAAGCGGCAAGGCAGAGACTATCTCCCAAATGCAGGAAATGACCCAGCTTGCAAAGACCCGTCACGCTCAGAAAATCCTTGTGGAGCGGGCCCATGATGATATTCTCGAAAATCCAGTCGATTTTGACGAAAGCGAAGATAGCGATCACGACAATCGCCAGAAAAGATCGGACGATATGCCACCGGAGTGCTTCCAGGTGCTCGATAAAGGACATCTCAGACTGTCCGGGGTTCCGGTTAAATAGTTTCAAGGCCATAATGTGCAGCGACGCGCCGGTTGAGGCGTGGCAAAGGTAGTTTGAAATCACCTACGTTTAAAACAGGATTCAGGTTTTATCTCCGGCTACTTTAAAACCTTCACTTTGACCATTTCGATGCGGGTATCGCTCACCGCAAGGATCTCGAATTCATAATCGTCGATAATGATATGATCCTTGAGCCGGGGAATCGTTTCGTGGCGGTTAATGATAAAACCCGACAGGGTTTCAGACTCGTTTTCGGGAAAATCCAGGTCGTATTTTTCGTTCAGATAATCCAACTCCAGCCGTCCGGCAAAAATAAACTCGTCCGGCGACAGCCGTTTTTCTTCAAATTCCTCCGTATCGTATTCATCGCGGATCTCGCCGAAAATTTCTTCGAGCAGATCTTCCATGGTCACGATGCCCGCCGTACCGCCAAATTCATCCACCACCCAGGCAATGCTCTTGCGTTCACTGCTGAATTTGGTGATGAGGTCCGTGGCGCTCATGCTTTCCGGCACGGCCGGGATCGGCAGCAGAATGGATTTCGGCGTAGGCGGTCCCTTAAACAGATCCAGCTGATGGATATATCCGAGGACATGATCGATGTTTCCGTCGTATACCACCAGTTTGCTCAGTTTGCTGCTCGCGAATTTCTTTCTTGCTTCTTCAATCGTTACGGAAATATCGATGCCTTCAATTTCTTTTCTGGGGATCAGGCATTCACGCACTTTCACTTTCGGCAGGTTGAGGGCCGCTTCGAACAGATCGGTGTTGAGGTCCTGGTTGGACTCATCCGATTCGCCCGTTTCCTTGAAATAATGTCCGAGGTCCGCCTTGCGGAAAAGATCTTTCCGTTCATCCATCCGCACGTTGAAAACATATTTCAGGATCCATTCGGCGATGCCGCGGAAAAAAACGGCGACCGGATACAAAAGTTTAAAGAAGAAATTACTGAGGGAAGCGAAAAAGTCGAGCAGGCTGTCGCTTTTTGCGCGGAAAAATGCCTTTGGCAGAAGTTCTCCAAAAAAAATAATAAATATGGAGGACGTGATCGTTTCAAAAAGAAGCCGGATGATATCTACCCAGGCCTGGGGGATGACCGTTTTTTTGATGATGAATTCCCAGAGGGGTGAAAGGGTTTCTCCCACGAGCAATCCGAAAACGACCAGAAAAATATTAAACCCGATGAGGGTGGCGCCGATAAACCGTGACGGATAATCGAGAAAATGAGAGAGGATGATGCTGCGGTTGATCCCCTGTTTTTTTTTCAGCTCGATGGTGAGCCGGTTGGCATTGGCGAAAGCGATTTCGATGCCGCCAAAAAAAATGATCATCAGCCAGGCGATGATGATCCAGATAAGGGTGTTCGTATTGATCATGACAACCACGAATATAGATGGAAAACGGCAGATATTCTACTCCCCGGAAACGGGGTTTTTATGGGCGGCGAGGAATTCGGAAATGATGCTTTCGGCTTCCCGGCAGGCCGTTTCGAGGTGGTCGTTGACGATGATTTTATTAAAATGGTCACGGAAGGAGATTTCGTATACCGCTTTGTTCAGCCGGTCCTGGAGGGTATCGCCGGTCTCCGTTCCGCGGGCTTCGAGCCTTCGTTTGAGTTCTTCGATGGAGGGGGGCTGTACGAAGATGGATAAGGAGGGTTTTCTGTATCCGTCCTGCACATGGATCGCTCCTTTGACGTCGATATCGAGGATCGGTATTTTATGATCGTGCTGGAGCCGGTGTATTTCCGTTTTCAGGGTGCCGTAATATTTCCCTTCGTACACCATTTCCCATTCGATGAATTCATTCTGTTTGATGCGCGTTTTGAACTCGTCGAGGCTCATAAAATAATAATCCACGCCATTGATTTCACCGGGCCTTTGGGCCCGCGTAGCGGCGGAAACGGAGAATGCCAGCTGTGGAAATTTTTGCAGGAGATAACGGGTGATGGAAGTTTTTCCGGCGCCGGAAGGGGCAGTGATGATAATGAGCATAACGGCGGTTTTTGGTGCTGGTCAGACCCTTTTGATGGAAGCCCCGATTTTATTTAAGCGTTCATCGATGTACTGATATCCACGGTCGATCTGGTCGATATTCTGGATCAGGCTTTTGCCTTCTGCGCTCATGGCGGCGATCAGCAGGGCTACCCCCGCACGGATATCGGGGCTGCTCATGGTGATGCCCCGCAGTTTCTGCTGACGCGCCAGTCCGATCACGGCAGCGCGGTGCGGATCGCACAGGATGATCTGGGCGCCCATATCGATCACCTTATCCACGAAGAAAAGGCGGCTTTCAAACATCTTCTGGTGAATCAGCACGCTGCCTTTGGCCTGCGTGGCCACCACCAGCATGATGCTCAGCAGGTCGGGGGTAAAGCCGGGCCAGGGATGGTCATAGATCGTGAGCACGGAGCCGTCGATGAATGGTTGTATTTCGTACAATTCCCTGGCGGGTACATGAATGTCGTCTCCACGGATCTCCAGTTCAATGCCCAGCTGACGGAATTTACTGGGAATGATGCCCAGGTGCTCGAGTCCCACATCCTTGATGGTGATCTCGCTTTGCGTCATGGCGGCCATGCCGATAAAGGAGCCGATCTCGATCATATCCGGCAGCAGGCGGTGATGGGTGCCTCCGAGTTCGCGGACACCTGCGATCGTGACCAGGTTGCTCCCGATGCCGCGGATATCCGCACCCATCCGGTTGAGCATATGGCAGAGCTGCTGCACGTAGGGTTCGCAGGCGGCGTTGTAGAGGGTGGTAGTGCCTTCGGCAAAAACGGCGGCCATGATAATATTGGCCGTACCGGTTACGGACGGCTCGTCCAGCAACAGGTTTGTGCCACGGAGCCGGGGCGCTTCGAGCGTAAAGAAATCATCTCCGGGCTGATAAGAAAACTGCGCACCCAGTTTTTCAAAACCGATCATATGGGTGTCGAGGCGGCGCCGGCCGATCTTGTCACCCCCTGGTTTTGGAACGAATGCTTTGTGAAAACGGGCGAGCAGGGGTCCGGCGGTCATCACGGAGCCGCGGAGTCTGCCGCTCTTCTTGCGGTATTCCGGAGAACTGAGATAGTCCATCTGCACGTCGTCTGCCTGAAAACTGCAGGAATGACGCGACAGGCGTTCTGTTTTTACGCCCATATCAGCGAGGAGCTCGATCAGGAGATTGACATCCAGGATGTCGGGCAGGTTGGTGATCACCACCTTCTCCGCGGTCAGCAACACGGCGCTGATCACCTGCAGGGCCTCATTTTTCGCACCCTGGGGAAGGATCTCTCCTTTCAGTTTTTTGCCGCCGGTTACTTCAAATGCGTTCACGATGAAAAAATTTTAGGATGGCTGCGGGATTCTTTCGCATAAAAAAAGCGATGAGCTTTCACTCATCGCCGCTAAATTATTGCAAGCGTTGATATTAATATCTTTTCTTTTTAAATTTTCCGCCCCGGTCGTTGTTTCGGTTGTTGTTTCCGCCGCCGCCATTGTTGCTGTTGTTGTTATTCCGTTGAAATTTCTGGTTGCGCTTGTTGCGGTAGTCGCCGTAATTGCCGGTACGTTCGCGTTCGCGGTTTTCGTTGGGACGAAAGCTTCTGACAAAGGGCGTATTGGTAAACTCGAGCTGCCCGTTGGTGATCTGGTTCAGTTCACTCTGGATGGCATCGTCGTGTACGGTTTCTTTGTGCCAGTTGTTATAGGCAAGTTTCATGTAATAGGCCACCGCGTTGGCGAAACCGTTTTTCTTTTCCGGATTTTCTTCGTTCAGCCCTTTTTCGATCACGAGTTCGAGGTTCTTGCCCAGGTGCGCATGCTTCGGATATCGTTTCGGATAAGGAAGGGGCTCTGATTTTGAGCGCAGGGTTTCGGCCGTAGGTATCGGGTAAGGAGAAGTAACGTCCAGTTTGAAATCGGAGATCAGGAAGAGATGATCCCAGAGTTTATGCCTGAAATCTTCCACGTTTTTAAGATGCGGGTTCAGAAAGCCCATCAGTTCGATTACGGCATAAGCATTCCGTTGCCGGATTTCGGCGTCTTCAATTGTGAGCAGATATTCTACCATTCGCTGAATATGTCTGCCATATTCACGCATAATCAGATGATTACGCGTTGTGTTGTATTCCATTATCATTTCCATGCGTAACAAAACTACGGCAAAATTCCCGATTTAAAAGGGTCAGTTCACCAATACTTTGGTAAGATATTGCTTGTTACCGCCCAGTTCCCTGGCCCGCAAAAAGTAGATTCCTTTGGTTTGGTGGCCATCAAGGGGCAGGTTGGTAAAGTTCACGCCGTCCAGGTTCACCTGTCTGCGCTGGATCACCTGACCGGTGGTCGAAATCAGCTCCAGCAGGAAGCTGCCCGTCTGGTTGGCATCAAAGCGCAGGTTCACCTTATCGGTCACCGGATTCGGATACACCTGGATGCCCGGTGGCTGGTCGCCGGCTTTCAGGTTTACGACCTGGAGGTTTGAATAGAAGACATTTCCTGCTGCGTCGGTGCGTTTGATCCGGAAGTATACTTCGCCCATATCAGGCGAAGGAGGGTTGTATTGATATTGGTATTGTGCGACAGTACCTGTTGGAGCAGATCCAGCCGGGACGATACCTGCGGGGACGAAATTGTTTCCGTCTGTGCTGACTTGAATTTCATAGGTTATATTGTTTGCGTCATTAGGGGAAAGCCATTGAAGGGCAACCTGCCCGTTTGTTTTATAGGCCGAGAAATCGGTGATGGCGGAAGCCAGCGGAACCGGCGCACACCAGTAATAGGTAAGGGTCAGCGTTCCACCGATCCACGTGCTTACGCTGGCAGTGTAGTTGGTTCCACCATCGGTGGCGATCATGCCGCCGTTGATGCTGTACATAAACGGAACTGTACCCGTTCCGAGGTAGGCCCCGTTGGGGCCGGTGGAAGCAGCGCCCGTGGGGAAATTGATGATATTTTCAGGTCCGTAGGTAATCGTATCCGCAGGATCGCCATATTCTGCCAGCGTATCGTAGCCATAGGTCCTTGTAAACGGATGAGCGACGGTAATGCCCGGTCCGATCACTTTATTGGTCAGAGAAAGCAAAAACATGAAAGCCGTACTGTCTGGTCCGGTGTTGAGGGCACCACTCAGGGAAGTACCCACCAGGGTATCGTTGAGCGTCACACAACTCAGGTTCCCGATCGACGGGTCGAACTGATTAAAATTAAAAATGAGGGTGCTTGCTTTGGTCTGCGCGATGGAGATGGTCTGAGCCTGCGCTGTTGCCGGTACACCGGCGCTGCACATACACTGGGCACGGGTGTTTTGGGGAAGACAGAAGGTGAATAATGCCGACAGCACAATACCTGTAGAGTACAGTTGTTTCATAGTCACGGATTTTGATGAACGGATTAAATCGGATTAATCGGATCTTGACGGATTCCAATGCTGTAAAAATATCTATTGAAAACCAGGAATCACAGCGCGATACTACGCTTGTTCCTGCATCGTAATTCCCGCAGCTAAGGGTTTACCCGCAGCTTATTTTGACGGCAACCCGCCAGGCGGTTACCTTTGCCGCTAAACCCGGATTTTTCAGCGTCACCGCACCGGAAACATTTCTTTTATGAAGCAGTCTTCCATCAACATCCAGGTAAGTCTGGACGAACAAAAAATACCCGTCGACATCAGCTGGAATGCCTCTGACAGTTCCGCTCATAACACAAGGAAAGCCAAGGCTTTCCTGCTGTCTCTCTGGGATGGCGCCGACAAAACCGCGCTCAGGATCGACCTCTGGACAAAAGACATGATGGTCGACGAAATGGAGGATTTTTTCTATCAGACCCTGATGACGATGGCAGATACCTACCAGCGCGCCACGCAGTACCCGGAACTGGCGAACGACATCAAGGTTTTTGCCAAGCAATTGTATACTAAATCAAGGGAAAGACAGCTCAAAGAGAATAAACTAAAATAATCATATGAGCCTCGAACAAAAGGTCATGAATGACCTCAAAACGGCCATGCTTGCCAAGGACGAAAAATCGGTCAGAAGCCTGCGTGCCATCAAGGCCGCCATCATCCTGGCGAAAACCTCCGAAGGCGCCAATGGGGAAGTTTCTGAAACCGAAGAGGTAAAGCTCCTGCAAAAACTGCTGAAGCAACGGAAGGATTCCCTTGAAATTTTTACGACGCAAAACCGGCCGGACCTTGCCCTCAAAGAACAGGAGGAAATTTCCGTGATCGAAAAATTTCTCCCGCAACAGATGTCGCCCGAAGATTTAAGGGCGGCCATCGCAAAAATAATCGCGGATACCGGCGCCGTGTCGCCGGCCGATATGGGAAAAGTGATGGGTGCCGCCACGAAACAGCTGGCGGGAAAAATCGACGGCAAGAGTGTTAGTACGATGGTGAAGGAATTGCTGGGGAAGTAAAGTGATTTTATCCGAGCGTTTCACGCGACGGCGCAACGGATACGCAACGGCGCAACGGGAACTTGACAATAATTGAATCGGCGTAAACTTGTTATTCCAAATATTCGTCGCGCCGTTGCGCATCCGTTGCGCCGTCGCGTGAAACCGTTAAAGAATCCACTCACATGCAGAAATGGCTTGCATTTTTTATCGGGATGGCCGTTTCCGGATTTTTGGCGGTCATCATCATTTCCACGAAACCGTGGACTGCCGCGGGCCTCGACCGGCTGATCGGGATCGCTATGATCGGGCTGGTATTTGTTTTTACTTTTTTGCTGGTCCTTGCCTTCTACAAAAAAATCAGTTCATCAGATGGAAAGCCCGGCTTCCATACACCGGCCATCCTGTTTGTGCTCGGTGCCGGATGCTTTTTGCTCGCAGGTATCCTGAGCAATAAAACGCTGCAGGATACGACCATGGATATAGCATTGCGCGATACGTATTTTGTCGTGTCCGGGTGGACAGTAGTCATATCCGTGATCTGCATGTTTCTTTTTTTTGGCGCCGTCTACCATTTTTTTCAGCGCATCACCGGGCGAAGGATGAACCGGAAAATGGGCGTGATTCATTTCGGCATCAGTTTCGTTAGCACGGATCTTCTTTTCTTCCTCTACGACAGCCTGCGCATCTCATCTGCCGGAAAAACCGATGGAAGCGATCCATCCGGTTGGGCGGCTTTTTATGCCATCAGGCAATTGCACGTATACATCGGGGTGATTGCCGGTTTCGCGATAGCAGCCCAGATTTTGTTTCTGGTTAATTTCTTTTATTCGGTGCGTAAGGCTAACTAGGTTTTGATTCTTGTGAAGATTTTTGTTTCACGCGACGGCGCAACGGATGCGCAACGCCGCGACGGATTCCTTTGAATCTTTATTACTTTAAAGTCTAGAAAATTCCTTTTTTCATGCAAACATTCGTTGCGGCATTGCGCATCCGTTGCGCCGTCGCGTGAAACAAAACCGTTGCAACAAACCCTACAACGTTTCATACATCTGCAGCCTCTCCTTGACTGCGATCAGCTCTTTCTGCAGGGCGCGCATTTTTTCGAGTATGTCTTCCAGTGCGTCGATGCCCGGCACATTGATTTCGAGATCATAATAAAAACGGCTGTATTTTTCGAGCAGCGACAGCTCTTCCTCACGGATATAGGCCCCGTCGGGGCGCTGGTCGATCCGGATCAGGCCATGATCGGCAAGCAATTGCACAAAGACGGGTTCAACGCTCGCCGAATGGCAATAGGTGGTGATCGAAATAATGGCTGCCTGTTCCATAAGAAACATTTTAACTGGACAATTTCGATAGTTGTTCGAACAACGCTGTTTGCGCTTCGGTGAGCTGGGTCGGGATCGTGACCGCATACGTAACGTAGAGATCCCCCGCGCCATCCTTCTTGTACAATGGAAATCCTTTGCCCTTGATGCGGGTCTTCGCGCCGTTTTGCGTGCCGGCGGTTACCTTGATTTTTATCTTTCCGGCCAGCGTATCCACCATGGCGTCGCCGCCAAGTACGGCCGTATATAAATCAATTTTTGCCTGGATATACAGGTCATCGCCCAGCCTTTTGAAAACGGGATCCTCCCCGATGATAAAAGTGATGAACAGATCTCCCGCAGGACCTCCGTTAACGCCGGGTGCGCCATGTCCTTTCAGCTTGATCACCTGCGCATTGGCAACGCCCGCGGGAATGGTGATGCGTATATTCTTTTCGTTGACGGTAAGGGTCTGTTGTTGCGTGGTCGCGGCATCCCGCAGGGATAAACGCAATTCCGCCTGGTAGTCCTGTCCGCGGAATTTTGCGCCGCGCGACCCACCGCCGGCACTGCCGAACATCGATTCAAAAAAGTCGGAGAACTGATCCTCGCCGAACTGGCCGGAATAGGAGGGTTCTTCCCTTTGCTGGCGCCGACCGGCACCTCCGGAATTCGCTTTTTCAAATTGTTCCGCCTGCTGCCAGTTTTCCCCGTACTGATCATACTTCTTCCGCTTGTCGGGATCGCTCAGCACCTCATTCGCCTCATTGATCTGCTGGAATTTTTTGTTCGCCTCTTTATCGTTGGGATTGAGGTCGGGGTGGTGTTTGCGGGCAAGCTTGCGGTAAGCCTTCCGGATATCATCGGCAGAAGCCTTCTTGTCTATTTGGAGGATCTTATAATAATCGATAAAAGCCATGGTCTATACTAATTCCTTAACAACATTCCAGATCACTTTCGGTTTACCGAGCGTATAGTAATGCAATACCGGAACGCCGGATTTTTTCAATTCGCGGCTCTGCTCCAGCAGCCAGGCGGTACCCACCTGTTCAACGTCTTCATCCGTGCGGCATTTGGCGATGGCTTCCGAAAGATCATTGGGAATATCCACATGAAAAACCTTTGGAAGAAGACTCAGCTGCTTTTTATTGGTGATGGGTTTCAGTCCGGGTATGATGGGAACATGAATGCCATTTTCCCGGCAGGTCTTGACAAAGTCGAAATATTTCTGGTTGTCAAAGAACATCTGCGTGGTGATGTATTCGGCACCTGCGTCCACCTTTTGTTTGAGGTATTTGAGGTCAGTGGCCAGGTTCGGCGACTCGAAATGTTTTTCCGGGTAGCCGGCGATGCCAATGCAGAAATTGGTTTTACTGCCATTCTTGATATCTTCTTCCTGGTATAATCCGTTGTTCAGGTGAACCACCTGTTTCAGGAGATCCAGCGCATACTGGTTACCGCCTGGTTCAGGGATAAAACTGGATTCATTTTTCGCAGCGTCCCCGCGAAGCACCAGCACATTGTCGATTCCGAGGAAATGCAGGTCGATCAGGGCGTCTTCCGTTTCCCTCTTTCCGAAACCACCGCAGATGAGGTGCGGCACGGCATCGATGCGGTAATGGTTCATGATGGCCGCGCAGATACCCACCGTACCCGGCCTTTTCCTCACTTCCACCTTTTCGAAAGTGCCGTCCAGTTTTTTCTTGAACATGGTTTCGCTGCGGTGGTAGGTCACGTTGATGAACGCGGGATTGAATTCCATCAGCGGATCGAGGTGATCGTAAATGGAACTGATCGTCTTTCCCTTGAGTGGCGGTAAAATTTCAAAAGAAACCAGCGTGTCTTTGGCGCTTTGAATATGCTCAATAACCTTCATCAGTCGTAACCGGAATTTCTTGCATTTCCGGTTTTGCAAACTTAATCGAATAGCAGTAGAACGCAAGCAGATGTTAAAGTATTTTAAAATGGATGCGAATGGCTTTCTTACGGTATTTTTGAACAAAATCAATCGGTTGAATCTGACGATCCATACAAGAGATCTGATCAAAAGTTACGGTAGCCGGACGGTGGTGAACAATGTTTCGGTAAACGTAAAACAGGGTGAAATCGTGGGGCTGCTTGGTCCGAACGGAGCGGGCAAGACCACTACATTCTACATGGTGGTGGGCCTGATCAAACCAGACCAGGGAAGTGTTTACCTGAATGAAACCGACATCACGAAACTTCCGATGTATAAGCGGGCCCAGCTCGGGCTCGGCTATCTGCCACAGGAGGCCTCTGTTTTCCGGAAATTGTCCGTGGAAGACAATATCAAGGCGATCCTGGAAATGACGAAACTCACAAAAAAAGAACAGCACCTGAAGCTGGAGGCGTTGATGGACGAGTTCCGGTTGCACCATGTGAGAAAAAACAACGGGGATTCACTGAGCGGCGGGGAAAGAAGACGTACCGAGATCGCCCGTGCCCTGGCAGTAGATCCGAAATTCATCCTGCTCGACGAACCCTTTGCCGGTGTCGATCCCATCGCCGTGGAAGATATTCAGGGTGTGGTGGCCAGGTTAAAATTCAAGAACATCGGCATTCTCATCACGGACCATAACGTGAACGAAACGCTTTCCATTTGCGACCGGGCATACCTGCTGATCGGCGGCAAGATATTCAAACATGGCACTGCCGAGGAGCTGGCTGAAGATGAGCAGGTTAGACGGCTCTACCTGGGTCGCAATTTCGAACTGAAGCGCAAAGACTACCTTTACGAAGAAGCCTCCCGCGGCGCCATGTCTCCGAACACACCGGAGCCCGACTGATTTATTTTCAATAATGTCTTATTTTGTCTTGCCATGAAACTTCTCAGTCCTGCAATATCCCGGCTGGCGCGCCTTCGGCTCTGGCGAATGGAACAATGGGTCAGCGATCCTGTTTCCGAGCAACGCGAAGTATTGCAGGACCTTGTCACCTCGGCCCAGTACACCGAGATAGGCCGCAAATACAATTTCTCCCGGTTATTTTCCATCAAAGCATTTAAACAGGCCGTACCGATTCACGAATATGACGACCTGAAACCTTATATCCAGCGCATCATGAACGGGGAGGAAAACCTCTTGTGGAACACCCCCGTGAAATGGTTCGCCAAGAGCAGCGGCACCACCAGCGATAAAAGTAAATTCATCCCGATCACCGAACAGAGCCTGCAGGACTGTCATTACCGGGCAGCCAAGGATGTACTCACCATGTATTACCAGTTCAATCCCGATTCGGATTTGCTGACGGGCAAGGGACTGGTCATCGGCGGAAGCCACAATATCA
>CAZZYD010000043.1:9298-18685 GCA_964658175.1 uncultured Puia sp. | reverse complement strand
GGACCCTTAGCTCAGTTGGTTAGAGCATCTGACTCATAATCAGAGGGTCGCTGGATCATGCCCAGCAGGGTCCACCAAAAAGGTTTATAAGGTACTGAGATTTAACAGGCTCATGGTTCGCTATGAGCCTTTTGTTTGTCCGCTTTAACCTTTTATTAACCCTGAGAAAAATACATTTGCCACTCAATTGAAATTATGAAGAAGCTCCTGAGTATGGTCACCATACTTTTAGTAACCACTGCTGCGATCGCCCAAAAGGATTCCACCCGGGTTGTGCCGAAAATGTCGACACCGGCGCCGGCCAAAGCGGACAAACCAAAAAAAGACTGGAGCAAATTCGATTTCAGCAAGCGCCCGAACGACCATTTCATGATCACCCTGGGGTATGACAACTGGGTGGGCAAGCCCGATACCATCAGCACCAAGGGGATCGGCCGGAGCTTCGGCTTCTATTTCATGCTCGACTTCCCCTTCAAGACCGACCCGCATTTCAGCGTTGGCGCGGGTTTGGGGATCTCTTCCAGCAGCATCTATTTCAACAAACAATACGTAAACCTGATCTCCCTCAGCCAGACTTTGCCGTTTACGGACCAGTCGGGCGGCGAGCATTATAAGAAATCCAAGCTGGTGAACACCTACCTGGAAGTGCCGCTGGAACTCCGGTACGCGCTCGACCCCGAACATACCAATAGCAGCTGGAAATTCGCCCTGGGTATCCGTCCGGGCCTGATGCTCAGTGCTTATACCAAGGTGAAGGACCTGGAGAACAATGCCGGCCAGCTGGAGAACGCGTATATCCAGAAGCAGAGCAGCAAACATTATTTCAACGGATCGCGCATCGCCTCCACCGCCAGGATCAGCAAAGGACCAATCGGCCTGTTCGGCATGTACCAGCTGACACCGCTGATCAAAAGCGGCGCGGGACCGACGATCAATCCTTTTACCATCGGCATCGTATTCAGCGGACTTTAGGTTAGTTTTGCCAAAAACAGATCGATATTGGCCCTGGAGAAACGTGTAATTACAGATGAGAAGGCGGTGCTGGTCGCCGTGATGCAGAAAGAACAAACCGAACAGCAGGTAAAGGAATATCTCGACGAGCTGGCGTTTCTGGCGGAAACGGCCGGGGCCACGACCGTAAAGACTTTTCTGCAGAAGCTGCCCCATCCTGACCCGAGTACGTTTATCGGCAAGGGCAAGCTGGAAGAAATCAAACAATTCGTCAAAGGCAAAGACATCCGGATCGTCATCTTCGACGACGAGCTCTCCGGTTCCCAGATTACCAATATTGAAAAAGCGATCGACGTCAAAACGATCGACCGGTCCGATCTGATCCTTGACATCTTCGCCCGCCGCGCCAAGACCGCGCAGTCGCGTTTGCAGGTGGAGCTGGCACAGTACCAGTATCTGCTGCCGCGGCTGAAAGGGTTGTGGAGTCATCTGGAGCGGCTGGGGGGCGGAATTGGTACGAGAGGACCCGGAGAAACGGAAATCGAAACCGATCGGCGAATCGTGCGCGATAAAATCACGTTGCTGCGGAAGCGCCTGCGGGAAATCGACAAGCAGGCCGTGACACAGCGCAAGGAGCGCGGCGAGTTCATCCGCGTGGCGCTGGTGGGTTATACCAATGTGGGCAAATCGACGCTCATGACCTTGCTGAGCAAGAGCGATGTGTTCGCTGAGAACAAGCTCTTTGCCACGCTGGACACTACCACCCGCAAAGTAGTATTGGAAACGGTTCCTTTTTTACTGAGCGATACCGTCGGATTTATCCGCAAGCTGCCGCATCACCTGGTGGAGAGTTTCAAGAGCACGCTGGACGAAGTGCGGGAAGCGGATCTGTTGCTGCATGTGATCGACATCTCCCATCCCCGCTACGAAGAGCAGATCGGCGTGGTGAACGCCACGCTCCAGGAACTCAAAGCCTTTGACAAGCCGACGATCTATGTGTTCAACAAGATGGACGAATACGAGAAGCTGACTTTTGACTCCTGGCTGGAAGAAGGGGTGAAGGAAGAGATGCTGAAGGAGCTGAAGGAGCGCTGGGAGCACGAGACGCACGGCATGTGCCTGTTTATCTCCGCCACGGAGAAAAACAATATCGACGCCCTGCGCGAAACCCTCACCGAGAAAGTGCGGGAACTGTATAAGGAACGCTATCCTTACCGGACGGAAAATTTCTTTTGAATGAGATTTTGTCCGCGGGCAAAAATCCTTATTTTTGCAGCCCTTTCCGGGGTTTGAGCATCGGAAAGATATATTCCCCTTTAGCTCAGTTGGTTAGAGCATCTGACTGTTAATCAGAGGGTCGCTGGTTCAAGTCCAGCAGGGGGAGCGGGACAGCACTTACACTTTAATATTGTAGGTGCTTTTTTTGTGTTCGTTTCTCAACTATCCAGCGCCAAGACTCCAATCGTTCTTTTGGTGGCTGTTCTACGTTTTCGGCAATTCTTTATCTTCCCAAAATGTTTGATAGACAGTCTCATCATGATGAATCTATTGTATGAATAAGACACAGGGGTTTTCTTCAGAAGAGATTTTGAGTCAACTCGACAAATGCGCAGCCGAATTTACTTTTCCGATGCTGGATAACGGGTACGTCTATCCAGTTGACTCCCGTTTATCTGCATATCGTGATGAGGCGAGATGGGTACTAATCATAGAAGTGTTTGGATTCAACTTTCGGGGCGGCGGTCATAACGGCATCACTCTGATTTAATACCACTTTCATGTATAAATAACTGCAGAGCCGCATTGGGACTTAACCCTTTAAATTTGATTAATTCACCCTCAGCCTCATCAAATATATTATGAAGTATATTATGAAGATGTTTATCGCTTGTTTTAGCCCGGAACTCTTTTATAAGATCTATAATAATTTCATATTTTTCATTTGAGAAAACCATCTCGCTGTTATTTAGTTCAAGTGGATTTTCTTTTTCTAACAAATTCAACATTGAAAGGACAAATGGCCAGGTATTCTATCAAGCTATTATTGATTTTGCTAGTATCAGAGGGATCCCTACGGGCGCCCGGAAGCAGCATATTATTGTAAGTGAGAGCTGGGCGGCCCTCCTGGATGACAAAGGCAGGAGCGAGCCCCGCTCTCGATCACCTCAATGACAAAACCAGCCCTACCTGTCAGCATGTATACCCGTAAACTTCAACTGTACTGGCGCTTGGCCTAAAAAAATCAGCGTGTAACCAAGAAATCCAAACCACGAATCATTTTCATTGTCATCGAGAAGCCTCATGAGTACCCGAATCTCAGCCGATTGATAAGGAGGGTCTCCCGAACGATCTATTGGATTTACGGTAGTCACACTCACTCGCATGTCCCCAGCTGCCCAGGGTCCATTGCTCACCCGGAAAGATTGCAACGCGTCCGGGTCGCTGGTATCAATAAATTCTGGATCGAGTGTGCCATGACCGACCTCCGACCAATTGGGAACCGGAACGATGGTAAAGGTGCCAAGTGGAACATCGATTACGAAGGACTCATCGAACTCCCTTCGCTCACTTACATGACCGGTTTGCGATAGATAAGAGGAGATGCCAAGAATTTCGAATTTGTCGAAAATGTCTCCGAATTTGTATCCTTCCGTAGTGGCAATATTTCTTTGACTATACGCCATTAGATCCTCCTTTTTTTCTTTTTGAAAAAAACAAATTCCATAAGGAGAGATTCAGGTCGGACAAATAGGTTGCGCCTATTAAGTTAGGAATTGAATTGGAATTCCCGTTATTTTTTGGGTAGACGATGCTTCATAGTGCAATTGGAGCATTGGCTCGCTCTTGCCTTTGTCATCCAGAAGGCGCGCGAGCACGCTGTCGCATTCGCACGAAGTAAGAGGCGCCCCGTAGAGACCTCTACGATGGTCGAACAGCGCGAAGCGGCAAGTGATCATCTGCGTGTTGAGGCACGATCATAGGGAATAACGAAGAAACTGATACAGTTATATGCCTGGATTTTGCGGCAAATGGAGTCAAACTTCACTTAAGTGAGTTGATTACCAAAATCAACAACGATTGGCTTCCATCCGAAGAACCTTTTGAAGAACCCGTTTATGACAACATCAGCGGCTGAGATGCCAGGAAATCTTCACCTCCGAATAAAATCGCCCGAGAAACGATCTGAAACTAACATGGCACGATTCCTTCACTGGGATATCCTCATGTGTATGCATTGTTTCAACTTTTAAAGTGATTTATATAATCACCGAACCAAAACAACCGTCCCCTTCCTAACAGTCACCGGACCATCAGGAAACTGATACTCCAACTGCCACACATAAACACCCGTATCCAGTTCTGTCCCCTGAAATTTTCCATCCCAACCCAGCGATGCATTCCTGCTTTCGAAAATTCGCTGTCCCCAACGGTTAAAGATGGTAAAATGAAACCTGGTGAGCCGCTCGTGGTTCAGGTTGAGTGGCCTGAGCACATCATTGCGACCGTCGCCGTTCGGCGTAAACCCGTTTGGAACAAAAATTTCTTCAACGCAGGGTTTCGGATTGATGTTGATGGTATCGGATCCCACACAGCCATTGTTATCCGTAACAGAAAGATGATAGACGCCGGGTTCACTTATCAAAATAAACGCCGTGCTTTCCCCGGTATTCCAGTCGTATTTTTCAAAACTGGAAATCGGACCGAGCGGGAAACTTGTATATACGCATACGGTCGTGTCGGGTGGCAGAAAACCTGAGGGCGAAGGGGTTGTCTGAGTGATCTCCGTGGTGTCGGTGCCTGAACATTGATACCGGTCTGTCACTGTCACCCAATATTTACCTAAAGTCTGAATGCTGATGGACTGGCTGCTGCTTCCCGTATTCCACCCGTATTGGATATATCCGCTGCCCGCATCGATGATCGCCGACTGGCCTGAACAAAGAACAATATTTTTATCCAGGGAAATGACAGGGGCCGAGTACATAAGCACCTGGAAACTGTCATTGGCAATACAACCGTTTGCACCCTGCACGGTCGCTGTATATAATCCCCCGTTTGAAACAGTGATGGAATTCGAATGGGAGCCCGTATTCCATAAATAAGTCACGCCATTATTTCCGGCGTTTAACTGCAGACTGGAAGTTCCCGGACAAATGCCGACACTATCGTTCACCTGCGTTACCGAATTGTCGATGGTCAGCGTCAATGTGGTGATGATGCTGTCACAGCCCTGCATACTCCGCAAGGTATCAAGATAGATTCCCGGCAGACTCACGAGTCGCCCGGAGGGAAGTCTGTACTGCTGGCCCAGGCAGAGGGTGGTGCTGGTTGTTTTTTTGACCGGATTCGTCACAAACAGATTTAAGGCTGTTATGATACTGTCGCAACCCAACACGCTGAAAACGGTGTCATGATAAATGCCCGGACTGTTAACCTGGGTGCCGCTGGGCAAAATATAAGATTGTCCGCCGCAGATCGCGACGGTTTTATTCGTTACTGAAGGAGCATTGACAACCAGGTTTAATTGCGTAATCAGGCTGTCCCCGCATCCGGATACCGTTTTTATCGTATCGTTATATATTCCTGTTGTATTCACTTTTTTACCGGATGGCAACGTATAAAACTGTCCCCCGCAGATGGCTGCATTGAGCTTTTTTATGATGACATTGCCCGAGCTAGTATCACTTTGTAATTTCAGATCGACGGCGATGGAATTGCTTACCGTAACATAATAATTACCTGGCTGCGCAGGGGTAAATGTCGAATCTGCCACTTTGGTGGCGAGCAATGTGCCTGATGCATCATACCATCGGTAGGTATTATTGGCAGGGGTACCGCCCGCAGATACGGAGAGTTTGCCGCAGGAAACATGAAGTGGAATCGTTGCCTGGGGTGCATATTGTTTCTGTCCCACGATTTTCTGCGCGACCTTTTCCATTCCTGCGAACGTGAAATTATTATTCTGGAGTAAGAGGTATTGGAAATTGGCAGTGGCTGCAAAAACAGGAATCGTGCCGCTCAGCTGATTAAAGTCTACCGTAAATGCCTCGAGGTGGGGAAGGTTTCCGATGGCAGCCGGTATGCTCCCGGTGAGCTGATTAAAATCCAGCTCCAGGTTACGGATACCGGTCAGGTTTCCCAAGGAAGCGGGGATGGTACCCGTGAGCTGGTTCAAAGACAATATCATTTCATACATGCTGGAAAGATTTCCAAAGGACGGTGGAATCGATCCGCTGAAGCGATTATCGTTGAGCTGCATATAGGCAAGGCTGGATAAGTTTCCGAGCGAAGACGGGAGGGAGCCGCTGAGCTGATTATCTGCCAGCCGCAGCCAGACCAGATTGCTAAGGTTGCCGATAGAAGCGGGAATCGGCCCTGTGAGTTGGTTTATGATGATGGATAAGTATTGAAGGCTGGCCAGGTTTCCCATACTATTGGGGATGCCCCCGCCAATAAAATTCTGATCGAGCTGGAGCGACTCTAAACCGGTGAGGTTTCCGATGGAAGCAGGCAGGGTTCCGGTGAGATTGTTATTTCTCAGATCGATCGTAAAAACGCGGTTACTGGCTATTGTTATTCCATACCAGGAACTCACTGGCTGTGCCGTAAGCCAGTTGGTTTTGTTCGTCCATCCATTACCATTGGTGGAATTATACAGATCCACCAGTGCCAGGGAGTCGGTTACATTTACCTGCCCTTTCAGTTGCGCAGCCGGGAAGAGCATGACGGTCAGAAGAAATGGGTAGAGGATTTTAAGGGTTGGCATTCCTACCGGATGATGTTTATTACAGCCAAGCTAAAAATATTTAGAACCATAGCCGTGAGAACAAACGCTGGAATGCCAGTAATATTTTCATGGTTTTGACTGTCAATGACCTGATTACATCGGGCAAGGTACCTGGGATAGCAATACTTTCCAAAAATGGGAAACAGGCATTGGCTCCAAATGTGTGTATTTTTTTTGGGGTTTGTGCATTTACGTTATATTCGTTCAAACCCCTACTCCCCAATGATCTTCTTGAAAAAAACCAGGAATCTTTTCCTGATTTTATTCATATTGCTTTATGCATCGCTACACTCCGGTGCGCAGGCACCGTATGTTATTTCCAGCGGACCCAACACCGGTACGGTGGGCGCTATCATACAATTTACCGGATACAGTTTTGATTCCGTCACCAATATTCTGTTTGGCGGCGTGCCCGCGCGTTCATTTGTGATAACAGCTTATGGATATAATATGGTCGCTGTCGTTGGCCAGGGCAAATCCGGTGATATTACCATTGTAGATAAGTTTGGCAATCTGACGATCCCGGGATTTGTTTTCCAGGTGGCGCCCCAAATCAATTCCTTTACACCGGCTTCCGGACTTCCCGGCACATCCGTACAAATCCGGGGGAAAAACTTCAATCCGACGCCGTCTTTGAATGTCGTTTCTTTTGGTAACCTGCGTGCAGCTATAACTGCAGCCTCTGATTCCACGCTTACCGTTACAGTTCCAAACGGTGCCGCCATTCAGCCGATCAGCGTCACCGATACCATTACGCATTTAGCAGGATACTCGGCAAAACCGTTTTTGCCATTATACAATATGGCTGGGACGGCCACTTCTACCATTATCCCAGGAAAGTCGTTTTCATTTACCACCGCCCCCGGCGCCGATTATATCATGAATGCAGACATGGATGGTGACGGAAAACCGGATTTGGTCGTCAATCATTCTGTTGAGGGGAATGGAACAATTGCAATCGTGAGAAATACTTCGGTAACCGGCAGCCTCGATAGTAACTCATTCAAAACGGAATTCGATTTGGATGCCGGAGAGCGGCTTCGGGTGCTTGCCGTGGCTGACATGGATGGCGACGGGCTACCTGAAATTATTACCGGAAGTGCCAGTACCGGGCAGATCACAATCTGGCATAACCAATCAACGCCGGGTAACATTAATATAGCTGCGATCAAAACGCTTGCACCTTTTGGACATAACCTTACCGTGGCTGATATTGATGGCGATGGGAAACCGGATATAATAGTAGCCAGTTCTGGTCTGGCCGGTATCGGGATTTATAAAAACAATATGCTGAACGGTGTGTATGATGCCACCTGCTTTAGCAGCCCGATTACTTACGATGCAGCCTCGTCCGTAGAATTTATACAGGTCAGAGATATCGATGGCGATGGCAAACCGGATATTATTACCAGCAATCCTTTTGATAGTACGGTGTCAGTTTTCAGGAATACATCGACGGTCGGCGTTATTGATCAGGGTACACTGGCGGCCAGGGTGAATTTTTCCACCGGGGCTGGACCACTGATGTCTGCGGTTGTGGATATTGATGCGGACGGAAAACCGGATCTCGTCGTGTCGCACTACAATGCCCGGCAGTTAAGCATCTTGAAAAATATTTCTGCGCCCGGCACGATTAATTCAACTTCTTTTCAGTCGCCCGTGTCTTTCCCCACGGCCGGTGTAACGAGCCAGATTGATGTGGCCGATCTGGATGGCGATGGAAAGCCCGATGTGGTAGCCTGCAGTCCCGACAGCAGTGTTGTTTCTGTTTTTAAAAATACGGCTACCGCTGGCACTATTAACAGTCAGTCATTTGCCTACCGGGTGGATTATGCTAGCGGCTACTTCACCGACGGTGTTTCCCTCGCTGATTTTGACGGTGATGGAAAACCTGAAATTGTCACGCTCGCGCAATATGATAATAGAGTTTCTGTGATCGTACCTCAAGTCAATTTGCAAGCCCCCAAGTTGAATTCTTTTGCTCCGGATACCGCGGGTGCGAACTACACCGCTTATATACATGGCAATCATTTATACGGTGTGTCATCCGTGTATTTTGGAGACAGTGCCGCGCTGCGTTTTGAAGTAAAATCAGACACGCTGATCACCGCCGTTGTGGCAAATGGATCTTCCGGTAAAATCAGGATTTCAAATTCACTGGGATCGGATTCTCTGGGCGGATTTGTTTTTATTCACGCACCCTTGCTCCAGTCTTTTTCACCCTTACTGGCCGGCGTCCGGGATACTGTTACGCTTCATGGAAAATATCTAAGCTTTGCGACCAATGTGTGGTTTGGAACCGTGGCAGCCTCTTCGCTCAGGGTCGTTTCCGATTCGGTGGTTCAGGCGGTGGTATCCGCGGGCGAATCAGGACCCATTACCATCAGCACGCCATATGGGACAACAAGCGACAGCGGATTTGTGTTTGTGCAGCCGCCATTTATACGCTTTTTTACCCCCACCATCGGAACAACCGGAGATACCGTATATATCCATGGAAGCACTTTAACCACGACCAAAGCTGTATACATTGGAGGAAAACCTGCATCCTGGTTCCGTGTAATTTCCGATACACTTGTATTGGCGGTAGTCGGCCAGGGCTCCAGCGGCGATGTCGCCATCGACAACATTGGCGATATATTTTATGC
>CAZZYD010000043.1:0-9288 GCA_964658175.1 uncultured Puia sp. | reverse complement strand
TATGCCCCCGGCTTCACTTTTCTCGGGGCGCCGACCATCAGCTCCTTTGCACCGGCGTATGGCGCAGCGGGCACGACTGTTACAATCAATGGATCGCATTTCGGCCTGGTCCCGGCAGACAATATTGTCCACTTCGGCGCGATGCGGGCTGTGGTGTTATCTGCCAGTCAGAACCGATTAACGGTAGCTGTGCCTGTTTCCGCAACGGAAATTCCTTTAACGGTGACGGTTAACCGAATGACGGCGTCGGCCCGTACACCATTTATGCTTACCTGCACTAATCAAAATCAGCCGTTTGACTCAACTTCCTTTGCTGCAGAACAATTTATTTTAACTACGCCGTATCCGCTCGATCTGGCGGTGGCCGATTTTGATGAAGACGGAAAACCTGATCTGGCCACCGGATTTAATAGCGGTGAGTACGTACCTGCATTATCTGTATATCGCAACCAATCTATTGATTCGAATATTCAGCTTAATCTTAATGGTGAATACACGGCCTTCCCATCGAATATCGCATGGACGATTTTGCCCACTGATCTTGACGGAGATGGCAAACTGGATATTGCCGCGTCCAGCGGAGAAACAGTGCTTGGTGCGATGTTCAGAAATATCAGCACGTCCGGTCAATGTTTGCTTGCTGCGCAAAGGCCGGTAAACGCTGCTAATATTTCACCATCCAACATGTCAACCGCCGATTTCGATGGGGATGGCAGGCCAGACTTTGCGCTGGGCAGCTTCTATTATAGGGTAAGTGCCTTTCGTAACATAAGTTCAGACAGCAATATCGTCTATACCATTGCCGCCAATTACCAGGTGCCGCGGGAAGATGTTGAGGGCGTTGAATCGGTAGATATGGATGGAGATGGAAAACCGGATATTGTCGCACTTGTCCGGGATGCCGTACTGGTTTTTATTAATACCAGCACACTGACAAATATTTCATTCTCGGATCCTCAATCATTTGCCACTATAAATGGAACAACGGGATCCCAACTGGCCGTCTCGGACCTGAACCAGGATGGCAAGCCTGATATCCTTGTTGTTCCTTCGACATCTGATAATGTGTTTTCGGTTTTTCAAAATACTTCTTCCCCCGGCGCCCTTTCTTTGGCGACCAGGGTCGAATTTCCTACCAATCTGAACCCGTCCTCGATTGTGGCTGCCGACCTGAACGGTGACGGGTTACCGGATGTCGCGGTCAGATCGTATGGCGACTCCACGTTAGGGCTTTTTCAGAATACAAGCAGCAAAACAAGCATCTCCTTTGCCGCGGCAGATATTATTCGCATACAAAGAAATGAGTATGGAAATATGGCTGCTGCCGATCTCGACGGGGATGGCAGACAGGAATTGCTGATTGCAAATAATTCATCCGGAACTGTTGGCATT
The DNA here is from genome assembly GCA_964658175.1 of uncultured Puia sp. Lineage (GTDB taxonomy): Bacteria > Bacteroidota > Bacteroidia > Chitinophagales > Chitinophagaceae > Puia. The sequence continues at coordinate 7,896 of CAZZYD010000043.1, read as the reverse complement.
TTTCGGAATTTAATGACTAAAGGAATCCGACCCGTTATCAACTCATTTTTTCCAAACAGCGGAAGGAAGGGCGATACCATCACTATTTTGGGAACACATCTGTCCGGAACGGTATCTGTTAACATTGGTGGCACGAAGGCAGATACGATCCTTTCCGTGCAGGATAATGTTGTGCGGGTTCTCCTCGGGAATGGATCAACAGGAAAGGTTCAACTTTCGACAGCTTCCGGAACGGACTCGCTGGCTCAATTTAATTACCTGGGTGCTAAACTCAGCTCTTTCAGTCCGGATAGTTTAGCACAAGGCGGAACGCTGCTGATTCATGGCAAAGGGTTATCGGGCGTTACGAGCGTCACTGTAGGAGCCGTTCCTGCCCAGTCATTTTCGATTCAAGGTGACACGTTGATCCGTGCGATTGTCGGAAACGGTCATTCCGGATATATCGCTGTATTTGATGCAGCAACGAACGATTCATTGCCAAACTTTGTCTTTCTGCCTCCGCGTTTGCACGTATTGCATTTTACGCCATCTTCCGGCGTCACGGGCACCATCGTCAGTATTTCAGGAGACCATTTCAGCAGTGCTTCTACCGTGACCTTCGGAGGAACAGTTGCAGCCAGCTATACGGTTGTATCCGATTCGCTGATTCAGGCGACTGTTGCCAATGGCTCTTCAGGCTTTGTGCGCATTGTTTCACTGTTCGGAGATGACAGCCTAGGTGGATTTTCTTACCTGCTGCATGCACCGGTCGTGACATCTTTCACACCCGACTCCGGATCAACCGGCAGCACCATACTTATTACTGGAAAATATTTCAGCACCGCTGATACGGTTAGCTTCGGAAGTACTTCGGCCACCTCATTCCAGGTATTGTCCGACTCCGTAATCAGTGCGGTGGTTGGCACGGGATCTTCCGGGCAGGTCGCGGTCATCACACCATACGGTCGTTCCGGCAAAAGCGGTTTTGTCTACAGCATCACTCCCGTGACGATATTCAGTTTTGCTCCGTTGTCGGCTGCAACCGGAACCGTTGTGCGGATCACTGGTACGCGCTTATCCGGGACTACGGCGGTTTCTTTCGGTAATGTTCCCGCCAGCGAATTCGTTATCATGTCAGACTCAGTTATTTACGCAACGGTAGGATCGGGTGCAACCGGGTCTGTTTCGTTGATTAACCCGAATGGCAATGCCTCCTTACCCGGATTTACTTTTATTGATCCCGTAATTACATTGCCTTTGATGTATTCCTACCAGCCAAAAGCTGCTGCCCAGGGAGATACGGTGTCGATCACCGGATACAATTTAAGAACGATTACCTCCGTAGATTTCGGCGGCGTACCGGCGACCAGTTTCCGGATCGTGACGGATAGTCTGATCGTCGCGATCGTTGGTGGCGGCGCTTCGGGAAATGTTGCCGTAACGAATGGAGCTGGTAAGGCCCAGTTACCCGGATTTTACTGGATACCACCACCTGTTGGCCAGCCGGTGATTCTTTCTTTTGCGCCAACCAGCGGCAAATACGGTGATACGATAAAAATATACGGACATGGCTTATTAAATCCGACACATGTCAGTTTTGGTGGCGCTCCGGCAATTTCTTTCGGGGCACAATCGGATTCATTAATTACCGCTTATGTAGGTGATGGCGCCACAGGCGATGTAGTAGTAAGTGCCGGGCCAGGTTTAGCATCACTTCCGGGCTTTACGTATACCGGACCGCCGGATCCAGTCCGGATTTTATATTTCACGCCACAATCGGCCCGTTCCGGAACGACTGTTACCATCACTGGCGGAAAATTCAACGGAACGACGGGCGTTTTGTTCGGAGGATATCCGGCTGCCAGTTTCAAAGTAGTAACCGATTCGCTGATCACTGCGGTGGTAGCCGCTGGAGGCAGTGGGGATGTGTCGGTCCTGCTGCCAACAGATACTGCCACGCTGGGGGGATTTACCTATATCAAAGACTCCACCGCACCGGCATTGGCCGTTACGGGATTTGACCCGTCCAGCGGAATTGCAGGGATACAGGTAAACATATCCGGGCATGGTTTCATGGCGGCTACCGCGGTCAGCTTTGGTGGTGTACCTGCCGGTTCTTTCACCGTGCAATCTGATTCGTTGATCAGCGCCATCGTTGGCTCGGGTGCATCCGGCGCGGTGACAGTAACAACACCGGCCGGTAAGGCATCCAAAGATGGATTCAACTTTATTCAACCTGGCAATGGCCTGCCGTTTAAATTACTTTCCTTCAGCGGTGTTTCGGGTGATAATACAGTTCAGTTGCAATGGCAGGCAGTTAACGAGGACTCTATATCATTTTACATGGTTGAACGCAGCGAGGATACGGTGCAATGGACAACGTTGGGCCTCACGCAGCCACGCCGCGACAGTGCGACGCACACATATTCATTTCAGGACACCTTGCCCAGGTATACGGGCCTGTACTACCGGCTGGAAATCGTAACAGTGATCGGGCTGACCACATTTAGCAATACCATTTTTATTCCACTGGAAAAAAAGACGATGAGGATCTATCCGAATCCCTCGCATGGCTACGTGATCGACGAACATCCCGCGTCTTCCACGGCAGCATTCATCAATGTATCGGATATGTCAGGTAAAATAATCAAAACGGTGCCGGTTAGTCCCAATACGCTTGCAACCCGGGTTGATCTTTCCGGTATAACACCGGGTATGTATCTGATGAGCTGGATTGATGGAAGCAATGTCATCACGCAAACCATCCTGCTTGAGTAAAAAATGTGCTTATTTTGTATTCAGATTTTTCGCCATCAGCTTTTTCCTCAACCATTCCCTCACCGGCTCATCGTAAAATTTCAAGCAGACCCAGGCAAGCAGCATGCTGACGATTATCACCCCTAAACCAACCAGCAACCCTTTTGCCCCAAATGGAATATGATTATTGGAAACCCAGGCCGTGTAAACATAGATCAGCGGGAAATGCGTGATATAGAGTGGATAGGAAAGGCTGCCCAGCAAATTACTGATCCGGGTCGTTCCGGAATGCTGAAGTGCTCCGCCTGCACCGATCGAAACGATCACCGGGAAAATCAGGATTACGATCAGCGCATCATACAAACCATTCTTCCAGAGCGACTGCAAATCCCCAAACCTCGGCAGACTTAGCACCACCACCAGCAACAGACTGCTCCACCAGAAAGCATGTTTCATCTTAATCCGTTTGCCCAAACGACAAAGCAACACCCCCGCAAAAAAAGGATATAAAAGTCGCGTGAATCCAATCGACAGCTGCTCCTGGTTCAAGGTCCAGCCGCCATTCAGATCTCCCTCTTTTCCGGTAACGCCATGCGCAATCAGCAGACAGGCGGCGAAAGCAACAAAAATGGAAAGCAATACTTTAGAAAAACGCCGCACGATCACCGCATAGAGGATGTTCGCAATGTATTCGAAGAACAAGGACCAGGCAGGTCCATTGAGCGGATGCATTTCCTGCCAGCCGCGGATATCCATGGACAATGGCACCGGCAACAACGTACAGCCGACAATCATCAACAGCAGTGTTTTCCACACCGGCGTGTCGGCAATCAGGGGGAAGGCCGCGCTGGCCTGAAAATAAAACAGCGCAGCACCGATGAGGGAGCCCAGCACCACCAGCGGCTGCAGGCGAATCAGCCTCCGTTTGAAAAAATCTCCCAGGGTCATTTTACTCCAGCGATCGTCGTAGGCATAAGCCACCACGAATCCGGATAGCAGGAAGAAAAAATCTACGGCGAGATAGCCGTGACTTATAATCTGTTTAAAAGGATTCCCGCCGGCAAACGGTTCGAATACATGGAAGAAAACCACCAGCACGGAAGCCACGCCACGAAGACCATCGAGGATGGGATAATGTTTTTTTGAATCGGGATAAATGGCAAGATCGTTCATGGCAGAGCCGGCGGCGGCGTTTGTCCGGCAAAATACGATTTTCATTTTCAGTCCGGGAAACTATTGCCGATCGGGTCGGTATCTGCAGATGATCGCTCCCGTCTCCAAGGTCTTCGACCGGATCAGGGAAAGTTTTTTCCGTTCTTCCCCGTTTTGAAAGATGGTTTTTCCTTTGGCCAGGAACAGTGGATTCCAGACGAAGCGGTATTCGTCCACCAGGTCGAGCCTGATCAGGCTTGCCGCAAAATCGGCACCGCCCCAGGCGATGATATTTTTTCCATTCACTGATTTCAGGCGCCTGATCTCGGCCGCCGGATCTTTCGCCACCTGTGTATTTTTCCAGTCAGGTTTGAAATCGCCTTTTGTAAAAACGATATGCGGGGTATGTTCGGCCAGCATGGCGTAGGTCAGTTCATTGGGATTACTGTCCGGCTTGCTCAACACCGATTGCCAGTATTTGGAATAGCCGGGGTACATTTTTCGTCCCAATAAAAAAGTGTCCGCGGCATCGAGGTCTTCTTTCAGATCCGCCCATTCTTCCGTGCTGTTCTGGATCCAATCGTTTTCATCATTGGGTCCGGCCACAAAGCCATCCAGGGTGATTTGCATGGATAAGATCAGTTTTCGTTGGCTCATCGTTGATGGTTTTTATGGTGATTGCAAAGACAGTTTACGATTTCAATTTATATGCCAGGCGCCTGATTTGCAGTTTGTCGGAAAAACCGGTCGTTGGTTGATTAGCGCCCACAAGTGCGGAACTGATTATTATTTTAGCGCCACTATCTGATCTCCTCAGACCAATATCCCGGTCGATTTTCCAAACTAAATAAACATATGTATGACTGAACCTTTACCCACGGGTCCGGCAAGGTTCCTATTGACTTTTTTGATGGCGGTTGCGATGATATTTCCTGCCAGCCGCGTACAGTCGCAACAGACGAAAATCTCGCTGCTGCCTGGCAGCACGGTGCATGTCAGCGGCGGAACGATCCAGTTAAATGATGCGGATCTTATTTGTAACGGCCAATGGCAATCCACGGGCGGAACCACACTTTTTACCGGCTCCAATCCTACGACGCTCGGCGGCAGCGGGAGCGTCGGGCTTTGGAAGGCGGAAATAGCAAAATCCAAAACAGTTCCGCTCACACTAAACGCCGGACTGCAGATCGGCAATGGTCTCCACTTCCAGCAGGGACTCATCGAGCTCAACAACCAGATTCTCCAGTTGATCGATACAGCCCGTGTAACAGGAGAGAGCGATTCGGGAAGGGTAACAGGACTTCATGGCGGAAAGGTCGTTACGCCACCGATCCACGCGAACGCCCCGGATCAACTGGATCTGGGAAACTTGGGCGCGGTGCTGACAAGTGCGGTCAACCTGGGTACGCTCACCGTCGACCGCATGTCCATGCCGGCCAATGGTGTCGGCATCGGCATCCAGCGCATCTATCTTATCCAGCCACAAAACAATACCGCACTGGACGCCACGCTGCGCTTCCATTACCTGGATGCCGAACTGAATGGCGCCGATCCGGCAGCACTCAGTCTGTGGAAAAGCACCGACGGCATCGCATGGACGCTGATCGGCGCCGACAGCCGGGATACCGCCGCGCACTGGGTGGAAAAAACAGGGATCGCGGACCTGAGCTACTGGACGCTGGCCGACATCACCGGCTCCCTGCCCCTGACCCTGAAAAGTTTTTCGGCTGTTTGCGATGGCAACGATGCACTGGTCGCATGGAAAACAAGCCTGGAGAGCCAGCTGAGTGATTTTCTCGTCCAACGAAGTACGAATGGAAATGACTGGTCGACGATCGGCAGCGTGCCCGCGCAAAATATCCCTGACGGGGCCGCCTATACTTTTAAGGATGTCACGCCGCAGGCGCATGGGTTTTACCGGCTGAAGATCGAAGACCTGGATGGAACGGCGACGTACAGTCCGGTGTTCCGCGGTGGATGTTCCGATATCGCGCTGCCCTTTGTGGTTTATCCAAATCCCGCAGTCAGTCAGACGGTGGCGCAGATCTCGGTGCGTCAGCCGGCGAACGGCCGGGTGCAGGTGCTGACTATTTCCGGTGGCGTCGTCTACGATGCGGCATGGTATCTCCAGCCAGGTATCAATCAGTTGATCATCCCGGTCTCAGGCTGGGCAAGCGGTACCTATATCCTGCGGCTGGTGATGGCCGATGGCATACAGACAACTCAATTCATCAAATTATAATCCGCATTTTAAAATAGAACGAATGAAACGAATACTTATACTCTCCTGCCTGCTTGTGCTCATTCATTTGACAGGCTTTGCCCAGATGGGCATCAGTACAGATGCCTCCACCCCCGATACCAGTGCGATGCTCGATATTAAGAGTACGACAAAGGGAATCCTTGTCCCGAGGATGACTTCCGTCCAACGCGCCGCGATCACGAAGCCCGCAAAAGGGCTACTGGTCTATGATAGTACGACCACCACTTTCTGGTACCATAACGGCGTGGCATGGAACGAACTGACGGGCGGCGGCAGCGGTTGGGGACTGACCGGCAACAGCGACTTGAGTCCGCAAAATAATTTCATCGGCACCCGCGATAACGAGCCACTCGTCTTCAAAGTAAACAATACGATGGCGGGTATCCTGGATCCGGCATCAAATGCGGCATTCGGTCTTGGCGCGCTGACGACCAATACGGTTGGACATAACCTCGTGGCCATCGGCGATTCTGCCATGTACAACCAGGGCGTAAACAGCAACGGACAATATGAGAATGTAGCCGTGGGAAGCAAAACCCTGTTTTCAAATATCAGCGGTTATGGCAATACGGCGGTCGGTCACATGGCCCTGTATACCAATGGAACCGGTGCCATTACGGCCAATGATGAAGGAACGCGGAATACGGCCCTCGGCGACCGTGCGATGTATGCCAATACCAAAGGCCTTTACAACACGGCCGTGGGATACGGCTCGATGGCCGCCAATACCAGCGGATATTTCAATGCAGGATTTGGCTATGGCACCCTCGGTGCGAACACCACCGGCATCAACAATACCGCGATCGGACTGGTGGCCATGGCTTACAATACACAAGGGTCGAACAATACAGCCCTCGGGGCAAGGGCCTTGCAAAATAATATCACCGGTGCTGACAACATTGCGATCGGAAGCTATGCATTGTATAATAATACAGGAGCTGGCGGCCTGATCGCGATCGGCGATTCCGCCTTATTCAACCAGCAGCATACCCGCTTTGGGTTTTATGGGAATATCGCCATCGGAACGCAGACACTGTATGCCAATACTACCGGTGCGAATAATACGGCCACGGGATTCAATGCCTTGATCGCAAACACCACCGGCGGCGGCAATACCGCGCTCGGATCTTTCGCACTTCGGGCGAACATCACCGGTACCCATAATACCAGTATCGGTAGCAATACACTCAATGCGGAAACCGCGGGCACATCCCTCACCGCCGTGGGCTACCAGGCTACTGCTACGGTGGATAATCTGACCAATGCGACCGCGATCGGCGCCAATGCCACCGTGGCCCAAAGCAACTCGCTGATATTGGGAGGTGTGAACGGACAAAACGGGGCCACCGCATCCACCAGCGTGGGCATCGGGGTAACGGCACCCCTCGCGCCGTTACACATTCATTCTGCCAATGCAGATAACTATTACGCTGCAAAAACATTATACCTGGATGATGACAACGGTATTCCATCCATCCGTTTCCAGGGAAGTGGGGCTTATAGTAGCCGCTTCTGGAACATCACGCTTGAGCCCTACACCCCCACATCCGGTGACAACGCAGGCATTCCGACTACCTCGCTGGTGTTGAGTAATAATTTTTCTTATCCTGAAGTTCGGTTTGAAAACGGGCTTGCACAATTTGTCTCTGATGTGGATATGGTGAATGATGCCAAAGTGGAAGGCACTTTGCACCTGGCGCGTTCGCCCGTCATCTCCTCAGATATCCGGCTGAAAGAACGGATAG
>CAZZYD010000042.1:0-19009 GCA_964658175.1 uncultured Puia sp. | reverse complement strand
TTTGTCTTTATACGTTTCAAACCAGTCAGGATATTCTTTTGCGTCGGTCACCGGCCTGTTTTGTCCGCCACCCGCGCCGATGCGCTGATCCTTGTCCATCATCTGTGCGGCGCGCGCCACATAATTTGCGTCCAGCCAGTTATCATCATCACAAAAAATAATCGTTTCATAAGATGCGGATTGTACACCCGTACGCCGCGCGTGCATTTGTCCGGCCAGGGGCTCATCGACCACGCGCAGCGCCGTGCTGCCCGGCAGGAACTGTTGCCACAGCATGATAGCCCGTCGGGAAGTATCATCTGTGGAAGCGTTGTTGACCAGGATCACCTCCCAGGAGAGCCCGGCTGGGATCATCTGACCGGAAAGATGGCGGAGCGTATCCGGCAATCGTGCGGCGCTGTTAAAACAACAAACCACCACCGAAACACCTGCGGTTGCGTAAGCTGAATCCATAATAACCTTCCGGCATGGTTTGCCCGCAAATTAACCCATAAGGCTCAACCGAGTTTCAGGCTCCGGATGATTTGTTGAACGACGGGCGGGAGTTTTTTGTTGAGGGCCTGATAGGTACCAGCCTGCATTCCGATGGACTGTATCAAAGCAAACAGCGGTTTTGGATCTGGCTGCCAGCGTACCGCCAGAAATCTTGCGAGTGCTTTCCCTGCAAATGCGCCCGAGCCAATCAGGTGCGATTCTATTTGTGCGCGTTGTTCCGGGAAAACCTGGAGGATACAACTATCATAACATACGCTGGTGCCGTAGGCCAGTTTGCGCAGGTATTTGACATTCGCGCGGTCCTTTGGTATGATATGAACCAGTTTCAGCGTGGGGGATGAACCGGCGGCTTTTCCGTTTTTTACCACATTCAGCACCATCTGCGTGTCTTCCCCGCTGGTCACCAGGTTGCCCTTGCGACCGGACAGGGTAAACTTTCCTTTTTCTGCCTGGGCGACATAGTCTTTCAACTGAGCAGCTTCTGTGCAAAGCCCGGTGCCAAAAGGATAGCAGTCTTCCCAGGATGGTTTGCTCGAAAAACCGATGGCTGTATCATGCCGTTCCTGAAAAGCCCGACGCGCATACGGTTCGAGGCTGCGGGAAACCCCGTCGATAAAATCCACGGTCACGTCACCGGGCCCCCAGGCGCCCACATTCGGAAAACGGGTATGCAGGGCGAGCAGGGATTGCAGGTAGGATTTCTCGGGTTCATTGTCATAATCGAAATAGACAATAAATTTTCCCCTGGAGGCCTTGATGGCTGCCATACGGGCATAGCGCACGCCCTGCTCGGCGATAAACAAAAACTGAAATCCCGGCAATTTGGGCGACAGGTCCTTGACGCATTCCAGGCTGCTCACGCGGGTCGTGCTGTTGTTGTCCACCAGCAGTACTTCGGTCATAATACCCGTCAGGTCCAGGCCACTTACGGCCTGCAGACAGCGTCGCAGGATGCGCTCGTCCGGATTATACGTACAGATGATCAGCGAGAAATCTATTTCCACCATCGTCGAACACGGTTTTTAAACTTGTTGTATTCCTTCCAACGCTTTTCCAGGTAAAATTCTTTCTTTAAAAAAAAATAATCCGCGTCTTTTTCCGGAATAAAGGATTTCGGATGCCGGATACGGGTGAGTTCTGCGGTGGGCAAGGCCGAATGATGCCGGTGGTATACGGGGTCATTGGTATGGGTGGCGTCTTCCCGGAATCCGATATTGCTGATCAGGTTCACATTAGGAGTGGCGCAAAGGCCGTTTTCAAAATAGGTAAGAAACTGGAATTGATAATCCCAGGTATCCACTTCATTCCGCTTGAGTTTCTGAAAAATTTCCAGGAGGTCCGCTGCCAGGAATCGATCGGGGAAAACCTTTTGCAGGCCTTCGGCAGCCTCCTCGTCGGAATACTGCCCCAGTTGCGGGTCATATTTTAACCACACCCGGCGCCAGCTGGCCCAGCCCCAGACATTGCTGAATTGCGAGAAATAATAATCTGCCTTTCCATACCGGTTGCCCATTTGGAGATTGGTGCCGGTAATGCTGCAAATCCGCTGATCGTGCCGGAATCTGGCCAGCAGGTCATCACAGAAATAAAAAAATGAGCGGGCAGGCAGGCAGTCATCCTCAAGAATGATACCTTCTGGTTCCTGGTCAAAAAACCAGCTGATGGCCCCTGCCACCGCGTTTTTGCAACCCGCATTTTCGGTCCGGAAATAAGTCTTCAGCTCACAGACCCAGTCAATCCGTTCCACAATGCTGCGTGTTGCATCACAGAGACGGACATCCGCAGCATTGCCCGGCCTCGGACCGTCTGCTGAAATATACAATCGGGCCGGCTTCACCGCACTGATTTCATTAAAAACCCGTAAAGTTGTATCCGGCCGGTTAAAGATCATCAGGAGCACCGGGGATTGAACGAGATAGTTTTCCATTGAAAAAGAACCATTGAACGCAGGGCAATTTAATGATTCCTTATGAAGGAAGAACCAACCGACAGGCCGCTGATCAGTATCATCGTCGCCACCTTACAGGCGGGCAGGGTGCTCCCGGCCTTGTTCGATTCTATTGCAGCCCTTCAGATACCGCTCCTGGAAGTATGGGTGATGGATGGCGGGAGTACCGATGGCACGCTGTCTGTGCTGGATACCGAAAAAAGATTCCTGCTAAAATATATTTCGGGAAAGGACAATGGCATTTACGACGCGTACAATAAGGGCACCCGGGTGGCCACGGGCAGGTGGCTATATTTTATCGGCGCCGACGACCGCCTTCTGCCCGGCTTCCGGGAGATCGCTAGATGGCTTACCGAACCGAGTACCGTGTATTACGGGAATCCGACACCCTATTATTCGGGACCAGCTCCGGGTTTTATCCTGCTCGGCGGGAAATTCAGTAAATACAGGCTGGCGAAATTTCCAATGAACCACCAGTCCATCCTTTATCCGTCGTCCGTGTTTGAAAAATATATCTATGAAGAACGCTTTCAAATCTTTGCCGACTACGCACTCACCATGCAGGTCTGGGGCGATCGAGCATTCCGGCAACAGTATCTTCCCTTCACCGTCGTGCAATATCATATGAATGGCTTTTCGTCTTCCCTCAACGATCCTGTGTTTGCAAAAGAAAAAAACAGACTGATCAGGCAGCGACTTGGATGGCCCGTCTACGCACGTTATCGTTTCAAACAATGGAAAAAGCATTTAACGGGAGAACAGGAAAGGCAATGATTTTCTGAACCAGCCCGGAGCTTTTGCCGCGAATGGTTTTGTATGGTGGGCTTCAAACGCATAAGGGGCTGAACGGTAAGAAGAAATATCCGCCGCCTGCAACAGCTCTTCATATGTTGCGTAAAGCCGCTGGATATCCGGCCGCGCGGCGAGCTCGAACCGGTCATAATACTGGAGCGGCAATTCAAGCGGCGCAGACCGGAACGAACTGAAATGATAAAATACCAGCGGAACGCGTTCATTGACCAGGATATCGCTTCCATTCCAGGAAAGGTATCTTTCATGAAGGTTCCAGGGCGCCATGTTCAGGCCGGGATGTTTGAGTATCCCCACCCTGTCAAAAAAAACCGGAACGAGGTTTACCGGCAACTGATCAACAAAAATACCGTGGTGTACATCTACAAATCCCGCACGGTAAGTGTGCTCCTTCCACCATTGAAGGAAACGAAGCGTCTCCACGGTACGGCGCAATCCGATAAAGCCGAGGTTGTAGATCCCGAAATTCAGAAACATGTTTTCGTTCGGCTTATGACCATCCCAGGGTATCGGTGTAGTGATATGCGGCGTGAGCAGAATGTCCGCCCCGTCAAAGGCTTCGATCACCGGATCCAGCGCACGAAAGATTTGAATGTCAGGATCAAAAAACAGCACAAGATCAAACGCTCGTTCCGTCAGTAAATATTCAAATGCCCGCGGCTTCAGACACGTATTCATTTCCACCAGATTGTATTTGGCGGCGAGCACGGCGGTCGCTGGTTCAATGTCTTCCACCGGGATCACTTCATCCGCCAGCGCATCGTACGGTATCGACGCAATCTTCCGGTCGCATAAAAAAATAATAAAACGAATCCCGGGTTCCATGCTGCGAAGAGAATTGCGAAGTACGGATGCCTGCGCGAGGTAGTTATTTGAACAGATGGTAAAGCAGGCCTTCATGTGCAGGGAAAGATTTCTACATTTACAATTCGCAGTGCATTGCTGCTTTCGCACGATGAAGTTACAGATTGATATTGTGATCCCTTCTTTCCGACTGGAAGAAAGCTTCGTGCTGCCCCTGCTGTCACTCAGCATACCCGAAAATACTTCGGTTCATTTTTTTTTAATCGCTGATAATCCATCGGCAGACATATCGCCCGGCATCCGGTCGGCAATCGGCCAGGAAAATATTTCATTCCTGGTCAATGCGGAAAACCTGGGTGCAGGTCAAAGCAGAAACGAAGGCATCAATATGGGTTCTGGTGATTGGATTCTTTTGCTCGACGATGACGTGATACCTTCCAACGATCTGCTCCATGTATACGCAGCGGCGATCCGTTCTGCGCCCGATGAATCCGGATTTATCGGGCTGATCCTGTTACCGGAACCCACGACCACGATCAGCCGGGCGATTGTCGCCAGCGGCTCGATGGATATTTTCAGCGTCGCCGCAAAGAAAAAGTCGTATGCCTGGGGCGCCACCGCCAATATCATGGTGCGCCGTTCGGCGATCGGCGATATCCGTTTTTTGCCTGCCTATCCGAAATCAGGCGGAGGCGAAGACGTGGATTTTTTTCTCCGGGTGCGGGAGAAAAACCTTGACCGGAATTTCATCTGCCTCCCCGCAGCCACGGTAACCCATCCATGGTGGAACACCCGGCTCAATCCCCTCCGTCGTCCTTTCCGTTACGGAAAAGGCAATGCCCTCCTCGCCCGCTTCAACCCACGGTACGCTTATTACGACTGGCTGGATACACCCGAAACCATCGGACTGATCCTGCTGGCATCCCTCGCAGCTGCGGTGGCTGATCCTGTGATGCTCGGGGTTTTGGCCCGGTTCCTTGCAGGCATAATACTCATTGAGTTTTTCGCCTCCGGCATACAAACCTGGAAACGCTCGCACCGGATTCAACCGGGGGTGATCTGGTTTGTTACCTGGCTGCGGCTAGCGGAACAAAGCGGGGTGATGTGGGAAAGAGCATCGAAAGGGAAATGGACCGAGATCGGAAGGCGTTTTCATGACGACGGGAGGACAGACAAAATCGCGTTTTACCGTTCCAATACCTACCGGATTGTAAAATGGATATTATACCCGTTGCTGGCCATCTTTCTGTTGCGAAAAAATGGTTAAACCTGCGCAAGGCCGTTGGCAGAGAATCTGCGCTTACTCATGACCGTTTCATTATAGATGTTCCGGTTCAGTTCGATATGGTACCGGGAATGATGCGTATGGTTGAGGTGATAGCAGATGGCGGCCAGTTTAAGGCGTCTTTTTTTAAGCCCTGAATTGATCAGGCGGGCGGCAAATTCATCGTCTTCCCAACCCCAGCCATGAAAATGATTATCGTACCCGTTCACCGAAACGTAATCGGCGCGCCAGAAAGCGAGGTTGCAGGCTTTTATATTCCTTGAGCAGGATGGATTAGAGCGGATCATCCAGGAAAGCTGCGGAATGCGGATGGCATGCAGGCGGTTTTTTATTCCCCTGGACGTAAAACTGAAATCAGCCATTTTCTGCCTGAGTATGGTGGCCGTCAGGTCTGCATCGATGATCGCACGGGCGCCCTGCACAAATTTGTTCTTCCGGGCATTGCGGATATGGTCGTGGATGAATTTTTCATGCAGTACGATATCGCCATCGATCTGGATAATGTAATCGGCTTCCGCCAGCTTCATCGCCTTGTTGAGGATAGAGCTCTTGCGGAATCCCTTGTCTTCCTGCCAAACATGTTTTACGGGGATTTTGAAAATGCGCTGATACCGGCTGATGAGCTGCCTGGTCTCCTCGCCGGAACCATCATCGGCGATCAGAATTTCATCAGGCAGGCGGCTTTGGCGGAGAATACTGATCAGCGAACTTTCCAACGCCTGCGGCCAATTATAGGTGGATATTAAAATGCCTGTCGAAATCTTGTGTTGCTTCATTCTAACTTCTTTAAGACCAAAAGGTTACGCCTGGTATTCCGATTAAAAATATATTCAGATCAGCAAAACATATTTTAAATAAATAGCCTTTATAACAATAGCATAATTAGGACCAAACTTCACTATTTAACCATGCAAAGGTAAGTTTTTTATAGGTGTGGATCAGCATGCAGGCTTCCCCTTACCATCGCTTAACGTTTTATTGAGAAATAAAAGTCTGCATGTCTATCAATTTCTTATAAACGCCGGCCCGGTTGATGAGCTCCTGGTGGGTTCCCTGTTCGGCCACCTGGCCATTTTCAAGCACGAGGATGAGGTCTGCCTGCTGGATGGTGCTCAGCCGGTGTGCGATGATCAGGGAGGTTCGGTTCTTCATCAGATTGTTCAATGCCTCCTGCACCAGTTTTTCCGATTCGGTATCAAGGGCAGACGTGGCTTCATCCAGCAGCATGATGGGCGGATTGTTCAATACGGCGCGCGCAATGCAGATGCGCTGTCGCTGGCCCCCGGAGAGCTTCACCCCCTTGTCCCCGATATTGGTCTGATAACCGTCTTTGGTGGCGCTGATGAATTCATGGGCATTGGCGATGCGCGCGGCGTCGATCACTTCAGCCTCCGTGGCGCCGGGTCTTCCAAACGAAATATTATTAAAAATAGAATCATTGAAAAGAATCGAATCCTGGTTCACGATGCCCATATGCTCGCGCAATGAATCCATTTTGATCGACTGGATATCTTTTCCGTCGATCAGGATGCGGCCGGCACTGGGTTGGATAAATTTTGGAATCAGGTCCATGAGGGTGGACTTACCCCCGCCGGACGGACCGACCAGCGCCACCGATTTTCCTTTTGGAATCTCGAGACTGACCGCATGTAATATCTCGCGGTCGGTATAGGTGAAGGAGACATTGTCGAAACGGATGCTGTCGCGGAATGCAGGAAGGTCCACTGCGTCCGGCAGGTCTACGATGCCCGGGCGTTCGTCAATAAGTCCGAGCACCCTTTCCCCCGCGGCAATCCCCGAATGGATATTGCTGAACGATGCGGAAATGGCTTTCGCCGGCCGCAGGATCTGGGAAAAGAGTGCGATATAGGCAATGAAGTTCGGTGCCGTCAGGCCGCTGTCGTGCGACAGTACGAGGTTGCCGCCATACAATACGATGCCGGCAACCATGATGATCCCGAGCGATTCGGATACCGGTGAAGCCAGCTGCTGCCGCTTGGCCATGGACTTGATGATTTTAGAATAGCGCACGTTCTCACTATCGAAACGGTTGGTGATAAATTTCGCGGCATTGAATGCTTTGATCACGCGCACCCCATTGAGTGCTTCGTCGAGATAGCTGATCATGATGCCATAGGACACATGCGATTCGGCGGCCTGTTCTTTCAGCTTTTTGACGATCCTCGAAATGACAAATCCTGACACCGGAATGATCAGCATCGATACCAGCGTCAGCTTATAGGAAATCAGAAACAGCATCACCAGGTAGGTGAGCAGCGTCAGCGGTTCCTTGAAAATTACCTGGAGTGTTCCCGTGACGGAATATTGCACCACCTGCACGTCGGATGCCACTTTCGAAATGATATCCCCCTTTCTTTCATTATTGAAATAACCCAGGTGCAGTGTCATGACATTGTTGAAGACTGACCGGCGCAGGTTCAGCAGGGTGTGAATGCGCAGGTTTTCCATGGTTCTCTCCGACAGGTAACGAAAAAAATTACCGATGAAAACCGACAGGATGATCGTCAGGCACACGTACTGGAGGGTCCGGTAAATACCAAAATGGACATTGGCATAGCTGGCGTAATAATTAAACATCTTAAATACCTCATAGAAATGGGCCGGTTTGGCCGCCACTACATGTTGCGCGGATGAATCAAAGAGAATCGTAAGCAGCGGCGCCAGCAGGGCGAGGTTGAGCGTACTGAACAGGATCGCCAGCAGGGTGAAGATGACATAGGGTATGGCATATTTTTCGATCGGCTTTGCAAAGGACAGTAACCGGAAGTATGTTTTCATATTTGTCTGTATCCGCGGCGAAATTAATGCATTCCGCACGCATGGCGTCTGCCGCCGGTTTCCGATGCCGGCAAACAGGCATGCATTGACGTAATATCGACATGCGGATGAAAACCATATTTTGATACCTTCGGCCCTGATGGCCAGCGTACTTATTTTATTTGCCCACCCTGTTTACAGTAAATCCAGAACACAGCGCGCGCTCGTGAACCGGTGCAGCCAGCTGGAAGGCGTTACGTTCAACGATCTGTATCAGCAATATCCCGATCTCTATATTGACATCAAACGGGAACAGCAGCTCATTGAAAACAACGATGTCATCATCTTTCAGCATCCTTTTTACTGGTATAGCGGTCCGGCGATGGTAAAACAATGGCTGGACCTGGTGCTTGAATATTCCTGGGCCTACGGACCGGGTGGAAATGCGATGAAGGGGAAGAAAATGATGCTCGCGATTTCGAGCGGCGGTTCAAAAGAAGCTTACGGAGAACACGGAATTAACCGGTATCCCATCGCGCAGTTTCTCCTGCCGTACAAACAGACTGCCGAACTTTGCCAGGTGGAATACCTGCCGCCCTTTATGATGCATGGTACGTATCAGCTCGGGGAGGACGCGCTGGAACGATATGCCACACAGTACGAAACGCTGCTCAACGCGCTGGTCAACGATGGAATTTCCGCCAGTGATTACGCATCCCTTGAATACATGAATGACCTGAAGGTCCTCACGGCCATCCGATAAAATACGACCATGAAAGAAACGATTTTTTTCCAGGCGATGATCTACCTCGCGGCAGCAGTGATCATGGTACCGATTGCAAAAAAACTCGGACTCGGATCCGTGCTCGGTTATTTATTTGCAGGGGTGATCATCGGTCCCGCCTGTTTTAAATTCATCGGCCGGGAAGGGGAAGACCTGATGCACTTTGCCGAATTTGGCGTGGTGATGATGTTATTCATAGTCGGGCTCGAACTGGAACCCTCCCGGCTCTGGCGCATGAAAAAATCGATTGCGGGAATGGGCGGATTGCAATTATTGCTGACCACCGCGCTGGTAACGGTAATCGCCAGCAGGTTCGGCATCACCTGGAAACAATCCATCGCGCTTGGGATGATCGTCTCGATGTCGTCCACCGCCATCGTATTGCAATCGCTGGCAGAAAAAGGGCAGTTGAAATCGGCCGGCGGCCAGAATGCTTTTGCTGTGCTGTTGTTTCAGGACATCGCCGTCATTCCCATCCTGGCCATCATGCCCCTGCTCGCAGCAGGTGGTAAAACAGGTGCTGCCGGTGCCCACACGGCCGGCCTGGTTGATATGCTGCCGTCCTGGGCGCAGCCCCTGGCGGTCCTCGGCTCGGTAGCGCTGGTTATTTTCGGCGGGCATTATATCCTGCGGCCGGTCTTCCGGCTGATTGCTAAAACCGGCCTCCGTGAAATCTTTACGGCGGCAGCACTCCTGCTCGTCGTCGGCATCGCGGTCCTGATGACTTCCGTAGGACTTAGTCCGGCACTCGGCACTTTTCTCGCCGGCGTGGTCCTTGCCAACAGTGAGTACCGGCATGAACTCGAAAGCGATATAGATCCGTTCAAGGGATTGCTGCTGGGCCTTTTCTTCATCGCTGTAGGCGCTTCCATCAATTTTCACCTGATCGGCGAGAAGCCGCTGATCATCGCCGCCCTGGTATTTTCCATCCTGTTCATCAAATGGCTGGTGCTTTTCCTCCTGGGAAAATCATTCAGGATGAACAATACCCAGAATTTCATTTTCAGTTTCGGCCTTTGCCAGATCGGAGAATTCGCCTTCGTGCTGTTCAGTTTCAGTTTGCAGGAAGGCATCCTGCCGAAAAATATTACCGACAGCATGATTGCCGTGGTCGCCATCACGATGGCACTGACGCCGCTGGTGATGCTGCTCAATGAAAAAATCATTACGCCCTGGCTGGGTCGTCAGCCGGCCGCGGTCAGCGGGCGTGAAAGTGATGTGATGTCGGAAGATGCCCCGGTGATCATCGCCGGCTGCGGTCATTTTGGAAATATGGTCGGCCGGCTGCTCTCGGCCAATGGGGTGAAGCCTATCTTGCTCGACAGCGACGCCGACAATGTGGACCGGCTGCGCAAAATGGGATTCCGTGTTTATTTCGGTGACGCCAGCCGCGCGGATCTCCTGGAAATAGCCGGTGCGGCGAAAGCAAAACTGATCATCATCACGATCGGCGAGGCAGCCAAAAGGCTGGAACTGATTGATACGATTAAAAAACATTTTCCCAACCTCAATATGCTGGTGCGTTCAACAAATCGCTATGATGCATACGATCTGATGAACGCGGGGATGCTGCACATTTACCGGGAAACCATCGACACCAGTTTGCGCATGGGCGTGGACGCAATGAAAATGCTGGGTTACCGGGCGCACGAAGCCTTGCGTTCGTCTAAAGCTTTTTTTATCCAGGACGAAATAAACCTGAAATACCTGTCGTCCATCCGCAACGACGAAGAATACATCAATGCCATTCGCAAATACAATGAAGACCTGGAAGCGAGCCTGCAGGTGGATGCCGAATTCATCAAAGCGAAACCGGAAGAGGGCTGGACGGAGCGCGACCTGGGAAATCTGCCGGCGATGGACGCTATTTCCTGATATTTTCACGCAGCAGCGCCCGGGCTTCCTGTAATTCGGGAATGTCTTTGAATGCATCCTTCGGTACCAGAAAAAAAGAGCGGCTGTTAAAATACAAATGAAAAAAATACGGGCTTTCGATAAAGCCGCTGAAATCGGTCCACTGCCAGGCATGCGATCCGCGCGCGGTTTGCAGTATGACTTCTGTTTTTAAAAAGCTCATCGAGAACTTATCGAGGAAGGTGGCCGATTTCTTGTATACGCTGGCGGGCAATAATTTCCAGAGGCTGATCAGCAAAACGAACCAGAGGCCTGAAAAGATCAGAAAAGGCATCGGCCGGATTTTATGGAGATAGAGAAGCACCGCGCTCAGGATCGTAAATATATTTACCAGCACGATCATGATCCGGATTTCCGGACGGGTGATAAAATGATAACGCAATGCCTGCAATACCTGCTTTTTGTCGTAGTCGAAATGAATAACCATCTTACTGCATTAATTGACTTCCCATGACACTCCAGGTCGCCAGTTGTTTGCCATCCACGCCGAGAAAATTAACGGTCAGCTTCCGCTCTCCTTTTTTTCCGGTGACGATGAATTTGGAATAGTTTTGCGTTTCCACCAACGTTCCGGCGATGCGCAGGGGATTGTTCACCTCGATGCCGGTGACGCGCGCCACGCCACTGGTGAGGGGCGATGCAGTTATATCAAATAATGTATAATTATTCGGCCGGTCGGTTTTAATCACCTCGCTGTGGTGACGGTCGCCGCTGAGAAACAACACGCCTTTGATCTTTTGTTCATCGAGAAATTTCATCAGTTCATTGTATTCTGCGGGATAATGGTGCATGCATTCGAAATCCTTGTTGATGGGATTCAACACCTGGCTGCCAACGGCGATGATCTTAAAGCTGGCATTGCTGAATAGCAGTGCATTTTTGAGCCAGTCCATTTGTTTCTTTCCGAGAAAATGTTTGTCGGGGTTTGGTTTGCCGTCCAGGCTGTCCTTCATTTCATCGCCGCTGCGGAAATACCGGTCATCGGTCATAAATATATCGACATCGCTGTAGCTGATTTTGGTGTAAACGCCTGACTGCTCCTGGCCGTAGGACGGGTTCGGCCAGTACTTAAGAAACAGGGCCCGGGAGGAATCTTTGAGTTCGTAGGAACCATCGGCATCGTCCGGACCGTAGTCGTGGTCGTCCCAGGTGGCATAGTGCGGCATGGCTCTCCAGAAGGGCTGCATCACCGGGAGGGCACGGGTGAGGCTGGCGCGGTAATAAAGACCCCAGGTGCTGAGGTAATCCGCTTCACGGGTATACCAGTTGTCTCCCAGCCAGACCATAAAGGCCGCGCTGTCCCTGGCCATGGAGAGGAAAATCGTTGAGTCACCACCATAGGGCTTTCCCGGCCGGTCGTACCGCGCTTCATTGAAGTAGGCGCAGCTGCCGGTTAGGAAACTGAAATCCGGCGCCGGCTTCCGCCACTGCCAGAGGTCTTTGGTTCTGAAAAAAGCGGTGGTGCCCGTTGTTTTGCCATCGATCACCAGATCGTAGGCATAGGCCTGGTTGACATCGAGCCCGCCGAGGTCGATCCGCAGCGGGTTGAATTCGTTTCCGAGGATGCCGCCAAACGCTTTGAGCTGACTGGTTTCGGGATGATCTTTTTTCCAGTACCTGACCGCCGCTTTCTTCACGGCGGGGGATACTTCCATCCAGATCGAGGCGGTGCGCATTTCAACCTGCCCGAGCATCGGTCCCGCCACGAGGGTGGGCTGAACGGGTTGCGCATGGGCAGTGATCACCGACAGGCAATAAAAAATCAACCAGCGTTTCTTCATGTGCATAAATTCAGGGGCACAATGTAACAAAGAAGAACAATGGTTGATGCGGATATTCGTTGGCGGCGCGACTTAACGCATGTTCCGGCAGCTACTGTAATGATGGGTGGCGGCCTGGTATGGCGTCACGGAAGAATGGGCACAAGAGGCCAGACAAAATACGATGGCGACGAGGGTCAGGATCTTTTTCATAATTTTCAATTAGAGGTTACGGAATAACGGAATAGGATCAAAATAATTGCTATGCCCTAAGATCAATTTTCCTGCCAAAACCGGGGTAATTTATTTTCCCAAAACCGGAACCAGCGCAGCTGTTTGAGGATCACTATTTCGTACCGGCCGTGACGCGGATTTTTCATGAAATTGAACAAAGGCATCCGGGGTCCCAAACCAGTCCCGCATCCCGTTTCCGGACAAAATTCCTTTCTTCCCGTCCAGGCAGGCGCGATAGGAAGAGTGCGGCCATTTTCGGAAGTCCTTGATGGAACCCTGGTCCTGCGGATCCCGGTGAATCAGACAGAAGGTATCCGTGATCGCGCGGGCACCCCGCAATTGGCGGCGGCGGAAGGGCGATTCGAACAGGCCGCCGGTCCTGCCGCGCTGCCGGTTAAAAGCCTGGGCATAGGCGTTGAAAAAATGGCCGAACTGTCGGGATACCGCGGAGGGGTCGGCGGCCGTATTCGCTGAGGGCCTGATATACACCAGGAGATGAAAATGGTTTCGGTTCAGGGAATAAGCCAGTGTGTCTACCACCGGCCGCAGATAGCGATCGTATTTATCGAGGAAGGTTTGATAATTTCCAGGATCGCTGAAAAGCGATTCGCCATTGATGCCCTGGTTATAAATATGATAATAGGCCCCGCAGGTTAAAGGCTCGATCCATCTCATAAAATATCTTTCTCTAAAACTAGCGGAGAACGGTTGCGGGTCCCTGTGAAAAAAACGGTCTGGCGCAGAGATTGTCCTACCGTTCGAAAGGTGAATTCACCCAAAAAAAAATCCGCCCATAGAGATGAGCGGAATGGGTTAGTAAAAACCGTCCAATATATATCTTCAAATAATTTTCAGGACGAAAGTATTTTTTGCCTCCCGAACGGCACAGTTTAAATATGCACAGCCTGCGCGGAAAATTGTTGATAAATCATGCAATGCAGACGGGGAGCCCGTCTGTCGATTTATACACATGCCCGGAGCCGCTTTCTCAATAATTATATTTGGATAAAAGAGAAAGATTTACCTCCTGCCCACCCAACTCTTTCTTCCCTAAGCCAAAAACTTTTCGCACATTTGTAGGGTAACCGCCAAATCATGAAGGAGACCATTTACAAGTCCTTGGAAATCACAAAAAAAAGAGGCGGTAAATCCTTCGCGGTACTCATTGATCCCGACAAAGTCGATCCCATCCGAACGCAGGAGATTGTTGACCGGGCGGTGGCATCCAAAGTGGATTATCTGTTTGTCGGCGGGAGCCTGGTGATCTCAAATCACCTGGACGCGGTGATCCAGCAAATCAAGAGAACCTGTTCGATCCCTGTAGTGCTCTTTCCGGGTACGCCTTCACAGGTATCGCCTTATGCAGATGGCCTGCTCTATCTGTCCCTTATTTCCGGGAGAAACCCGGAACTGCTCATCGGACAACATGTGATCTCTGCCCCTTTCGTAAAAAAAAGCGGCCTTGAAATTATTTCCACCGGGTATATGGTAATCGATGGTGGCGCGCCTACCACCGTTTCTTATATCAGCAATGCGGCTCCCATCCCGTATGACAAGAACGAGATCGCCATGTGTACGGCGATGGCCGGCGAGATGCTGGGCATGAAGCTGATCTATATGGACGCCGGGAGCGGTGCGAAACGGGCCATTACCACCGAAATGATCGAAAAAGTGTCTGCCTGTATAGATATCCCGCTTGTGGTGGGCGGTGGCATCCGCGACCCGGAAAAAGCCTATCTCAACTGCAAGGCCGGCGCCGACCTCGTGGTGGTGGGAAATGCCATCGAAAAAGACGCCTCTTTACTGGCCGAAATGGCCGACGCCATCCACAGCGTGGTCCTCAGCAGCTGATCGCAGGCGGGCAGCGATAACAATAATTTCACGCCAAAACAAGGCAAATAACCAAAATATTGTGTTTCTTTGCGTTGTAAAAGTATTTGGTCAATGATAAAAAACTCGACAATATCACTCCTCCCTGAAGTGATGCTGCACACCGCCAGCCGGCGTGGGTTTTTTGTAGCGCCTGTATGCGTGATTTTTTCTGTACGTCCGGTCCCCTTTTGGGTACGACGTTGATATTCCCCGCCATCCATAGTTTTCCTCATTCAATGGAACTATGTCCGTAAACAGACGGACGCTCATACAATGACTTCGTCATTGCTATTTTCTTACCTCTTGCCGCTCATTCAATGGAACAGGAACAAGTTTTTAAAATAGTCATCGCCAACGCCACTCACCAGGACTTCGCGCAAATCATTTGCGACGAAATGGAATCCTCCGCCAAAGCCCGCGGAACCGGTATCGCCAAAAGAAGTCCCGACTATATAAAAGAAAAAATGCGTGAGGGTAAAGCCGTCATCGCTTTTACCGAAGATGGATTCTGGGCAGGCTTCTGTTATATCGAAACCTGGAGTCATGCCACCTATGTGGCCAACTCCGGACTGATCGTGGCCCCGGAATTCCGCAAAAGCGGACTCGCCAAAAAAATCAAAAAGAAAATCTTCGAGCTTAGCCGCAAGCAATATCCCGAAGCCAAGATATTCGGACTCACGACGGGCCTTGCCGTGATGAAGATCAATTCCGAACTCGGCTACGAGCCCGTCACTTATTCGGAACTGACGCAGGATGAAGCCTTCTGGGCAGGCTGCAAAAGCTGCGTCAATTATGAAATCCTCATGAGCAAAGACCGCAGGAACTGTATGTGCACAGCCATGCTGTATGATCCGCTCGAACACAAACCGGAAGAATCCGCCAAACAGTTCACCCAGCACAGCAAACTCTATGAACGCTTCATGAAATTCAAACAATGGGGACTGCTCAAACACATCCTGCGAAAGGAAAAATCCGAAATGAGCCTCATGCGTTTCATGGGCCTCGCCAGGATGAGGCGGTAGGAATGCATCAATCAAAGACACAAATTACTCCGGATGAAAGAAGAAAAACAAAAAGTTGTACTCGCCTACAGCGGCGGTCTCGATACTACTTTCTGCGCCATCTACCTGCAGGAAAAAGGCCTGGAAGTGCATGCGCTGACCGTTAATACCGGCGGATTCAGCGATGCCGAAATAAAACAGATCGAAACACGCGCCATGGCCCTGGGAGTCGCCTCCTTCAAATGCGTGGACGTCACCGAACATTATTACGCGTCCTGTATCAAATACCTGATTTTCGGAAACGTATTGAAGAACGCCACCTACCCGCTGAGTGTAAGCGCGGAAAGGATGGTGCAGGCGATCGCCGTGGCAAATTATGTAAAGGAAACCGGCGCCGCCTTCGTCGCCCACGGCAGCACCGGTGCCGGCAACGACCAGGTGCGGTTCGATATGGTATTTCAGAGTATGGTGCCGCAGGCGCAAATCCTCACACCCATCCGCGACCTGACGCTCAGCCGCGACCAGGAAATTAAATTTCTGCAGGAACATGGGATCGACATGAATTTTGAAAAAGCGGCGTACAGCATTAACAAAGGACTCTGGGGCACTTCCGTGGGTGGTAAGGAAACACTCACTTCCGGAGAATACCTTCCCGAAACCGCCTGGCCAACCCAGGTGAGCGCAAAAGAGAAAAAGCCCGTCGTCCTGCATTTTGAAAAAGGCGAACTGACCGGCGTGGACGATAAACATTTCGACCATCCGGTACGCGCCATTCAATACCTGCAGTCCGTGGCACAGCCCTTCGGCATCGGCCGTGACATCCATGTAGGAGACACCATCATCGGTATCAAAGGGCGTGTTGGATTTGAGGCAGCCGGACCCATCATCATCCTCAAAGCCCATCACCTGCTGGAAAAACATACGCTCACGAAATGGCAGCTCTACTGGAAAGACCAGTTGAGCAGCTGGTACGGCAACTGGTTGCACGAGGGGCAGATGCTCGATCCGACGATGCGCAACATCGAAAAGTTTATGGAAGATGCCCAGTCCACCGTCAGCGGTAAAGTGTTCGTAACGCTCGAACCCTACCGCTTCACCCTCACCGGCATTGAAAGTCCGCACGACCTGATGAACAGCAGTTTTGGATCTTATGGCGAAATGAATACCGGCTGGTCGGGCGACGACGTAAAAGGATTTGCAAAGATATTTGGTAACCAGTCATCGATATACCACAAGATCAATGACGCGATAACCAGCGGCCATGAAAAAAATTAAAGCAGGCATCGCCGGAGGTGCGGGCTATACCGGTGGAGAACTGATCAGGATACTGCTCAATCATCCACAGGCCTCCATTGAATCTGTGCAAAGCAGGAGCCAGGAAGGAAAGCTGCTGAGTGCCGTGCATACGGATCTTGCCGGCGATACCACGCTTCGCTTCAGCGGATCTTTGGCCCGGGATATCGATGTGCTTTTTCTGTGCGTCGGCCATGGCGAAGCGAAAAAATTCCTGCATGAAAATCCGTTGGCGGATCATGTGCGCATCGTCGACCTGTCGCAGGATTTCCGCTTGAGAAGCGATGGCCTGCTGCCTGAAATCAATCATCGGCCGGTGGTATATGGTCTGCCCGAACTACAACGGGACGCCATCCGCGCCGCTTTCCATATTGCCAATCCGGGTTGTTTTGCCACCACGATCCAGCTGGGTCTTTTGCCGCTGGCAAAGGAAGGCCTGCTGTCGGAAATCTTCACCACCGGCATCACCGGGTCTACCGGTGCGGGTCAGGGTCTTTCTGCAAGCACTCATTTTTCCTGGAGAGCCAATAATATCCAGGCCTATAAAACACTTTCACACCAGCACATCAACGAAATTCACCAGTCGCTCCATCAGCTGCAGCCTGGTTTTCCACTCGCTGCCAATAGTGCCGCCGCCGGTGTGCGTTTCGTTCCCTGGCGCGGTGATTTCGCGCGGGGTATTTTTGTGAGCTCACAATTGCATTGTAGCCTGCCGGTCGGTGAGCTGTATGAATTGTACGAATCATTTTATGCAGACCACCCGTTTACCGTGGTCAGCCGGGAACCGATCGCACTCAAACAGATCGTTAACACCAATAAGGCGATGATACAGCTGGAGCAGTCCGGCGATCAGTTGGTGGTGCACACCGTACTGGACAATTTGCTCAAAGGCGCTTCCGGGCAGGCAGTTCAAAATATGAACCTGATGTTCGGACTGGATGAATGCGCCGGCCTTCGGTTGAAATCGATCGCTTTTTAAACTGAAAAAAAATTTCGACCATGGAATTATTTGACGTTTATCCGATACAGGATATCACCATCGTAAAGGCGAAGGGATCTTATCTCTGGGATGAAACCGGGCAGCAGTACCTGGATATGTATGGTGGGCATGCGGTGATCTCTATCGGTCATACCCATCCGCATTTTGTGCAGCGCATCACAGACCAGCTGCAGAAAGTGGCTTTCTATTCCAATTCCATAAAAATTCCATTGCAGCAGGAACTCGCGGCCAAACTCGGCCATGTGTCCGGCAAGGAAGACTATCACCTTTTTCTCTGTAATTCCGGTGCCGAGGCCAATGAAAATGCGATGAAGCTGGCATCTTTTTATAACGGAAGGAAGAAGGTCATCGCCTTCAGCAAATCATTTCACGGCCGGACCTCCCTGGCCGTTGCCGCCACGGACAATCCATCCATCGTAGCGCCGGTAAATGAAACGGATAATATCATCTTTCTTCCCTTCAATGATCTGGCCGCACTCGACGCCTGTTTTGCCAAACAGGGCAGCGAGATTGCAGCCGTCATCATAGAAGGCATTCAGGGCGTCGGTGGGATCAATATTGCCGACGACGCCTTTCTGCAATTGATCCGCACGCTGTGCACGAAGCACAATGCCATTTATATCGCCGACGCGGTCCAGTGCGGCTATGGGCGTACAGGTAAATTCTTTTCTCACGACTGGTCAGGCGCCGATGCCGATATCTACAGCATGGCCAAGGGCATGGGCAATGGATTTCCGGTGGCCGGTATCATGATCGCGCCGAAACTGAAGGCGAAACACGGGATGCTCGGAACGACCTTCGGCGGAAACCACCTCGCCTGTGCTGCGGCACTCGCGGTATTGGAAGTAATGACGGACGAAAAATTGATGGATAACGCGGCGGCCGTCGGGGATCACCTGCTGTCATCACTAAAGGAAATCGAGGCCATCGAACAGGTGCGTGGCAAAGGACTGATGATTGGTTTTGACGTGCCTCCTGCTTTAAAGGCGCTGAAAAAAAATCTTCTTTTCAACCAGCATGTGTTTACCGGA
>CAZZYD010000041.1:0-19112 GCA_964658175.1 uncultured Puia sp. | reverse complement strand
ATTGAACAGGAACTCATCTTTTTTGCAAAACCCCTGTGATCACCGGTTCATGAAGTTGCCATATTGACCAATGTAATTAAATTGCACCCATGGATGAACCAACAAAGTATCGGGAAGACTATATCGCAGTGCCCAATCTGAAGACCTCCATCAAAAATATGCTGGCCTTCCTGGCTGACGCGGTTGCCCTTATTTCCAGGTCCATCCGCTATCATATCGGCACACTGCTTTGCTTTTTCCTCCTTGGTGGACTCCTCGGCTACGGCGTATTTATGTTGCGACCGCGGTTGTTTACGTACTCGATGCCCGCGCAGTTTACCATATTGAATAAAACCGCCTATGCCAGCATCATCGGGCAACTGCAATCGCTGAGTTATTCGAGGTCTTATACCGCGCTGGCGGAAGCATTGCATATAGAACCCGCAGTCGCCGCAGAGATTGTTTTTTTTGGTACCACCAATATGGATGGCGGTTCATTATCGGCTGATACTTCCACCAGGCAAACCGGCGCATTCATTATTAATATAAAAACGAGGCACGCCGTGAATGCTTCGCTGCTGCAGGATGCCCTGGTCGGGTACATCAATACACGCCCCTATATTCTGCAGGCAAAAAAAGGGCAGTTACAGGCATATGGAGAACTTATGACCTATACTGATCTGGAAGAAGTGCGCATGGATTCACTGAAAGTTTTATATAATCGTTTTATCGCCGGATCAAAAGCCGGTACACAGGTGTATAATAACGCTTTCAACCCGGCCGACCTGTACCTGCGTTCGAATCAGCTGATGAGCCAGAAAGCCGAACTCACCAAATGGTTCGCTGCCGATCAGCTCGCGATTGTTCCGATCGACAGCATAAAGAACCTCAGCAATCCCACCACACGCTCCTGGGTGAAATATGTGCTCGCCGGTCTTTTCGCCGGCCTGCTGATTGGGTTTTTGATCGCACTGTCCAAAGAGATAGGAAAGCATTTAAAATAGCTGTTTACATGGCAGCGATCGATTATATCCAACAAAGCTGGAATAAATTCCGGAATAACCTCCTGCTTCGACGCCTGCTAACGGTGCTTTCGCTTGATGTGCTGGTGAAAGCGTCTGCCTTCATCCTCCTGCCTGTATACCTCCGGCTGATGACGCAGGACCAGTACGGCATTTTTAACTATATCATTTCCATCGTCTATTCCTTTTCAGTTTTTCTGAATCTCGGCCTCTATATTTCGCAGAGTAAACTCTACCACGACTATACAGAACCCGCGGAACGTGGGAGGTTGCTCTATGCCATCAATGTACTGCTCGTGACCGGATTGCTGGTGATCGTAGTGCCTGTATATTTATTGGGTCTCGACTACAAAGCGGTCTCCTTCCTTTTTAAGAATGCCATTGACTATCCGCGTTATCGCTGGTGGATCCTCTGTATGAGTATCGTGGCCCTGTTTGCTTTCATGCTCACCAATTATTTCTACACATCTGAGAATATCCGGGACATACGGAAATACAGCCTCTGGCGGATGATCGGCATCAATGTGGTGAGTGTGGGCGCATTGTTTTTATTCAGGAAGCAGGATGCCGTGCTGGTGCGTTTCATCGTTATATCGGTGGTCGAATGCCTGCTGCTGATTATTTTTTATCCCGTCTATCTGCGGAAGATCGTGGCGAAAGTTGATCAGCGGATTTTTGGACTGGCCTTGCGCATCGGACTCCCATTTATGTTGTCGTCGGTGTTCAATTTCGTGATCACTTTTGGAGATAAATTTTTTCTCGAGAAATATGCCCCTGTTGCGAAACTGTCGGTGTATTACCTGGCTTTTTCCTGTTCGAGTGTCATTACGATTTTGTCCAACTCCCTGCAGAATGTGTGGCTGCCACTTTTTTTCCAGGAGAAGGATCTGGCGAAAAACATTCAGCGAACCAAAAAGATCGTCAAACGGCTGCTGCTCGCCCTGCTGGGCATCTCGGTGGCGATTACGGCGGCGGTGATCGTTTTTTTATATTTCGGTGTGATCCCGAAAAATTACAACGAGATCATCTACCTGCTGCCTGTTTTTCTGGCAAGCCAGATCATTCTCTGTGTTGCTTTATTGTATAGTAACTACCTGACGTATTTCAACAAGACACCCATGGTCTTGTGGGCCGGATTATTTGTTTCCCTGCTCAGTGTGGGACTGAATATGGTGCTGGTACCCTTATATAAAGTGTATGGGGCGGCCGGCACGGCGCTGGTGTCGAATACCTGTTACCTGCTGATTTATTTTGGCGCCATCCGATACTATAGTAAAAAGCACCTGGACAGTATGGAAACGAAATCGTTGCTGAATCAATAGATTTGCATTTACGGATGATAACGCCCGAGCGACCATGATCAAACGTTTTGTTAACCGGTACATCATATCATTGAAAGGGGAAGACTACCGCATTGATCCGGCGGTCTCCGACGGCTACCTGGTACATCTGGTGATGCGCAGAATGTGGATGAAGCTGCGGGGCGTGTTTTCCTTCCCGGGAAGAAAAAATCCGCCTTTTATTGGCAAACAGGTAACCCTCCGGGCGAAAAAGCTTTTACAGTTCGGCGCCGGACTTACGATCGGCGACCATTGTTTTATCGATGCGTTGTCGGCGGACGGGATTCGTTTGGGCCGTCATGTGTCCCTGGGAACGAATAGCCGCATTGAATGCACCGGTAGCCTGCATTATCTGGGGAAGGGACTGGTGGTCGGGGATCATGTGGGTCTTGGTACGGATAATTTTTTTGGTTGTGCGGGCGGCATCGAGATCGGAGCGGATACGATCATCGGCAATTTCGTCGGGTTCCATGCGGAGAACCATGTGTATGAAAACAGTTCGGTGCCTGTTCGTCTGCAAGGCACGACGCACCAGGGAATCCGTATCGGCCGGAATTGCTGGATCGGTGCCCGGGTTTCGGTGCTGGATGGTGCCATGGTGGGCGATCATTGTATCATCGCCGCCGGCGCCGTGCTGATTGCCGGCACATATGCCGACTATGGTATCTATGGCGGGGTACCTGCAAAACTGATAAAATACCGGAAGATTGGATAATAAGACTGTCTATATCAATAAATATGCGCCTTTTGCGATCCTGTATTTTTTCCTGAACGGCTTTTTGCTTCCGATCGGGCTGTTGTACACGGCCCTGCTCACGCCTTTTTTCCTTTGGTGGATCCTTCGCTATCCGGTACGAAGATATCTTCCCTTATTTTTTATCGTATTGCTGCCGTTCGTCATCATCCATTTCCGGCAGGGAGTTGATGCCTGGTTTTATATAAAGTCGCTGCTGCTGCTTTTTTCGGTATATATTTTTTGTCTGGCCTTCTATCAATTTTTGGAAAACTGTCATTCCCTCCGGGATATCTATCGAACGATCCTTTTGGTCAACACGGGCATGGTGGTATTTTGTTTACTGGTTCTGGTGGCGATCCCATCCCTGATCCCTTATCTGTGGAACGATAACCAGATGTCGCTGGGGAACATTAAAATACAGCGGTTGCGGATGCTGACCTATGAGCCTTCGTATTATTCGACGCTGCTCGCCCCCCTCGTTATCTATTATTTGCTAAAGGTTTTCAGAAGGGAACTTCCCAATCCCTGGTTATATGCAGCACTGGTCGTGATTCCGCTTTTGCTCTCCCTGTCTTTCGGGGTGATCCTGGGTGTGGCGATCGCGCTGATCCTGCTGTTGCTCCTCAACAGCCGCAAGACCATCCTCTCTCCGGTAAATATCAAGTACGCATTCGGCATCGGCAGTGGACTGGTGCTTGCGCTGGGTTTTTACGTGGTATTTTTCCCGAACAGCATTTTTGTGCGGAGAATCGTGAATGTTGTATACGGTAAGGACCTGTCATTTAATGGTCGCACCTTTGATTCATTTAAGCTGGGGATCGAAATTGCGGAAAAAAAGAGCCTGATCTGGGGAACGGGACTGGGGCAGGTAAAACTCCAGGGTCTTGACATCTTCCGTCGCTTCTACAATAACACATTATTTACAATCAACGATATCGGCATTCCCAACAACCTGGGAGACTTCCTGGCCACTTTTGGCCTGGTGGCTGTG
Source organism: uncultured Puia sp. (assembly GCA_964658175.1). Classification (GTDB taxonomy): domain Bacteria; phylum Bacteroidota; class Bacteroidia; order Chitinophagales; family Chitinophagaceae; genus Puia. The sequence goes on along the minus strand of CAZZYD010000041.1, from coordinate 15,044 downwards.
GCGATCAAGCTGGGCCTCGAATTTTATTTCTTTTTTAAAACACATGTTTCCCGCAACTATTACCGGATGGGATTGTTCCTTTTCATTTTTATCTACCAGTTTACCGGGAGTTATATCATGAATATTGCAGAATACGTAATATGGATTCTGGCTTTTAAGGAAAATTTATTTCCTGAGTTCAATAAAACAGGCAATCCTTCGTTCACCTCTGAGGAGCTACGCCTTCAAAAACACCCTTCTTGAAAGTTTTATTCATTGCGCGGGCCACGTTGTATACTGACCGCGGCGGTGACACGGTGCAGATTCTTGAAACTGCCAAAGAATTGAGGAGACTCGATGTGGAGGTGGATGTGCGGCTGACAAACGAAGACATACAGTATTCCACTTACGAGCTGATTCATTTTTTCAACCTTATCCGGCCAGCAGATATATTAAAACATATCTCACGGTCGGCTAAACCTTTTGTGGTCTCCACGATCTTTGTAGATTATTCGGAATATGAGCGGAGAGGGAGAAAGGGCCTGACGGGCATGTTGTTTCGGTTCTTTTCTTCGGATCAGATCGAATATCTGAAAGTCCTGGCCCGGTGGGTACTGAAGGGAGAGCGGGTCGTAAGTCCTGTATATCTGTTTTGGGGTCAGCGGCGGAGTGTGCGTTATATCATGAAACATGCGGCCCGGTTATTGCCAAACTCCCAAAATGAGTACCGCAGGCTGGAACTTTCATACAAGCTGAGCCCTCGATATGCTGTAATTACGAATGGAATAGACCCGGAGATTTTTGTGGCTGGGCCGGAAACGTTGGAAAGGAACAATAACGTCGTTTTGTGCGTTGGTAGGATAGAAGGAAGGAAAAATCAGTTGAACCTGATCCGGGCCGTGGCGGGAACCGATTTTGAGCTGATTATCGTTGGATCGGCGGCTGTCAACCAAAAAAAGTACTATGAAGCCTGTATTCAGGCGGCGGCAGGCAACGTCCGGTTCATTCCAGCCGTTCAACAGGAGGAATTGTTAAAATTCTATCGATCGGCCAAAGTGCATGTATTGGCCAGTTGGTTTGAAACCACTGGATTAAGTTCGCTGGAAGCAGCGATTATGGGTTGTAATGTGGTCATAACAGATAAGGGGGATGCCAGGGAGTACTTTGGGAGCGATGCCTGGTACTGCGATCCTGATTCTCCGGCCTCTATCAGGAATGCAATTCTTGAAGCGGCTGCCAGTAAGCCAAATGAAGACCTGATCCAAAAAATAATAACATGTTACAACTGGAAGCGCGCCGCAGTAGAAACGAAAGGGGAATATTTGGCGATATTGAGGAACGCAACTCAATGAAGATTGGAATCATCGGCACCAGGGGCATCCCTAATTCATATGGCGGTTTTGAGGAATTTGTTGAATTTGTGGCGCCCATGCTCGTCGCCCGCGGTCATGAGGTGTATGTATATAACTCGTCCCTGCACTCTTACCCCCTGGATCAGTGGAAGGGGGTTCATATCATCAGTCAGCATGATCCCGAAGACAAAATCGGCACCTTTGGCCAGTTTGTCTATGATTACAATTGCATCATGGATGCCCGCAAGCGCAATTATGACATCATCCTGCAACTCGGATACACCAGCAGCAGCGTCTGGTCTTTTCTGCTGCCGAAGAATTGCCAGATCCTGACGAATATGGATGGCCTGGAATGGAAACGGAGCAGGTATAACAAACTTACCCAGCGCTTTCTCCAGTTTGCCGAGGCCCGCGCGGTCAACAGCAGCCATCACCTGATTGCAGATTCAAAGGTGATCCAGAATTATCTATACAGAAAATACAACCGAAAGGCAGCTTATATCGCCTATGGTGCTACGCTTTTTGATGATCCGGACGAGAGCTATCTGGAGCATTACAATCTTGGAAAAGAGAAATACAACCTGCTGATTGCCCGCATGGAGCCGGAAAACAATATTGAGATGATTATCACCGGTCATCTCAAGGCAGGCTGTCCGCAAAAACTGGTGATCATTGGAAGTACCAAGACTAAATTCGGCACATACCTCTTCAAAAAATACCGTCATCCGCAGATCGTTTTCATGGGCGCGCTGTATGACCTGCCCGCGCTGAACAACCTGCGGTATTTTTCCAATCTGTATTTTCACGGGCATTCGGTTGGCGGTACCAACCCCTCCCTTTTGGAAGCCATGGCATCAAACTGCCTGATTGTATCTCACAACAACGTCTTTAACTGGGGCGTACTCGAAGACCAGGGCTACTATTTTAAAAATGATACGGAAATTGCGGAGCTGTTAACCCGGCGTCTTTGTAAAACGGATCATCAGTCCATGATTGCGGCAAATGCGGAAAAAATCAGAAACGACTATAGCTGGACGCATATAACAGATCAGATCGAAAATCTTTTTGAAAATGCGCATGCCGCTAAATAGGTTTCTGCATGATTTCTATTTTCTCTTACTGACCGTTTTTTTCGCCAGCATCATGATCAATTTCAGGGTGCTTTCCAGCATTTGCTGTATCAGCCTGCCCTTTATATCAATCTTCATCTACCGGATCGATGAGGGGCGCTGGTGGAATCCGCAATATTTATCCCTTTTTATTGTCGCCTGCCTTCTTTACCTGCTGATCGAGCTGGCCGGACTTATGCATACGCATCATCCTTACCGCGGACTCAAACAATTCCAACTGGCCCTTGAACTCCTGGTACTGCCGGTGATCTGCTGTTATAATACTTACCTGCCAAAAATTTTCAATAGGGCCATGAAATGGTATTGCTGGCTGCTGTTTGGCGCCTGTCTTTTTCTGCTGGGCCGCGCCGGATGGTTATTCAGTCAAACGGGAAATACGGACGTATTTTTTTATCACCCGCTGGTATATATTTATTCTGACCATGCCATCCGGTTTTCCATTATCGTGCTGGTCGGGCTGCTGTTTCTGATCAATCAGTTTGTGCGCCGCGAATTTGTGATTCGCAAACGACTGTCTGTCTTCCTTTCCTTTTTTTTTACGTGTTTCCTGTTCCTGCTTTCCTCGAAACTGGTCATTTCCTGTTACGTGATATACCTTATCTACCAGTTCCTGTTTACCCGCCATATTTTTCGCGAAGCGAAATTTAAATGGATGTCCGCGGGAATCATGCTGGCACTTGTTGCAACGGTTATCGTATTTCCCAATCCGGTGCGCAGCCGTTTCATGGAGGAAGCCAGGATCCATGTTGGCAGCCTGTCAGAGAAAACCTTTGGTCCGGTATACCATTTTACCGGCGTATCCTTCCGTTTGCTGCAATGGCGGTTTACCTATGAAATATTAAATGAGCAAAAAGCGTGGTGGTTCGGCGTTAGTCCGGGAGATGCCCAGTCGCTGCTCAACGCCAAATACAGGGAAACCCGGATGTATCTTGGATCGCCCACTTCTGCCACCACCGGCTACCTGAATTTCAATACACATAACCAGTTCCTGCAGTCATGGCTGGAGTCAGGTCTGTTTGGATTTCTGATTTTCGCATTGATGTGTGCGGGTTTGATCCGCCTGGCAGTTACCAGGAAATCAGCGGCGCTTGGCATCCTGGTGATCCTGCTGATCGCCAACAGTTTTACCGACACGATGCTCGAAACCCAGTACAGCATCGTGATTTTTGTGCTCTTTCCGCTGTTGTTTTTCAAGGGTCTTCCCGCGGATAAGCAGACTAGTCATATTCTTTCCTGACTTTCGAAAAGCTGTTCCGGTAGAACCGGATGATGCTCCCAAGCCCGACGCGGGTGAGGAGTTTTCCGATGCCGATCGCGAACAGGTGCTTATAATAAAACAGGCGGTTTGACCGTCTGCGGCCAGGGAAATACCTATTTTTTATGTTTAGGGTTTCGGCGCATCCGAGCTTCCAGGACGTGTCACTCAAACCATCCCAGCGCATATTGGCCATGAGCGCCGGTATGTATACGAAGCCTACCTGGTTTATTTTAAGCCGGAGCAGCAGATCATAGTCCATCGCACAACGGTATTTCACGTTGAACAATCCGTACTGGTCGTAACATGATTTCCGGACAAATACTGTCGGGTGGTTGATAGACATCTCATTTTCCAGGTAGTCAAGATTGCCCACCATCAGAAACTCTTTCTGCTCATTCTTCCATAACTGCATATTTCCAAAACATACTCCCTGTCCTTGGATATGGCTTACCGCGAGCGCCACAGCCTCCGGTTCGTACCAGTCATCGGCATTGATCATCCCGACGATCTCACCGGTGGCTTTCGCGAGTCCTTTGTTAAAGGCATCGCTGATTCCCTGGTCTTTTTCGCTTACCCAGTACGCGATGTGCTGCGCATATTTTTTAATGATGCCGATGCTACCGTCGGTGGAACCGCCGTCAATCAGGATGTATTCAATATCCGGATAGGACTGTCCCAGCACGCTGAGGATTGTTTGCTCCAGGTGTTTTTCACCATTGAACACGACGGTGATCACAGAAACTTTTGGTTTGTCCATCAGATTTTTCAACGGGGCAAAGTTGAGCCAATAAATGCACAAATCAGGCAATTCCGTTTTCTTTCTCGATTGGTTATCCGGCCCAGGACTCCCGGTCAAGACTTCGGTAATGTATGGCTTCCGCCAGGTGTTCGCTTTGTATATGGGCGCAGCCGGCGAGGTCGGCGATGGTGCGCGACACTTTTAGAATCCTGTCGTAAGCACGGGCCGACAAATTCAGTCTTTCCATTGCGGTGCGCAGCAATTGCTGACCGGCCGCATCGATATGGCAGAATTCTTTTAACTGGTGATTCGTCATTTGGGCATTGGCGTAAATACCGGCGCAAACCCGGAATCTTTCCAGCTGTTTCTCGCGGGCGAAGATCACGCGCATCCGGATATCTTTCGACGATTCGGCGGTTTGCATGGACGTCAGCGCCGCAAAAGCCACCGGTGTTACCTCCACATGCAGGTCAATGCGATCCAGCAGCGGTCCCGAAATCCGGTTCAGGTATTTTTGCACGGCGCCCGGCGGGCAGGTACAGGATCGGTCCGGATGATTGTAAAATCCGCAGGGACATGGATTCATCGATGCGATCAGCATAAAACTCGCCGGAAAGTCGACCGCCGTTTTCGCGCGGCTGATATTTACTTTCCGTTCTTCCATGGGCTGCCGCATTACTTCGAGGACGGTCCGCTTGAATTCCGGCAATTCGTCCAGGAACAACACGCCGTTATGTGCCAGTGAAATCTCACCGGGCTGCGGTATGCCGCCGCCACCTACCAGCGCCACATCCGAGATCGTATGGTGCGGCGAACGGAACGGACGTCTGGCCAGGAGCATGGCATTGGCTGGCAGTTTGCCCGCAACACTATGGATCTTGGTCGTTTCCAACGCCTCCTGCAAGGTGAGCGGCGGCAGGATCGTGGGCAGTCGTTTGGCCAGCATCGTTTTTCCTGAACCCGGCGGCCCGATCAGGATGGCATTGTGGCCGCCGGCCGCCGCGATCTCCAGCGCACGTTTGATGTGTTCCTGACCCCTGACTTCAAAAAAATCGATGTCGAAATCGTACTGACCGGAAAAAAAAGCCGCGCGCGCATCGGCCGTCACCGGTTGCAAAGTTTTTTCATCCGCCAGAAAATTCGTCACCTCCTTTAAATGCGTTACCCCATATACCGCCAGATCGCTCACCATCGCCGCCTCCCGGGCATTTTGCTTCGGCAGGATTAACCCCTTGTACTGTTCCTTCCGCGCCTGGATGGCGATGGGCAGCGCACCCCTGATCGGATGAATCGTACCATCCAGGTTGAGCTCACCCATCATGATATATTTTTCAAGCACCGCATTATCGCGCAGCTGACCCGTGGCAGCGATCGTACCGATGGCAATGGGTAAATCAAACGCCGAACCAGACTTGCGGATGTTCGCCGGCGCCAGGTTGATCAGCAACTTGATCCGCGGCATGGTAAAACCGTTCGTCTTTAATGCACTCTCCACCCGCTGCAGACTCTCCTTGATCGCATTATCCGGCAGACCCACAATAAAATAATGAAGTCCCTTCATCACATTCACTTCTATGGTAATGGTGATCGCATCAACACCATATACCGCGCTTCCATACGTTTTTACCAGCATGCAGACAAATTGACCACAGCAAGATAAAGCGTGATGGCGCGGGCAACAATAACACGAAGTGGGGTGGTGGAAATGGAAAGATACCGGTCAGGCGCCCCTGAACACGGGTTTTCTTTTTTCCAGAAAGGCTTCGGTGCCTTCTTTCATGTCGGCAGTGGCAAAACACTCGCCGAAGGAGGTTGTTTCCAATGCATATCCTCCGTCTCCTTCCATGAAGGCATTGATGGCTGCAATCGATTTTGCGATGGCCAGAGGCGCTTTCGACAGGATAAGCTGCAGCAGCGACAAGGCTTTTGGTAATAATTCTTCGGATGAGGTCACATAGTTTACTAGACCAAACTGCAGGGCGAGGCTTGCATTGATGAGATTGCCCGTCATGATATATTCCATCGCCCGCCCCTTGCCGATCAGCGCAGGCAGTCGTTGCGTGCCGCCATAGCCCGGGATGAGTCCGAGGTTCACTTCAGGCTGTCCGAACTGCGCCTGGTCACTGCAGATCCGGAAATGACATGCCATGGCGAGTTCACATCCGCCACCGAGGGCAAATCCGTTGACCGCCGCGATCACCGGTTTGGCGGATCGCTCAATCGAGAAAAAAACATCCAGGCCTTCCTGATGCCCTGTTCTTTGCTAAGTCCCGCAAAGCCACTGATGTCGGCGCCTGCAACGAAGGCTTTGTTTCCTTTGCCGGTGATGATCGCCCCCCGCAGATCCGCGCGGGCATTCAACTCGTGGATGGCCATGCCCAGTTCCCTGATCACGAGCTGATTCAGGGCATTTAATTTGTCTGGCCGGTTAATGGTCACCGTTAAAATATTGTTTGCTTCCGATATTTCCAGTGTCTGATACATAGTTTGAATATTAATTAACCACGGTAGGATTCTTTTCGGCAGATTTTCGGGCGATCCAGTAATCCTGTTCAATAAAAGGGAAACCGGCGGGTACGTGTTCCATGATTTCGAATGACTGCAGCAGGCGTGTACGCACATACGCCGGGTTATGCCTGGCCAGGAACATTTTTTTTCCTTCTTCATATTGCGCCCGGACAACAACCCCGTTGTGCTGATATTTTTCCTGCTCAGTATGCAGCATTTCGTGCTGAAAGGCATTTTCTCCGGATGTGGTGATGAGCAGGATTCCCTCGGGACGAAGCAGCCGGTGCAATTCAGCTGCCCACTGCAATCCGGTTTCTTCTGAAAGATGGGTGAATACGGAGATGCAATAAATAAAATCAAAACGGCTGTCTGCAATGTCCACCGGCGGATGCAGCTGGTTATTAAAAAAATGAACGCCCGGTATGTTTTCCTGACACCATTCGATCGTACGGTCATTGTAGTCCGAACCAAAAATCTGCACCGGGGTGCCAAATGCCCCGGGAAGCTGTCGCACAACTCGTCCCGGACCACAACCCCATTCGTACACGGCCGTGAGGGGATGACCGGAGCTGAAATATTTTTTTGCAGTCGCCGCCAGAAATTTGGCCGTGCCCTCGCCACTTTTTTTATAGAAATCCCAATCCGGGGCGGAATAAGCATCAAAAGCGAGGTCACGGGGTGGAAGGCTGAAATCCGGATGGTCCAGCACAAATGTTTTATTGGCTTTTTTCAGCGACCAGAGCTTGCCGAAATAACGAAATTTTTCCGCGACACCGAGCAAACCGGCAGACCGGAGCAGTTGTTGAATTCTGACCCTCGATTTTTTAGAGATCATAGCAATCGTTTTTCTTTTACCCAGTTCCGGATATAGCCGGTGATATCGGCCGTGGGCGTGCCCGGGGGGAACAACTTTCCGACGCCGATCTTCTGCAGGGCTTCCATGTCTTCCTCCGGGATGATGCCGCCGCCGGTTAGTAAAACATCCTCCATCTTATGCTCCTTCATGAGCGCCATGATTTTGGGAAAGACGGTCATGTGGGCGCCGCTGAGAATGCTGATGCCGATGGCGTCGGCATCTTCCTGCAGGGCTGCCATCACCACCATTTCGGGCGTTTGCCGCAGGCCCGTGTAGATTACTTCCATCCCCGCATCGCGCAGCGACGTGGCAATCACTTTGGCGCCACGGTCGTGACCATCCAGTCCTACTTTGGCTACCAGTACCCTGATGGGGCGGAGGCTTGTATCAGTCATTCGTTTATCGGTTCGGTGTTGTTGTCCGGCACATCATCCCGCCATTGCTTCCAGCATCCGCGATATCCTTTGCATGGTTTCGGTTTTCCCCAGGAACGCCGCGATGTCAAAAACCGGCGGTCCGGTTTTTTCACCGACGAGCATGATCCGTAAAGGCAGTTGCAATTCCCCGGCCTTGATCTTTTTCTCAGCGGCAAAAGTTTTAAAACCGGTTTCCAGGTTCACCGCATCCCAGTGCGGCGCCCCGTTGAGCAATGTAATATATTCTTTAAAAAATGCTGCTTTCCCGTCGTTCCATTTCGGTTTCACGGAGTCAAAATCCCAGGTGGCCGGCGCTTGAAAAAAGAACCTGGCCTGTGCATAAAAATCATTGACGAGGTGGCAACGGTCTTTCAGCAGGGCAGTCAGTTTGAACGCGATATCCGGATCGTTCATCGGCAATCCGCGGTCCGCCATCACACGGCTGAATTCCGGCAGCATTCGTTCCACACTGCTTTTTTTGATCCATTCGTGGTTGAACCAGAGCGCTTTTTCATAGTTGAACCGCGCGCCCGCTTTGTGAATGCGATCGATGGAAAATTTTTCAATCAGCTCATCGAGCGTGAACAATTCCTGTTCGGTGCCATCGTTCCAGCCAAGTACTGCAAGGAGATTGATAAATGCTTCCGGTAAAAATCCCGTTTCACGGAATCCGTGAATGGTTTCACCGGATAGATCTTTCCAGTCCATCGCAAAGATGGGAATACCGAGGCGTTCGCCATCGCGCTTGCTGAGTTTGCCGTTGCCGTCGGGTTTAAGTATCAGAGGAAGATGCGCCCAGGCCGGCATGTTTTCTTCCCCGAACAAATATCGCCAGAGCAATACATGCACGGGCGCGCTGGGCAGCCATTCCTCACCGCGGAAAGCATGCGTGATCTTCATCAGAAAATCATCCACGACAACAGCCAGGTGATAGGTGGGCATGCCATCTGCCTTCAGCAATACCTTGTCATCCAGCAGGGAGGTTTCAAAACTCACTTCCCCGCGGATCATATCGTTGAGGTACACGGTTTCATGTTCCGGCATTTTGATGCGGATCACATGGGGCGTGCCACCGTCCAGGAGCCGTTCCGTTTCTTCCAGCGTCAGGCTGAGGGAATTGCGCATCTGCATGCGGACCCGGTGATCGTACTGAGGACTTGGATTGACCGCCGTTTTATATTTTTCCCGCATCGTATCCAGCTCTTCCGGCAGGTCGAAAGCGTAATAGGCTTTGTCGGCTTTCACCAGCTGTTCGGCATATGCGCGGTAGCTTGCTTTTCGTTCACTCTGGCGGTAGGGAGCATACGGACCGCCTTTCAGCGGACTCTCGTCGGGTTCCAGTCCGCACCAGGCCAGCGTTTGATAAATATATTCTTCCGCGCCGGCTACAAAGCGTGACTGATCGGTGTCTTCGATCCGGAGAATAAAATCCCCTCCCTGCTGTTTGGCAAAAAGATAATTATATAATACGGTTCGTACACCACCCAGGTGCAGGCCACCGGTAGGACTTGGTGCGAACCGAAGCCTTCGTTTTTTTTCCATGGAGAGCAAAGATAGGTTGTAAATTCACCTGTGAAATACCTGTTTCTCCTGCTATCCCCCGTTTTTTGGGGAACGGCCGCCGGCCAGATCACTTACGCGAATGCCTACGTGGATTATGACAGCGCGATCACCTATCACAACCTGCAGATCATTCCCATCCGCCCGAAAAACGGTATGGGCGCGCGCATGCCAAATGTGATTTCACTGAGTCAGGCAATCAAGCAGGGACTGGCAACCGTTTCAGAAAGAGGCACCGCAGCCACCGAAGACGTGCACTACCTGCGGATCAATAATCGCTCTGACAAAACCGTTTATATTTCTTCGGGCGAACTGCTCACCGGAGGACGGCAGGACCGGGTCGTCGCCAAGGATACACTGCTGGCGCCGACGGGTAAGGATCAGTTCATTTCCGTGATGTGCGTGGAAGTGGGGCGCTGGAGCCCGAAAGAAAAAAAATTCAGCTATGGTAATTTCGCCAACCAGCAGTTGCGTAAAGTGGTGGATGAAAACCGGAACCAGTCACTGATCTGGCAGGAGATTGCGCGGCAGCTCGGATCGCACCAGATCAAGGACAGGACCCAGCGTTTTGCGGCACATAGTCTCGACAAAAAAATGATGCAGTTGAACGATGCCTATTTTCATTTCTTTCAGCAGCATTTTCGGCAGATGGACAGCACGCTGATTGGATTTGTGTGCGTATCAGGTAATAAAGTCATCGGTTGCGATGTGTTCCGGTATACGAATTTATTTTACAGTCAGCTGGATCCGCTGCTGAAGGGATACTGCGATGAAGCCGTACTGTCCGGGTCGCCGGTGAACCTCCCGGTGGATAAAATCAGGTCGTATATGGACCAGTTATTGATGGATGAACCGCAGCAGGAAGCATTCCTGAAATTAAATGGCAAGGCTTTCCGCCAAAACGGATCTGTTATTCATATCAACAGTTTTTGATTACAGCGCACTATGTTTTATTTTATAAAAACGCCCTGGATTCTCCGCAAACTATATCCCGATTATCTCTGGCGCATGCCGGGAGAAGAAAAAAAAATCTATCTCACGTTCGACGACGGTCCGCATGCAGCGGCCACGCCTTTTGTCCTGGATCAGCTGGCGCAGTATAAAGCCCGTGCCACATTTTTCTGTATCGGGAAAAATGTATTGGCGGAACCTGATCTGTACAGGAATGTTTTGCGCGGGGGCCACCGTGTAGGCAACCATACACAGCATCACCTGAATGGATGGAAAACTTCGGATAAAGATTACCTGGCGGATGTGGAAGAAGCGTCGAAATATATTGATTCGGATATTTTCAGACCACCCTATGGTAAAAGTACGAGGTTCCAATTGCGGAATTTACAGTCTGCCTGGAACATGCGGACGGTGATGTGGGATGTGTTGAGTGCGGATTTCGATGCGGCGGTACCTGGAGAAAAATGTGCGCGCAACGTAATAAAAAATGCGCGTGCCGGCAGCATTGTCATTTTTCATGACAGCGCAAAGGCACTGAAAAATTTGCAAATCGCTTTGCCAATCGTACTCAAATATTTTAGTGAAAAAGGATTTCGGTTTGAGGGGTTACCGTAGATGCAGGTCTGAAATCGGGAAGCAAATAATTGGGCCGGGGTAGACACCCTGGCCCGTTTTTAATCCGTACCCTATGAAAACTATTTTAAAGGTAGAACTTTTTTCCATTCACCCAAACATATTTCGCAGAGCATCATGCGGATACAAGGATTTGCACAGCAGCGTCGGCATGGTCTGTACGTGTTTGTACTTAGCATGCATTTTAGCCGATCACCGGTTTGCTGCTGCGCGCCAATCACTATTTTCGCGGGATGGAGCTGATCGATTCACACTGTCATTTGTATTTGCCGGAATTTGCGGGTGCCTTAGAAGATTTCATGCAAAGAGCGGACAACGAAGGAGTTAAGCGGTTTTATCTTCCCGCCATCGACGACGAGCACCGACCCGCCCTGCACGCCCTGGCAGCCCGTTATCCATCGAGTTGCTTTGCCATGGAAGGGTTGCATCCCTGTTCGGTAAAAGCGGATTACCAGCAGGCATTGCAGGCGGTGGAGGACTCCCTGGCCCGCCAGCGTTTTGTGGCCGTGGGGGAGATCGGCCTCGATTTTTACTGGGATAAGACATTTTCCGATCAGCAGTATGAAGCATTTCACCGGCAGATTGAATGGGCGATGCACTATCAGTTACCCATCGTGATCCATTCACGGTCATCCATGACCGAAAGCATCGAGGTGGTCAGGCAACATCAGAACGGTTCGCTCCGAGGCATCTTCCATTGTTTTACCGAAGATGCCGCCGCGGCGCGGGCCATCGTCGACCTCGGGTTTTTGCTGGGCATCGGCGGCGTGCTGACCTACAAGAACAGCAAACTGCCGGAAGCCATCCGGGATATCGGTCTCGAACACCTCGTGCTGGAAACGGATGCGCCCTACCTTCCACCTGTACCGTTCCGGGGCAAGCGCAACGAACCCGCTTATATCCGGTATACCGCCACCCGCCTTGCAGAGATTAAAGGCGTATCCCTGGAGGAAGTCGCGGCCGTCACCACCGCCAACGCGCTAGAAATATTCGGGAAGTAGGGGTCGATCACTTATTTTTGCCGTCCTCTGCAAAAGGCATGAAGGTTCATTTACAGCGTTAATAGATTGATGGTTAGTCGAATACCTTTTTTTGCGGAAGGCGCGATCATATTTTTTGGAGAGGTGTCCGAGTGGCTGAAGGAGCACGCCTGGAAAGTGTGTATAGGGGAAACTCTATCGCGGGTTCGAATCCCGCCCTCTCCGCTTATTAGTTTTAAAACCCGCTGTAGTGGCGGGTTTTGTTGTGTTTAGCTAAAAAGGGTGTAAGGAAAGGTGCAGATTTTTCGTAACTTATATTCGATCGATCGATTCCCTTAAGGCCATTCAACGAAAGCAAAGGCTAGGTTTGTTTACAAACAGTTTACGGGGCATTCTGGCTAAAAAAATTACTTTACCTGATTTTTGGCCAAACCCGTGTTTAAATCGAGTAAAGCGCGGTAATTTTTGCACGTAACTAATATTTCCCGATGGGTGACCTCTAGATGCTCGATCAAGAAATTGCTTGCAAGATTTCCAGTTGAATTATTGGCAAAATTGAAATAGGTTCTTCCTTGAAGATGATCTAAAACCTTTACTAGCCACAACTTGTGAAATTTGACTTCATAGAGAAAAAGATCAAAATCTAGTATGCGCTGTTCTTCTAAAGTAAAAGCGGCTGAATTTGATTCAAAAATTTGGCAAAAACTGTGAAATTCGAACCTATTTCAAATTTAAAGCTCAGAGCTATTGCAAATTCACATAGATGTCGTTCATCAGCTTTTGGATCGGGATCAAATTTAAAACTTCTGGCTTTGGCGGCAGACTCACTTGTAACCTGATCAAAATTTTTTGTAGCGTTTTTGACTAAGATTATATCACTTATATCTTTTTCGAGGCGGTCAATTAATTCTTCGTTAGACATTTATTGTTATTGCTGGTAAAAAAATCAAACATGGGCAATTTGCTAAAAAGCAAAAATGGTCGTAAGTTGCTTAATAATGCCCCGTCTACCGCTGACACCTGGTGTGGCACATTACGGTTTCGGGGGCAACTGCAACTTTAATATCTTGAAGCCCTCATTTGGGGGCTTTATTTATAACATAGAATGCTGAGTAGTTTTATACATATTTGCAGCTTTGATTTCTCCAGTTAAGTCCTCAAGCCACTCTTCAAAACCCCACACAACTTTATTGTGACCAATTTTCAACATAACTAAACCATTCTTTTGTTGCTTTTTTGCATATGATAAAGCTGTAGCTATTCCAGTTTTAAACGGTCTTCCTTCAGAAGCGGCGACGTTCTCAATTTCATTACGAAACATAAACCGACCAGCTTTTTTTAGAATGGAAAATATTCGCCCGTCGACTGAAGTATCAGACAACTCTCCTTTAGCTTTTTCGTAAGATTTGAGTTTGTCTTTGAACGGAGCAGTCGTAGAATTTTCATGAAAAGGATCGCTTAAAAATTTTATAGTTGCTTCGAGGCTGTCTGCATAAAAAAGAAGCTGCTTGCGACGGGCAGACAGCTCCTGGATTATAGATATTGTATCCACCTGACTCATTTTTCAAATATAAGTCTATTTTACCAACTCATAATTAAAAATCTTCAATCACCTAACTCAAAAAAATTAGCAGAACTCTATTTTTATACCATTCATCCTCCCCATTTACCGATCGACCCCAAATCTGGCTAATAATATTAGTATAATTTAAAGAGATAAAAGTTCTAAATATTGATTATCAATCTATTAAACATTAAACTCACGACAAAAATTTATTTTTCATTTTCATATGTGTATTTAGTGTATTTAAAAGACCGTAAAATGTCCATTCAAGTTGTTCTTCATGTTCAATATGTTTCGTTGTTGCTTTATTATGTCGAATGGCAAAATCATTAACTATTCCAAAAAATATTTTCGTGTCAAGAGAAAACCCAGGGTTCGTCTCATACTTAATCGATTCAAGAACGAAGGCTAACGATTCGCACGCCGAGCGTTTACTTTCAAATGTGGCATTTTCGCTACGGAACAACTCTTTCGCATGTTCAATGATTGCATCATTCTTTTTAACACCAGTAAAAATTGTTTGATCCAGCAAACCCGTCATTGTATTTTTTGGTACTTCCGTTTCTATTTCCTTTATGCCAGCTTTGGTGATATTAAGACCCTGAAAAAATGTTCCAGAAAAAGTAGGAATAATTTCGTCACATTCAATCCAGTTTTCCGACAGCATGAATTTAATAATCCTATTGAATTCATCTGGAGTTGAGTACGTTATCGGGCTATCATTCGTCGACGTTAGGTTATGCTGTTTATACTCCTTCCCACCATTATCATAGAGGTATTTTAAAAAGTGCCTGGCTCGTTTTTCAAAGTCATAAACAATGTTAAGATCTTTTAATCTGGCTTTTTGAATTAACGGGCTTGTAATTGCTTCAATCGGCAGTTTCATAATGTCGAGATTTCTATAGATACCGGCAATAGCAAATCTTTCTTCGTCAGAAAGAGATGGAATTTGTGCTCCCGCTATTCCGCTATATTGAACTTTACCGGTTGCGGAACTTGAATAAAAAAAACTGTCTCCACCCATTGGATCACGATGAATTCTTTCTTGCAAAGAAACTCCGGTAAGTGGGCAAACATTATCCTCCATTTGTTGCATTAATTCTCCTGATGTATATACA
>CAZZYD010000040.1:0-19146 GCA_964658175.1 uncultured Puia sp. | reverse complement strand
ACCGCGTTCATAGACAACGGGTGCCGGACGAGTAGCCACCACTTCCGCCGTACATGCCCCGAGGGCAAGTAAGCAGCTGCAAAAGCAAATAATCAGTAATTGTTTCATGATTGCAGGATTGTTGAATCTTATCTTATTCAAAACCCGTTCTAAGGGGTAATAAAATGTCAGACGCTTCGTTTTCAACCCATTAGAAAAATGAGGTACACTGCCTACCGGAAGGAAGCAGCCTTCATGAGCATCCTTTTCCACAAGGGTTTCTTAAATCGAAAGCGATGTTCGCCACGATGTTGTTACTTTGCAAAAATTAGCGCGCATGACAGAGGAAGTGAAGGCAATGCCGGTGTTGACGGCAAAGGATTTTGTAACCGACCAGGAAGTTCGCTGGTGCCCGGGTTGCGGAGACTATTCCATCCTTGCCCAGGTGCAGAAAGT
Source organism: uncultured Puia sp. (assembly GCA_964658175.1). Lineage (GTDB taxonomy): Bacteria > Bacteroidota > Bacteroidia > Chitinophagales > Chitinophagaceae > Puia. Next base: position 18,711 of record CAZZYD010000040.1, on the reverse strand, counting down.
GATGCCCAATATCGGCGTGCCGCGGGAAAATATCGTGATCATTTCCGGCATCGGTTGCAGCAGCCGTTTTCCTTACTATATGAATACGTATGGAATGCATTCCATCCACGGAAGGGCTACCGCGATCGCATCCGGATTGAAGGCAAGCCGCCCGGAACTCAGCGTATGGATCGTCACGGGTGATGGGGATGCCCTCAGCATTGGCGGCAACCACACGATTCACCTGCTGCGCCGCAATTTCGACGTCAATATCCTTTTATTCAACAACCAGATTTACGGACTCACAAAGGGTCAGTATTCCCCTACCTCCGAAACGGATAAGGTAACCAAGTCAACACCGTACGGAAGTATCGACCATCCATTCAATCCGCTGGCCCTGGCCATGGGAGCAGATGCCAGTTTCATCGCACGCAGCATGGACCGCGACCCGAAGCACCTGCAACAGATGTTGTCGAGAAGTCACCAGCATCATGGTTCTTCCTTTCTTGAAATCTATCAGAACTGTAATATTTTTAATGACGGCGCTTTTGAAGTGTTCACGGATAAAAATTCAAAGACCGTCGAAACCATTTTTCTTGAACAGGGTAAGCCGCTGCTGTTCGGACAGAAGCAGGAAAAAGGCATTCGCCTGGATGGTTTTAAGCCAACCATTGTTGAACTCGGCAACGGTATAAGCGCCGACGACTGCTGGATACATGACGACAGGGATTTTTACAAAGCCCAGATCCTGGTACGCATGTTTGAAGACCCGAATATCGAGGGACATCTGCCAAGGCCTTTTGGTGTTTTTTATGAAAATGACCGGGCCTGCTACGAGGATATGATGAATATGCAGATCGATGAAGTGATTCGCACAAAAGGAAAAGGGGATCTCGATCAGTTGCTGAAAGGAAAACAAACCTGGACCATCCAATCATAGCGCCAGTATAAAGAATAAATATAAAAAGCCCCGCAAACCAACGGGGCTTTTTTAATGGTTAATTCACAGAAGGAATATTGTTGAGGAAAATTGATCAGGATCAAGATTCGCAGGTCTATTGGAGATAAAATTAAAGGCGTTTGAAAAAGGGAAATTGGAGCGGGAGGGTCGGAATGCGTGCGATTGCTTTAACTGAATCAAAAGTAAATACAAGTTGGCTAACCGTCAAAAATTTCTGCGGCGGCCTAACGCTCACTCGCCGATGCTAATTCTTTGCCGGCTTTGGTAAATACTTTTTTTCTTTTGTAGTTGTACCACCAGACCGGAGCGGTCTTTTTCATCAGCGTATCGAGGTGACGCATCGCAAACAGATTCCAGGCGCCTTTTGCTTTGCCGCTCAGGCTCGGTTGCAGGGAGCGGAGACTCATCGCAAATCCGCTGTCAATATATTCCATGTGGTGCCAGTAACCCGCGGGCATGAACAACGTATCACCGTGATCCATGATCACTTCATAACCGCGCGCCAGTTCGAGGGCGGGAAATGTTTCGGGGTCGAGCTTGTTTTTACAGGGATCGAAATAGCGTTCGAAATTTACGAGACTGAGTACTTCCCACGGCTTGCGGTAGAGTTTGTGTTGTTCTTCATGCGGAAACAGGAGCACCCGTTTCTTCCCCATAAACTGGGTATGAAAGATATGGGACAGATCGATATCAAAATGCATATGCGTGATCGAACTTTCGCCCCCGGTAAACAGCATCGGGTATTTTTTTACAAAACCCTTGGCAAGATGTTCGGGCCAGATAAAGTCTTCCGTTATTTTCGGCGCATGATCAAACAGGTTGAAAAGGAATATCCGCCAGGCAGCAGGACCTTTCCGGATCATATCGATATACTGGCCGAAGGTCATATAGTCGTCCGCCTTATTTACTGGTGTATATGCATCGCTTTTTACATTATTGTAAACACCCACTTTAACATCACCGACGGCCGCCTTAAAAAAATCCCAGTTCCATTTGTGATAGGCAGGCCATGTTTTTGCCAACCCCGTGATAATGAGTGGCTTTAACGGATCATAATAGTTTTTCCTAAAATCAGCCGGGTCAATCGTCTCCACCCGGTCAACCGGCTTTAGCAACATTTGTCCATCATTTAAAGCAAATTTACTATAAACTCATATACCCGAATGTCGGCTATTAGTCAATGCAGGCCCTAACTTTACCGTATGCTTCTGACCATTCACCCCGATAATCCACAGCCCCGGAACATAAAACAGATTGTTGAATGCCTTTCAGACGGCGGTGTCATCGTCTATCCAACCGATACGATTTACGGCCTTGGCTGCAATATTTTTCATCCCAAAGCCATCGAAAAAATTTGCCTGATCAAAGGTATTCAACCGGCAAAAGCCCAGTTGTCATTCGTTTGTTATGACCTGAGTGACCTCAGCCATTATACGAAAAGCATCTCCACACCGCTGTACCGGATATTAAAAAAATACCTACCCGGTCCCTATACTTTTATCTTACCGGCGAGTAAAGAAGTGCCGAAGATCCTCAAAAGTAAAAAGAACAGTATCGGACTCCGCGTGCCCGATAACCTGATCGCCAGAACAATTGTAAAAGAACTTAACCAGCCGATCCTGAGTACTTCGTTGCCCGGGGAGCAGGTGGAAGACTACACCGATCCGGAAATTATTTACCAGCACTTTAAAAATCTGGTAGACATTGTGATTGACGGAGGACCTGGAAATACCGTGCCATCCACGATTATCGACTATACATCCGGAGAAGCCGTGGTCGTTCGGCAGGGTGCGGGCGAATGGGTGGAAGAAGCGCTTTCCTAGTATATCATCTTCTTCATCAGGTTTTCCTTTACGCCATTTTCCCATTCTTCTTTTAAAATGGACAAGATAATGGACGTCCGCCGGCCCTGCGCCAGGGCTGCGTGTTTTCGTAAAAATCCCTCCACTGTGCATCCGATATTTTTCATCGCGTTGATGGAACGTTCGTTATTGGCATCGGCCCGGAATTCTACCCGTTCCATGCCCCAGGTTTCGAAAGCATAGGTAAGCATCAGCAGTTTGCAGTGACGGTTTAGCCCGGTACGCTGAAATTTTTTGCCATACCAGGTATACCCCAGCTGTGTTGAGCTGTTGTTCAGCTGGATATCATAAAAACGCGTGCTGCCGGCGGTTTCGCCTGATTTTTTATCGATCACCACAAAAGGATATTCTTTTCCTTCGGCGCGCATTCGGAGGGTTTCCTTTACATAGTTTTCCATGCCATGCGGTCCAAGCGGCTGCACCAGGGAAAATCTGAACAGATCGGGTTCATGGTCGGCAAATGGTTGCAGCAGGTGAAGGTCATCCGGCTGCATCGGACGAAGCAGAGCGATCTCATCTTCCAGTATCAGGTCGTCAGGAATGGTTATCATCAGGCAGTAAATTATGATTCTTCCCCCGAGGCTTCCGGCTGGATATTAAAACTTCTGCGATGGTATGGACAGATCCCGAAAGCTTCAATGCCGCGCCGGTGTTCTTTGGTGCCATAACCCTTGTTATTATGCCAGTTGTACTGCGGATATTCCAGGTGTAGCGACTGCATGTATTCGTCGCGGTAAGTTTTTGCCAGGATACTGGCGGCGGCGATCGCTGCGTAGATCTCGTCGCCGCGGATCACACACTGATGGCTGATCTTCCGGTAAGGTTTGAACATATGGCCATCGATCAATAAAAATTCAGGCTTCTGTTGTAATTTTTTTATGGCGAGGTGCATGGCTTTGAAGGAAGCCTGCAGGATATTGATGCGGTCTATTTCATCGTTGTCAACCTGCGCCACCGCATAGGCTACGGCATGCTGTTCGATAAACAGGCGCAGTTCGCTGCGGATGTCGGGGGGCACCTGTTTGGAATCGTTGAGCTGCGGATGATGAAAATCTTTTGACAACACCACGGCGGCAGCGAAAACGGGTCCGGCATAACATCCGCGACCGGCTTCGTCGCAGCCTGCTTCCAAAAGTGTTGGGTGGTGAAAAGACTTGAGCACAAATAATTATTGAAGTAAAAATAATATAATCGCTACAACGGGGCTCGCTTATTTTTGCACATTACTATGATGAGGCTTTCAGTGAATAATAAAGACAGGGCCGTTGGTTATTGGGTGTTTACAGGAACCATCATGCTCGTGATACAGGTATTGCTGGGTGGCATCACCCGGCTCACGGGTTCGGGTCTTTCCATCACCGAATGGGATGTGATCACCGGTGCGCTTCCTCCGCTGCATCATGCCCAGTGGCTGGCAGAATTCAGCAAATACCAGGCTACCCCGCAATATAAACTGATGAATGCCGGATTCAGTCTGGACGATTTCAAAGCGATTTTTTTCTGGGAATGGTTTCACCGTTTATGGGCGCGGCTGGTCGGCGTGGTTTTCATCGCGGGATTTGCATACCTGGTGTGGCAGAAGAAAATGAAAGCCCCGATGATCATGCCACTGCTGATTTTGTTTTTACTGGGCGCCTTTCAGGGCGCGATCGGTTGGATCATGGTGGCGAGCGGACTCACCGGCGATGCGATCTATGTAAAGCCCGCGAAACTGGCGCTGCATTTTATTTTCGCACTCGGACTGATCAGTTACGCATGGTGGTTCACGCCGCAACTGTTGATACCGCAACCGGGGGTCAAAAAAAGAACCGCGGTGACAACAGTCATCTGCTGTATACTTTCATTGCTTACGGTTCAGTTGCTTTATGGTGCATTGCTGGCGGGTTTTAAAGCGGCGGCCGTGGCGCCGACCTGGCCCGATATCAATGGTGATATGATTCCCGCATCGCTGTTCAGCCGGCATCCGGTCTGGCTGAATTTTTTCCAGAATACGATCACCATACATTTTATTCACCGGCTGCTGGCATACGGGCTGCTGATCGCTACACTCGGATGGTCCGTAATGATCTTTCGCCGCTATCCCGGTTTGCGGAGCCTGGCGATTTTGCCGCTGTCGCTGATCCTGATCCAGGTTTTGCTGGGGATCACGGCTGTACTCAGCAGTCCGGGCATCGTCGCAAATCACTGGGTTTTCTTTGACTGGATCGCGCTCCTGCATCAGCTGACGGCGTTACTGTTTTTACTTTGTATGGTATTTATGCTCTATGTTTTCCAGCGGCGGTGATGTATATTGGGTAAAATAGGCTGATTCCTATGACGCACTATTTTCGCGCGGTTTTTTATTCCTTTCCGGTACAGCTGATCGTTTTGTATCTGAAGAAATTCCAGGTGCTGCTCATCTCCTGGGTGATCCTGTTCAGTACCATCCAGGGGGGATTCATGCACTCCTTCGGCGCCGACGCCTTGTTTCTGGCACCGGAATACCTTGGCAATGTAAACGCGCTCAGTGCAGGCATCGTGGGGGCGGCGATGGCTTCCTTTATCATGAGCTGGAACGTAACCACTTTTATTCTGTTCAGCCGTCATTTCCGCTTTCTGGCTACCACCAGCCGGCCCTTCCTCAAATACTGCATCAACAATTTTATCCTGCCCGTGCTGCTGCTTACCTTTTACTGCATCCGCGCCGTGGCATTCAACAAGACCAAGGAACTGCAGACCGATGGTGAGATTACCCTGCTGATCCTGGGCTTTCTTATCGGATTTTTTTTTATCATCACCATATCCCTGCTGTATTTCTTTGGCGCCGACCGCACGATCATCCACCAGATCAGTCCGCTCATCAGTAACCCGCAATTATTCAAATCCCAGTTCCGCTCCAAAGAATTGCAGGCGGGCAACAGCCGGCTCATCAGCGTAAAATGGTACCTGAACGCGCCCTTCGAAGTGAAAAAGGCCCGGGATGTTTCGCATTACAGCAAGGAGTTCATCGAGCGCGTTTTCAGCCGGCACCATTTCGCCGCGATCCTTTCCATCTTTATCGCTTTTATTTTTCTGATCGTCGTCGGCTTCTATATGGACAAACCGTTTTTTCAGTTGCCGGCCGCGGCAAGCATTCTTTTATTTTTGTCTATCCTGATCACCGTGGCAGGCGCATTCTCTTATTTCCTGCAAAGCTGGAGCATCCCCTTTCTCATTGTGCTGTTTCTGCTCCTGAATATTCTCTACCGGTACGAGGTGATTGATCCGAGCAATAAAGCGTACGGGCTGAATTACGTGAACCGTGCCACCCGTCCGGCGTACGACCGCGAACATCTCCTGTCTCTCTGCGATGCAGCAGCCGTCGACAGCGACAAAGCCAATATGATTTCCATCCTCGATCAGTGGAAGAAACACCAGTCCACCGACAAGCCTTATCTTTTTATCATCAATTCAAGCGGCGGCGGCAGTCGCAGCGCCGCATTTACGATGAATGTATTGCAAAGGCTGGATGCGCAGTGTGGTGGCGGACTGATGAATAAAACGTTTCTGATTACCGGCGCTTCGGGCGGTATGTTCGGCGCAGCTTATTTCAGGGAACTCTCGCGGCTGAAGAATGCCAGCAACCGTTCGATCAACCTGCAGGATCCGGCTTATACAGATGCCATTTCGAGGGACCTGCTCAACCCCCTGTTTTCTTCTTTCGTTGCGCGCGACCTCTTTTCGCCGGCACAAAAATTCAGTGTGGGCAATTACCAGTACATAAAAGACCGCGGCTATGCCTTTGAACAGAAACTGAGCGAGAACACGGCAGGCGTGCTGGACCGCCAATTGAAAGACATTGCACCGGACGAGAAAGCAGCACGGATTCCGCTCATGCTCTTCAGCTCTACCATCACCCGCGACAGCCGCGCCCTGCTGCTCAGCAGCCAGCCGGTGAGTTTTCTGATGCGGCCAACCTATGATTCGTCGACGATCCCTGAAATCGACCCCGATGCCGTGGATTTTCAACGGCTGTTCCGCGATCAGGATCCGATGAATGTACGCCTGCTCACCGCTCTTCGTATGAATGCGACATTCCCGTATGTGCTGCCCAATGTATGGCTGCCGACCAAACCGGTGATCGATGTGATGGATGCCGGCTTCCGCGATAATTTCGGTGAAAACATGGCCATCCGTTTTGTTCATGTATTCCGCGAATGGATCCGCGCAAATACCGCCGGCGTCGTATTGATCCAGGTGCGCGACCGGAAAACCGGGGGATGGGACGATCCATACGAATCCACCGACATCACGGAAATTTTTACGAAGCCCATGCTGCTGCTGCAGTACAACTGGTATAAAATGCAGGAGTATAACCAGGATGAACTGCTGAGTGTGATGCAGGGCCTGGAAGGGAAAAATTTTTACAAGATGACGCTTAAGTATGTTCCGAAAGAAGGGAATGAAGGCGCCGCACTGAACTTTCACCTGAGCCGCCAGGAGAAACTCGATATTGCCAATGCGCTGAATTCTGCCGACAACAAAGCCGTATTTCAAAAACTCGATACGATGCTTACGCGGAAGGCTGTAAAAGCCGGAAGCAATTTTTGATGATGCCGATGCTGAAATTGCCCGCAGTTTCGCCCGGGTCTCCGTCAATATGCAAGGGCGCATTTTCCGGATTCAGGATCGTAAGCGTTTCCGTTTGCAGGTAGATGATGTTTTGCCGGCCGGGTTTTTCCACATCCTGCTGAAGCGCATTCAGACCCGTCAGCTGAGCGAACACGGAAAAGAGCAGCATGAGCTTGTTCATTTTCTGTACCACCACGATATCGAGCAGTCCGTCATTTAGCCGCGCCTTCGGCGCGATGGTAAAATGATTGCCGAACTGGTTTGCATTGGCCACACTGATAAAAAATGCATTCGTTTTGATCAACCGGTTCTTCACCTGCAATTCGAACCGATAGGGCTTCGCCTTAAAAAAATGCTGGGTGGACACTTTGATATAGGAACGCAGTCCTCTTTTTTTTTGTTTCGCAAAATCATGGGCCACCGCAGCGTCGAACCCGATGCCGCAGAGCATACAGGAAAAATGTTCATTGATTGAAAATGCGTCGGCCGGTTTGTGGTGATTGGCGAAAATGATGTCCAGCGCCTTCCCCGGTTGTTTCGGAATCCGGGCGGCAAAGGCGAGGCCATTGCCCGAGCCCATCGGGATGATCCCGATATTCACCGCCAGGAAGCGCGTGGCAGACACGACGCTGTTGATGGTGCCGTCCCCACCGCAGACGACGATGTCGGTAAATTTTTCTGCTTTGATCTTTTTAATCAGCGCATCATAATTCCCATCGGCGCGGGAATGGGCGATCTCGAAATCGATCCCGGCCGCTGTTGTTCTTTTGATGATAAAAGTTTCCAGCGGCTGTTTTCCCCGGGTGCCTGCAACAGGATTGATGAGATATATGATCCTCCGTGACATTTTTGCAAGTTCCGAAAAAATAGGAGGAAGGACGGATATTTTACAGGGAAGGATATGGCTGAATGCGTGAAGTTTCCGATCTTGGTACCCATCACACCAACATTAACTCCACTCATGAAGCAGCAAACCGAGCGATTTCTTGCCCTCGATGTTTTCCGGGGAATGACGATTTGTTTTATGATCATCGTAAACAGCCCGGGCGGTCCCGTTTCTTACAGCCCACTCGAGCACGCCCGCTGGCATGGATTTACACCGACTGACCTGGTGTTCCCATCTTTTTTGTTCGCGGTTGGCAATGCGCTGAGCTTTGTGAGTAAGAAATGGGAAACCCTGAGCCAGTCCCAGGTGCTCGGTAAGATCTTTAAAAGAACCCTGATCATCTTCCTGTGCGGATTTCTGCTGTACTGGTTCCCGTTTTTTGAATACGGCAAAACGGGATGGAGTCTTTCTCCGATCTCCCATACCCGCATTCTGGGCGTGCTGCAGCGCATCGCGCTGGCCTATGGCATCGCTTCGCTGCTCATTTATTACTGTAAACCAAGAACGACCCTGATCATCTCCGCGGTGATCCTGCTGGGCTACTGGGCGCTGATGATGGCTTTCGGCAATGCGCCGGATCCGCTCGCCATGACCGGTAACTTCGGCTATAAGCTCGACATGTTGCTGCTTGGGGAAAACCACCTCTACCATGGAGAAGGCGTCGCATTCGACCCCGAAGGACTGCTCAGCACGCTTCCGTCGGTGGTGAATGTGATCGCCGGCTACACGGCCGGCAGGTTCATCCAGCAGAAAGGAAAGACCTTTGAAACCCTGTCCAAACTCATGCTGACGGGCTTTACGCTGCTGGTGATCGCTTATTTCTGGGATCTCGTATTTCCGATCAACAAAAAACTCTGGACCAGCTCTTTTGTGCTGTATACGGTCGGCCTGGATTGTGTCATCATCTCCGCCATCATCTACGTCGTGGATTTTCTTAAGAAGACACGCTGGACATGGTTCTTCACCATACTTGGCAAAAACCCGCTCTTCATCTACCTGTTATCCGAAGTAGGCGTTACCGTCCTGTATCTTATACAGACCGGTGGAAAAGTTCCTTTGTATACCTGGCTGTACGAAACGATATTTAAGCCCACGGGGGCTTATTTCGGATCGCTGCTTTTCGCCGTTTCCTGGATGCTGGTATGCTGGCTGGTCGGATATTTCCTCGATAAAAGGAAAATATACGTCAGGGTATAAGCATTTATGGGTTTCCGGAACACAATCCTTCTTTTCCCCGTAAAAAAAGGCTACCTTTGCGCGTCCAAAAACGGTTGCTGTCGCTAAACAGTTAAAAGTCATTATTTATGGAGATTAGGAACATTGCGATCATAGCGCACGTTGACCATGGTAAAACAACACTGGTTGATAAGATATTACATACGACCAAGGTTTTCAGGGATAACCAGGAAACAGGTGAGCTGATTATGGATAGCAATGACCTGGAAAGGGAACGCGGGATCACCATTTTCAGTAAGAACGCTGCCGTCATGTACAAGGGTGTTAAAATTAATGTCATCGATACACCAGGTCACGCCGATTTCGGCGGTGAAGTGGAAAGGGTGCTTAAAATGGCGGACGGGGTATTGCTGCTGGTGGATGCGTTTGAAGGCCCGATGCCGCAAACCCGTTTCGTACTGCAGAAAGCCCTGCAGCTGAACCTGAGACCGATGGTGATCATCAACAAGGTGGACAAACCCAATTGCCGCCCCGATGAAGTGCACGATGCGGTGTTCGAATTATTCTTTAACCTCGACGCGACCGAAGAACAGCTCGATTTTCCAACCTTTTACGGTTCCGGTAAAAACGGCTGGTTCAATAATAAAAACGAACAAAGCGAGGACATCACGCCTTTGCTGGACGGGATTCTGCAATACGTACCCGCTCCCAAAGTATCCGAAGGCCCGCTGCAGATGCAGATCACATCCCTCGACTATTCCTCCTTTCTCGGAAGAATCGCGGTTGGAAAAGTGGCCCGCGGCGTAATAAAGGAAGGGCAGAATGTGGCCCTGATGCAGGCAGACGGCAAAATAAAAAAAGTAAAGGTCAAAGAACTTTATACGTTCATGGGGATGGGCAAGATGAAGGCCACCGAAGTGATCGCAGGCGATATCTGCGCAGTGGTTGGCCTCGAGGATTTCAACATCGGCGACACCATCGCAGACGCAGAAAATCCCGAAGCATTGCCGGTGATCAGTGTGGATGAACCCACCATGAGCATGCTTTTCGGCATCAACAACTCCCCGTTTTTTGGTAAGGATGGTAAATTCGTTACCTCCCGCCACCTGCGCGACCGCCTCATGAAAGAAACCGAAAAGAACCTCGCACTTCGCGTGGAAGACACGGACAGTGCGGACAGCTTCCTGGTTTTTGGTCGCGGTATCCTCCATCTCGGTATCCTGATAGAAACCATGCGCCGCGAAGGATTCGAACTCACCATCGGACAGCCCCAGGTGCTCGTAAAAGAAATCAGCGGTAAAAAACACGAACCATACGAAATCCTGGTGGTGGACGTACCGCAGGAATACAGCGGTAAAGTAATCGATCTGGTTACCCAGCGCAAGGGTGAACTGCTCGTGATGGAAAGCAAGGGCGATATGCAGCACCTTGAATTTGATATTCCGTCCCGCGGACTGATCGGCCTTCGCAGCAACATGCTCACCAACACGGCCGGTGAAGCCGTGATGGCCCATCGTTTCCTGGAATACAAACCCTGGAAAGGTCCGATCCCCGGCAGAAGCAATGGGGTGCTGTTATCCAAGAATCAGGAAAAGACAACGGCTTATTCGATCGATAAATTACAGGATCGCGGAACCTTCTTTGTGGATCCGGGAGAAGAAGTATATGTCGGCCAGGTGATCGCCGAGCACATCAAACCGGGAGACCTGATCGTAAACGCGACAGAACCCAAGAAACTGACCAATATGCGCGCCAGCGGCAGCGATGATTCCGTACGCATCATCCCGAAAAAACTGATGACACTGGAAGAATGCATGGAGTACATACAGCAGGACGAGTGCATCGAAGTAACGCCGAAAGTGATCCGCCTGCGGAAAGTGATTCTGAATGAAGACGAAAGGAAGAAAGTGCAAAAGAAGATGACCGCGGAAATCAACTAAGGAACTAATAAAACAGAGATCCCTGCCAGCCGGCGGGGATTTTTTTTATGGCGACCTTTGCATTCCGCCAAATGGGAGTACTTTTGTATTGTCAACGAATATGAAAAAACATATTTTTCTTTTACTGCTGATTTGTTTTTCTGCCGCAGGCGAGCCCGCCGCCGCGCAGTGTTCCATCTGTACGAGATCAGCCCAGCAATTGGGGGAAAGACCTGCCAAGGCGCTCAACGCGGGCATTATGTACCTGGCATTTGCACCGATGGCTATCCTGGGGATCATCGGCTTCCGGTGGTGGAAGCAGAACCAGGCTTCGGAATCTAACTGAGTGGATTTTTTTGCAGCCAGCTTGCGGCGAACCGGTAGACCGTAAAATCTTTTTCGTTTTCAGCTATTTTTAATTCATCCATCAGCCGGCTACGGTCCACTCCGCTCATCCGGTATTCGAGGATCAGGCGGTAGGCGCGTTCTGCGAGCAGGGCGTTTCTTTTGGCCGGATGGTCTTCCGACAGAAAACGGCGGATGGCCGTCAGCAGTGCGGGAATGCCCTGCTGCCGGGTGGCGATCACTTCAAGGATGGGCGTCGTGGAATTTCGGTCCCGGGTATCGGTATGCAGGTTATTTCTCAGGTCCAGGATAAATCTGGCAGCGGCGGGATGGTCGCATTTATTGACAACAAAAAGGTCGGCGATCTCCATGAGTCCGGCTTTCATTGCCTGCACATCGTCGCCGGATTCGGGCACGAGCACGACCACGGTCACATCGGCGATGCCCGCGATTTCAACTTCGCTTTGCCCGATCCCGACTGTTTCTATGATGATCTGGTCAAAGCCTGCGAGTTTGAGCAGATCCGTGATACCAAAAATCGCCGGATGAAGCCCGCCAAGGGATCCACGGGTCGACAGGGACCGTATGTATACGCCGGGATGATTGTACCATTGGTTCATGCGGATGCGGTCTCCCAACAGCGCACCACGGTGAAAAGGAGAGGAAGGATCCACGCAAAGTACGGCGACGGTTTGGCCGGCGTCGGTTATTTCCCGGATCAGGCCGTTGACCAGGGTACTTTTGCCTGCGCCGGGTGGACCCGTGATACCGATCACCGGTGCATGGCTGGCTGGCGCATCCTCCACGGCCTGCCTGTAGCCCAGCAATCCGTTTTCAATGGCGGAGATGCCGCGGGCCAAAGCGCGGTGATCAGAAAGCGTGATGTTCGTCCATGCCAATGGATCCATTTACCGGATATGTTAAGATTGAAGGTCGGATGCACCCGGAACTGCATTTCTGGTGTTGATTTTGCAGCATCCGCCACAAAGATAAGTACCTGATTCCCGAAGCATTAAGGAATCGGCGAAACGGCCGGAAAATCATTTTGGCAGGAGAAACAATTATCTTTATCATGTTTAAAAATTGCGGGGAAACCGGATTTCTCTTCTGACAGATCGCATGAAGCCAGTCAACAGGGTATTTATAATCAGCAGGGCCGATTCAATCGGAGACGTGGTACTTACCCTGCCGGTAGCCGGTGTATTGCGCAGCCTCTATCCTGATGCGCGCATCCTATTCCTCGGACGTTCCTATACGGAAGCACTGATCAATACCTGCGAACATGTGGACGGCTTTATCAACTGGGATGAGTATAAACAGTTATCCTTTGCTGCCAGGGCCCAAAAACTTGCCGGTCTGCACGCCGACACTATCATTCATGTTTTTCCCGACCAGGACATCGCGCTGGCGGCTCGTCAGGCTGGTATTGCCCTCCGGATCGGTACGCGCAACCGTTTCTTCCATTGGTTTACCTGCAACAGACTGGTAAAACTTTCGCGCAGAAGATCCGTCTATCATGAAGCACAGCTGAACCTTCAATTGCTGACGAGCCTGGGCGCTCAGAAATTATATTCACTGGAAGACATCGGCATGCTGTACGGCATGACCGTATTCGCGCCGCTGTCGCCGGTGTTGCACAACATGCTGGATACAGCGCGGATCAACCTGATCCTTCACCCGAAGTCAAGGGGAAGCGCCCGGGAATGGGGCCTTGAAAATTTCAGCCGGCTGATTCGCCTGTTACCGGAGGAGGAATATAAAATATTCATTACCGGCACCGCTGCGGAAGGAAATATGGTGCGCCGTCTTTTTGAGGAGCACCCGCGCGTGGTGGATATTACCGGTAAACTAAGTCTTGCCCAGCTCATCAGCTTTATCTCCAAAGCCGACGGGCTCGTCGCGGCCAGCACAGGACCCCTGCACATCGCTGCGGCCAGCGGCGTGAACACCGTAGGGATATTTCCGCCGATGAAACCGATCGATCCCTGCCGCTGGGGACCGGTGGGAAAACATACCCGCGTGCTTGTCAAAGACAAAAACTGCAGCGATTGCCGCAGCAGCCAGGACTGTGCGTGTATGCGTGACATCCTGCCGGAACAGGTCAGGGACAGTTTGCTGACACTACTTAAACGACCCAAAAAAAGGCTGCAAGAATAATTCGTATGACAAACTTCATCCCGATTTTCCCGCTGGGCATCGTGGTATATCCAGGGGAATGGCTGAACCTGCATATTTATGAACCCAGGTATAAAGAGCTGGTGAATGAATGCTTCAAATCTCAAAAACCATTTGGCATCCCGCCGGTGATCAATGAAAAAGTGAGTGAGATCGGAAGCCTGGTCGAAATCGTCGAAATTGCCAAACTGTACGATAACGGGGAAATGGATATCATCACCCGTGGAACCCGGGTTTTCCGCATCCTCGAAATTATCAAAGCCGTGCCGGACAAATTATACAGTGGCGCCATCGTCAACTATCCGGATAACGGTACCGAATATGCGAAACGGGACCTGATGAAATTGGTGATTCTCGCCGTTCGGGAATTGCACAAACTGCTTTCGATCAGCAAAGATTTCAAGAAGCCGGATGAGGAACTGATGTCTTATGACCTGGCGCACCACGCCGGGCTTTCCATAGAAGAAGAATACGAGCTCCTCGTTTTGCTGCGGGAAGAACAAAGACAGGAATACCTGAAACGACATTTAGGAAAAGTGATGCCGGTGATCGCGGAAATGGAAACCCTGAAAGAACGGGTAAAGCTCAATGGTCATTTTAAAAACTTCTCGCCTTTCCGGTTTGAAGAGTGATATGGCCTCTTTCTTAAAGACAATGATACATGTCCATTACAGTCTGTTTTGATTTTGGGAATACCCGCCGTAAATACGCTGTTTTCGAAAACGGCCTGCTCCGCGAACACCATGTGCTCGAAAACACGGCAGCGGATCACATCAGCCATTTGCTGGAACGGATCCGCCCGGAACGGACGATCCTGAGCTCCGTCGTGGAACACGATCCTGGACTGGAGGCGATGCTGGCGGCACACGGCGGGTATCATAAACTCGATCACCACTCAAAACTGCCGGTGACCACGCCGGTAGGGAAACCCGACACCATTGGCGCCGACCGCCTCGCGCTGGTGGTTGCCGCCGCCGCGCTCTTTCCGGATAAGAATAATCTGGTGATCGGCCTGGGTTCTGCCGTTACCTACAATTACCTCAACAAATACCACGAATTCATCGGTGGCGCTATTTCCCCCGGGCTTGAAATGCGTTTCAAATCGCTGCACGTTTTTACAGCGAAACTGCCGCAGGAAAAACCGCATTGGAATTTTCCGCTGGTAGGCTACGATACGCGCACGAATATCCAGAGCGGCGTAATCATGGGCATGGTGAAGGAGATCGATGGGATCATCGAAGCATACCAGGAAAAATATGACCATCTCCAGGTATCCCTTACGGGCGGCGACGCACTATATATTAAGGATCTGCTAAAAAAGGAAGTTGTTACCGATCCGGATCTTATATTTAAAGGTTTGTATGCCATCAGTGAATACAACCGCTGATGCGCAAACGTCAATTTTTTCCCATCATGTGTGATCTCAGGCAGTGGACAGTGATCGTAACCGGTATTCTTTTACTCGCTGTCACCAGTTGTGAGAACAATGTAAAGGAATTGCCGAATTACCGCAAAAAACAGGTGAGCATGGACGAGGGGAAAACCATTACCGCCTTTCTCAGCGAGGATGCGAAAGTAAAAGCCAAGCTCACGGCGCCTTATATGCGGCGAAGTGAAGCCGATACTGCTCCCTACCTCGAATTTCCCAAAACCCTCCATGTCGATTTTTATAATGATTCGCTCATGATTGAGAGCAAAATGGATGCGCTGTACGGTAAATGGCGGGAAAATGACCAGAAAGTACTGCTTCGCGACAGCGTGGTGGTAAAAAATGTATTGCAGGGAGACACCCTTTACTGCCGTGAACTTTGGTGGGATCAGAAAAACGAGAAATTCTATACGGATAAACCGGTGCGCATCCACAAAGCCGGTGGCACCATCATCTATGGAACGGGTCTCGAAGCGCCACAGGATTTCAGCGGATACACCATATTTCAGATTACCGGTCCTTTTGCCTTTCCTGCCGACGGACTGCCTAAACAGTAGCGGCGGAAATAATAAAGCCCCGGATGCGAAATTCCGGGGCTTTGAATGTGTTTGTACAATGCTTAACCGTGAACGCTGGTGGTCATCAATAGGTACAAAATTTTACACTTCTGGATTTGGTCTTTACGTTGGATCTTGGATTTTAACTGTCAGTGAAAGCTGCTCTTAAACCGGATCATTGGTTTTTCGGATATTGGTGGTTTTTTGTAGGATTGGATCGATCCGGTAAAATTGCGTCAATCATCTATGACGTTGTAAACATACAAATCAGGGGTGCGCCTGCAAGCGGATTACCGCTCGATATGAACTTTGTGGGAAATACAGGTAAACACGTAGATCTACGAGCGGCGCAGGGATATCTTACGGCCTTATCTACCCGCAGTTACGGAGTGGAAATCATCGTTTAGCCTTAGCCGTTGGTTTCCGGCCGCATCTGCGGGAAAAGCAGCACATCCTGGATGGACAGCTGGCCCGTGAGCAACATGCAGAGGCGGTCGATGCCGATCCCGATCCCGGCGGTGGGTGGCATGCCGTATTCGAGGGCCCGCAGAAAGTCATGATCGATGAACATGGCTTCTTCATCACCCCTTTCCTTGAGTTGGAGCTGATCCTCAAAGCGCGCCCGCTGATCGATGGGATCATTCAATTCCGAATAGGCATTGGCGATTTCCTTTCCATTGATCATCAATTCAAAACGTTCCACCAGTCCGGCTTTGCTCCGGTGCTTCTTGGTGAGCGGACTCATTTCCACCGGATAGTCCGTAATGAAGGTGGGCTGGATATAGTGGTGTTCGCATTTTTCTCCAAAGAGCAGATCAATCAGTTTTGCTTTTCCCATGGTTTCGTCCACCGGAATATGCTGTTCGCGGCAAAAGGCACGCACGCCGGCCTCGTCCATATTTTCTACGTCTGCGCCCGTATTTTCGCGGATGGCTTCATGGATGCTTACCCGGCGAAATGGCGCTTTCAGGCTGATTTCCTGCTCTCCCACCATCGCTACCGAGGAACCGTTGACCGCGATGGCCGCCGATTCCAATAGCTGTTCCGTGGTTTCCATCATCCAGAAATAATCTTTGTACGCTACATAGAATTCAAGGATCGTGAATTCCGGATTATGGGTCCTGTCCATGCCTTCATTCCTGAAATTGCGGCTGAATTCATATACCCAGTCGAAACCGCCGACAATCAGTCTTTTGAGGTACAATTCGTTGGCGATGCGCAGGTAAAAGGGTATGTCCAGGGCATTGTGGTGGGTGACAAACGGACGGGCGGCGGCACCACCGGGAATGCTTTGCAGGACCGGCGTATCCACTTCAAGGCCGCCGCGACTGTTCATGAACTCCCGCATTGCGTTGATCATCTTCGTTCGCTTGATGAAGGTTTCCTTTACCTGGGGGTTTACGATCAGGTCGGCATAACGCTGGCGATACCGGAATTCGGGATCGGTGACGGCATCGAATGTTTCCCCTTCCTTTTCCTTTACCACCGGAAGCGGCCGGAGAGCCTTGGCCATAAAATCCAGTTCTTTCACATGGATCGAAATTTCTCCCATTTTTGTGGTGAACACATACCCTTTCACCCCGATGATGTCCCCGATATCGGTCAGGTGCTTCCACACCTTGTCATACAATGTTTTATCCTCTCCGGAACATATCTCATCCCTTTTTATATAAAGCTGGATCTTGCCGCTGCTGTCCTGGATCACGGCAAAGGATGCCTTTCCCATGTCCCGGATGCTCATAATACGCCCTGCGAGCACGACGTCGGCATAATCTGCCTTGTTTTCTTCCTCCCGGTAATGGGCCTTAATCGCTGCGGCAGAGCTGTTAATGGGGTAGGATGAAGCCGGATAGGCATCAATGCCCATTTCCTGGAGCGTTGCCAGCTTCTTGCGGCGAATAATTTCCTGTTCTGAAAGGTGTTGGATGGACATACCGGGTTTCCGCGTTTAAAAATGTTCGCAAATGTAAACAATTCGGTATCTATGTGAACCAAGCGGTGACTATGCTGTTAATGAACGGAAATTACCAGTTTGTCTGTAGATTTGCTCCTTAACTAGGCTGAATGAAATTTGAAAAGATCCATAACAAGGGCCAGGCCCAGCTATTTCGCAATCATTACCTCGAAATGATGACGAAAACGCACCCGCTGGTGATCTGGGGGATGTATCTGCCTGTGCTTGCATTCTTTATGTATAGCAGCCATGTGAAAATGGGTTATTCTTTTACCACGCTGGCTACCGTTTTCTTTTCAGGCCTGTTTTTCTGGACTTTTTTCGAATACCTGATGCACCGTTTTGCCTTTCATTGGGCGGCCGAAAGCGCCCGCGCGCAGAAATTCGTGTACATCATGCACGGCAACCATCACCATTTTCCCCGAGACAAAGAACGCCTGTTCATGCCGCCCGTGCCCAGCATTATCCTTGCATCCGTCATTTTCGGCACGATGTACCTGCTGATGGGTACTTATGTTTTTATGTTCTTCCCCGGCTTCCTGATCGGCTACCTGCTCTACGGAACGATGCATTATGCCATCCACGCCTGGAATCCACCGTTTAAATGGATGAAGCCGCTTTGGCGCAACCACCATCTCCATCACTATAAGGATGAACACAAGGGATTCGGCGTCAGCACGACGATCTGGGACAGGGTATTCGGCACCATGTTCAATCTCTCCAAGGAGAAGGAAGACAAGGAAAAAGTCAGAGAGCTGATGTATAAGTAATCCCCGTTAGTATTTTTCGATCGCCCCCAGTCCGAACAAAGCAAAATCATATTTTACCGGGTCGTTTCTATCCAGCCTCCGCAAGGCGCCGGTCAGTTCAGTGGCCGT
>CAZZYD010000039.1:0-19196 GCA_964658175.1 uncultured Puia sp. | reverse complement strand
GATCCGCTGCTGCCGGGTTCCAGCGATTCAAAAAGGGCTTCGAGTTCCGGCATGGTGGCCGGGATATCGTTCATGCCCTCTTTCCAGTACACACGGTAAGAAGGATCCAGTCTGTGAAGGGAATAGAAATCAGAAACTTTTCTGCCGAACTGAGCAAAGAACCGTTCAAAAATGTCGGGCATCCAGTACCAGCTCGGGCCCATATCGAAATGAAAACCATCCACGCTGAGACGACTGGCCCGGCCACCCGGCGCCGGCAATTTTTCAATGACGGTTACCTGCCATCCTGCTTTTGCCATAAAACAGGCAGCAGAAAGACCGGCAAAACCACTGCCGATGATATGAACATGATTGCGCAAGATCAGGACCCGCGCTGCGAGCCACCGGTAAGCTTGGTGTTTCTTACCGTGCCTTTGGTATTCGTTTTTCCTTTGGAAACAGGAAAGCCCGCCTTTGGTTTGGCTGCACCACCCCCGGGCCGGGTATCTTTCTTATTTTTTTTATTCGGTATCAGTGACATAAAAATAATTGTGTTGTTCAATATTCGCTCCCCGAATTTACAAAACTTTCCGGTAAGGCCACGCCTTACCAAATGCGGACGCGCACGCTGTCTTCCCTGAACATCGGATCCCCTTTTTTAATATTGAACGCGCTGTAGAACTCATCCACATCTGCAAAAGGACCATTTACCCGGTATTTGGCCGGCGCGTGTACATCGGTCATCAGTTGCGTACGCAACACCTCATCGCGTTCCTGGCCAAGCCAGCCCAGCGCATACCCGAGAAAGAACCGCTGCATCGGCGTTAGTCCGTGTATAAGCACTCCTTTTTTATACTGATCCGTTTTTTTGAACGCGTCGACGCCGATCACAATGCCGCCCAGATCGGCGATGTTTTCTCCAAGACAGGCTTTGCCATTGATATGATATCCCTTGATCGGTTCATACTCATCAAACTGTTTGACCATCACCGCCGCGCGTGCATTAAAAGATTTTTCGTCTGTGGATGTCCACCAGTTTTTCAGGTTGCCTTTGTCATCAAACTGTCGTCCCTGGTCATCAAAACCGTGGGTCATCTCGTGCCCGATGGTCGAAGCGCCCGTATAACCATAGACAAGGGCGTCGTCCAGGTCTTCATCCTTGAATCCGGGAACGATGAATTGCGCGGCAGGCAGCGTGATATCGTTGTTGGACGGATCGTACTGCGCATTGTAGGTCTGCGGAAACATGCCCCATTCCTCACGGTCTACCGGTTTGCCGAGGCGGCTGTACCGGAATTCGTGCCACCATTTCCGCGCCTGCATCAAATTGGCGACATAACTGTCACGCCCGATCTGCAGGCTTGAGAAATCCTTCCATTTATCCGGATAGCCTACTTTCTTGCGGATGGACGCCAGTTTGATATAGGCTTTCTGTTTGGTGCTGTCACTCATCCAGGCGAGTCCCGCGATGCGTTCCTTGAATGCCGTGCGCATGGCTTCCACCATGTCTTCGTAGCGCTTCTTGGCTTTTTCCGTAAAAAATTCCTTCACATATAACTGGCCAAGTAATTCACCCATCACCCTTTCTTCACTCTGAATCACCAGTTTCCATCGCGGCCGTCTTTCTTTAGCGCCGGTGAAAAGCCGGTTGAACTGAAAGGCCGCCATGCCAAAGCTGTCCGGCAACGCATTGGCGTAGCTGTTGATCGTGGAATATTTCAAATACATTTTCCAGTCGTCGACCGGTGTGGTTTTCAACAGTTCGTTGAGACCCGTAAAAAATTCCGGCTGACCAACGATCACGGAATCACATTTTGCCAGGCCGCTGTGCACAAAATAAGCGGACCAGTCCATCACGGGAACCATCTTTTCGAGGCTCCGGTAACTGATTTTGTGATAATTCAGCTGGGGGTCCCGCAGGTCTTCGATTTTCCTCGAAAATTTGGCCATCCTGGTTTCAAGCGCCAGGATATTCCGTGCTGCCTTGCCCGCCAGCGCGGTGTCTGTGCCGGACATTGCCAGCAGCTTCGCCATATACTTCACATATTCGGCGCGGATATGAATGGTTTCCGCATCGTTTTTAAAATAATATTCGCGGTCCGGCAAACCAAGTCCGCCCTGGCCCAGGTTGTAGGCCATTACATCACTTGCTTTTTCATCCTGCTCAACCCCTTCGTCAAACAGGGAATTGATACCGGACACTTTAAAATCTGCGGTAGTCAGCAGAAATCCCGGCAGGTCTTTGATCTTGTCGATTTGCGCAAAGGCCGCTTGCAGTGGCTGCAATCCGGCCTGGTTGATTTTCGTGCTGTCCATCGCCGTAAGCCAGAAATCTCCTATTTTTTGTTCGGCGCTGCCCGTGGCCGCCTTCGCAGTGGCCGCTTTTTCAATGATGATGCGGATGCGGCGGAGATTTTCCTCTACCACGAGATTGCCGATGCCCCAGGATGCCTGATCGGCCGGGATCGGATTTTTTTTCACCCAGCTGCCATTGGAATAGCTGAAAAAATCTTTCGCCGGTGAAACGGCGCTGTCAACATTTTCAGACAGGATATCCCTGACATCATTTGCGTGCTGATCGGCCGGATGGCAGGATGCCCCTGCGCATAACAGAATCAGGAGGGCCATAAATTTGTTGGACATGCGGATGCGTATTTTGCTCAAAATACCAAATTCGCCTGCGTAAATCCCCGTATTCCTTACCTTTCATCACAATTCATCCAGATTTGAGCACCATCGCCGAGCGAATTCTCAGTTTTAATGCGGGCCGTCTTGAAAACATGCTTCCTGCGAAATATGAGATGATGACCGAAAACATGTTCCGCTTCTACCGCGGCACCTGTCATCTCTTTTACGAAGACTTATTTCATGCGGCGCCTTTACCCGAATCTCCCCTGGCCTGGATTTGCGGCGACCTCCACCTCGAAAATTACGGTACCTACAAGGGAGATAACAGACTGGTGTATTTTGACATGAACGATTTTGATGAAGCCATCCTGGCGCCGGCGAACCATGAACTGGTCCGTATGGTCTGCAGCATTTTCATCGCATTTGAAACACTCAAAATTGAACCGAAGCAGGCGCTGAATATGGCGCAGCTCTTTTTAAAAACTTATTCGGCTGTGCTGGCCCGGGGGAAGGCGATCTACATCGACCCGCTCACTTCTCGCGGCATCGTGCGGGATTTCCTGATCGCCGTCAGCAAACGCAAACAGAGTTCCATCCTCGAAAAACGCACGATCAGAAAGAAAAAGAACCTGAGCCTGCTCATGGAGCACCCACGGCATTATGCGCTGGATAAAAAATTAAAAAACGCCCTGGCAGCCCACGTCAATGAATGGATTCGCAGCGGCGACGAAAGTCCGAATAATTACGAAGTGATCGACGTGGCGTTCCGGCTCGCCGGCACGGGCAGCGTCGGTTTAAGAAGATATATGTTCCTCCTGCAAAGCACCAACCGCATCAGCAAATACATGCTGGTAGAAATGAAGCAGGAACTGCCTTCGTCGCTGGCGCCTTATATTTCCGTGCCGCAACCTGTTTGGGAAACCGAGGCGGTTCGCATTGTCCGCATTCAGGAACGCATGCAGAATGTATCGCCGGCATTGCTGGGGTATACAGCATTCCAGGGCGATGTGTACATCATCCAGGAAATGCAACCGGCAAAGGACGGATTCAATTTTAAACTGATCCGGGACCGCTACCGCGATATCTACCAGGTGATATCGGAGATGGCCTCGCTGACCGCTTCCGCGCAGCTCAGAAGTTCCGGTTGGCGCGGATCTGCCAATGCAGATGCGCTGGAAGCTTTCGGAAAGCAGGATGGATGGCAGGCTGCGCTGATAAATTATGCCCTTCAATATGCAGGTGTGGTGGAGGAGAACTTCAAGGCTTATTGCAAGGCATACGATGCGGGTGCATTCCCCGACTAGCGACCGGCAAAGAAGGTTGTTTTTATCCACCAGAAAATCGCCGCCAGCAAACCAATCAACAAGATGATCAGGAATATAAAAGCGAACTGGAACTTCCGCCGGTTGCGACTGGCTTTCAGCAGCGATGCCTCGCGCACTGGAAGCGGCAGCAAGCGGATGGCGGCATTTAATAGTAAGGGTACGATCACCAGATCATCCAGATAACCCACAAAAGGGATGAAGTCGGGAATCAGGTCGATGGGACTGATGAGATAACAAACAGAAAGGATCGCCGGAATTTTTGCGTAAATGGGCGTCCGGTCGTCCCGCAAACCGTAGTAGAGTACGATCAGCTCTTTCTTCAGCATCCAGGGCCTGATTTTCTTTGCGGGATTCATAATTATATTTCGCTGATTGCCATGCAAAACACGGACCGGTATATTAACTTGTTCTTAAGTTCCATCGGATCTCCTTCGGGCAAAGCCTTTATGACTTATTTTTAATCAAATCTTTACGATGGATTCCAGAAGAACCTTTCTGAAAAAAGCATCCCTGCTGACGGGAGCGGCCGGCATTTTCTCGGTATTGCCCGCTTCCATTCAAAAAGCCATGGCCATCGATCCGCTCCCCGGCACCACCTGGCAGGATGCGGAACATATCGTGATCCTCATGCAGGAAAACCGCTCCTTTGATCATTGCTACGGTACGCTCAACGGCGTACGTGGCTTTAATGATCCGCGGGCCATCCATCTCCCCAATAAAAATCCGGTCTGGTTGCAATCGAATGCCGCGGGACAAACCTACGCCCCGTTCCGGCTGGATATGAAAGATACCAAAGCAACCTGGATGAGTTCATTGCCGCATTCCTGGGCAAACCAGGTGAAAGCGCGCAACGATGGTAAGCACGATAAATGGCTGGATGTAAAACGCAACAGCATCCACGAATATGCGGACATGCCCCTGACCATGGGTTATTACAACCGCGAAGACATTCCCTTTTATTATTCGCTGGCGGATGCATTCACCGTATGCGACCAGCATTTCTGTTCGTCCCTTACAGGCACCAACCCTAACCGGCTTTTTTTCTGGTCAGGCACGGTACGGGAAGAACAGCACGAACAATCGCGTGCGCATGTGTGGAACGACGATATGGATTACGGCACCCTGAACTGGAAAACATTTCCCGAACGCCTGGAAGAAAATTCAGTTTCCTGGAAATTCTATCAGAATGAAATGTCCATAGATACCGGATTCTCAGGGCAGGAAGATGCATGGCTTTCCAACTTTCAGGACAATCCCCTCGAATTCTTTGCGCAGTACCATATTTTCCTGCACGACAGGCACATCGAACAGCTCAGTAAAAAAGCCGGGTTTTCTCCTGAAGAATACCAGGATCTGAAAGACCGTTTTGAAAAACTATCTGACCATCAGAAAGCGATTCACCGGAATGCATTCGCGACCAATACCCGTGATCCGCACTATCACGATCTGGAAAAACTCGAATACGACGACCAGGGAACGCCGCGCAGCCTGCAGGTGCCGAAAGGCGACGTGCTGCATGCGTTCAGGGAGGACGTGAACAACGGAAACTTGCCCACTGTATCCTGGCTCGCGGCACCGGAGAATTTTTCCGATCATCCAAGTTCCGCCTGGTTTGGCGCCTGGTATGTTTCCGAAGTGATGGATATCCTCACGAAAAATCCGGAAGTGTGGAAGAAGACGATTTTTATTCTGACCTATGATGAGAACGACGGCTATTTCGATCATGTGCCGCCTTTCACGGCGCCCGATGCCCACCGGCCGTCCACCGGATTTGTGTCAAAAAATATAGATACCAGTGTTGAATACGTCACGCTTGCGCAGGCATTGGCGCGCGGCGGATTCCCGGAGAATTTTCTGCAGCAGAGTTCGATCGGTCTGGGCTTCCGCGTACCGATGGTGGTGGCTTCTCCCTGGAGCCGCGGCGGATATGTCAACTCGCAGGTGTTCGATCATACTTCCACGCTGCAGTTTCTGGAAAATTTCCTCCGCCACAAAACCGGAAAAAACATCCGCGAACACAATATCAGCGCCTGGCGGAGAACGGTCTGCGGCGACCTGAGTTCCGTATTCCGCCCTTATCACGGAGAAGTGATGGGCAAGCCCGAATTCGTGGCCAAAGACGCTTTTATGGAAAGCGTGCACAAGGCGAAATTCAAGAAACTGCCCACGGGGTTTACGTTATTGGGCGAGAAAGAAATCGCCGCCATCCAGGCAGACAGTTCAGCGTCTCCTTTTTTGCCGCAACAGGAAAAAGGCAAACGTCCTTCCAATGCGTTGCCGTATGAGTTGTCAGTGAATGGCGTGCTGAGTCAGGATAAAAAAAATTTCCTCCTTACGATGCGGGCTGGCAATGAGCAGTTCGGTGTTGCATCGGCCGGTGCGCCATTCAATGTATATGCGCCGGAAAAATTTCTGCATGAGCTCACCAACCAGTTTGAATCCGTGCGCACCTGGGCCTATGCCGTGTCTGCCGGCGACGAACTGACCGACGCATATCCCGTAGAAAGTTTTGAAAATGGAAAATATCACCTGCGCGTCTATGGTCCGAACGGATTTTACCGCGAGTTTACGGGCACTGGCCATGATCCCGCGCTGGATATTTCAGTCAAACCGGAACAGGGCAGACTGAAAATTTCCATTAAAAATACCGGAGGGGTGGCTGTACCCGTGGACATTATCAGCCGGTCCTATGATAAAAAACACACAAAGCATACCGTCGCGCAGGGCATGGAGTACGCCCAGTTGATGTCGTTCACCGACAGCCATGGCTGGTACGATTTCAGTATCCTGGCCGGCGGCCTCGATGGATTTGAAAAAAGATTTGCGGGCAGGGTGGAAACGGGGAAGGAGAGTTTTAGTGATCCGCTGCTGGGGTAGCGATTTTGTTTATTTCACGCGACGACGCGACGGATGCGCAACGGCGCCACGAGCCGTTGTATTTAAACTGCTGTAAAATAACTTCTCTGCGCATTTGTCTTACAGAAGCTTTCGTTGCGCCCTTGCGCATCCGTCGCGTGAAACCTTCGCGTGAAATAACTAGCTTTGCCCTAAACATCCCTCATGAATCGTGGTCACGTGTTGCTGGTGGATGATGAAGAGAAACTTCGTCACCTGCTTAAGCGCATCATCAGTCTGGAAGGGTTTGTCGTACTCGAAGCGGAGAACCTGAAAATGGCTTCCAGGGTGATGGAAAAGGAAACGGTGGAAGTCGTACTGTGTGATGTTAAACTTCCCGACGGCAGCGGGCTCGATTTCATCGACACCGTGAAAGCAAAATTTCCGCTCACAGAAATTATTATGCTGACTGCTTACGGCAATATCGCCGGCGGGGTGCAGGCCATCCAGTCCGGCGCCTTTGATTATATCACCAAAGGCGACGACAACGACCGTATCATTCCGCTCATCAATCGCGCCATGGAAAAAGTGCGCCTGCAAAAAAGAGTGCAGCAACTGGAAAAGCAGGTATCCAAACAATATACATTCGACGGAATTCTCGGCGACTCGGATGCCATCAAAGATGCGATCACGCTGGCCAGGAAGGTGGCGCCTACGGATGCCACCGTGCTGTTGCTGGGGGAAACCGGCACGGGTAAGGAAGTATTTGCCCAGGCCATTCACCGGGCAAGCAAACGGTCGTCCAATCCTTTCGTGCCGCTGAATGTAAGTTCTTTCAGCAAGGAACTTATGGAAAGCGAATTGTTCGGTCACCGCGCCGGCGCATTTACCAGCGCCGTGAAAGACAAGAAAGGGCTGATCGAAGAAGCGGACGAAGGGACCCTTTTTCTCGATGAGATCGGAGAGCTGGCGTTCGACCTGCAGGCAAAGCTGCTGCGGGTTTTGGAGACCAGCGAATTCATCAAAGTCGGCGATACAAAACCGACAAAAGTAAATGTGCGCATCGTCACGGCGACCAACCGAAACCTGCAAAAGGAAGTCGCGGACGGGCGGTTCAGGGACGACCTGTATTATCGCCTCAACACGTTTACGATCGAACTTCCTTCGCTGCGGGAAAGGGTCAGGGATATACCGCTGCTGGCCAGCTATTTCCTGCAATTGTTTGCGCAGAAATCAAACATGAATGTCAGCAGCATGAGCCCTGATTTCATTCAGCACCTCCAACAGCACGATTGGAAAGGGAATATCCGGGAACTGAAAAATGTGATGGAGCGGGCCGTTATCCTTTCGTCGGGCGCTGAACTCACGCTCGAAAACCTGCCGCTGGACCTGCAGGTGGACGCGCGGAGCGGGCATGGTTTGTCGGCCTTCGATCTGGCCAGTGTCGAAAAACTGCATATCCAACGCGTGTTGCTGCATACCAAGGGAAATAAAATGGCCGCTGCCAAACTCCTCAATATCGGTCTCACCACCCTCTACCGGAAAATCGAAGAATATAAATTGCTGTTTTGAAAATCGTTTTTCATTTTGACAAGATCTCCGCTTGCAGGCGTTGACGGCTGATCTGTCCGTCGTTTGGTGAAACCCGCGCTGGTATTGGGTCCTGGAACCATTTGCCGATTTCTTCTGATTGGGCATTTCTTTTGGAAAGAAGGGCCAACGGCAACTATGCCGCCTCACCCAATCAAAAGGCAATGAAAAAAAATATCCTTATCGCGGGATGTCTGTTCGGAATCAGTCTGCAGGCCCGTACGCAGGATTCAACGGCACCAAAAATCCCCTTTGACGGCATCGAAACAAACTGGCAAAACGGTTCTGACCGTCGCGACTCTTCTGTTTTTCACGGTAAATATTTTGTACCCACCGTGATGCTCGACGTCAATTACACGCATTCTTTCAATAATCCCAACGACAATACCGTCGTGGGTTCTACTGCCCTTGCCAGAAACAACGAAGTACAGTTGTCGCACCTGCTGCTGGGCGGCGATTTTTCCTTTCAGAACGCCCGCGCCCGGGTTATGATGCAACTCGGCACACGCTCGATCGTTGTGCCAAGGAACGACCTGAGCCCCTATCGCGGGCAATACCAGCTTGCCGATGTTTACCGCTATCTGAGCGAGGCCTATGTGGGTTATCATTTCAATAAATGGTACGGCATCAATGTGGACGCCGGCTTATTCCTGTCTTATATCGGGCTCAATTCCTATTACCAGGCAGAAAACTGGGAATATCAGGCTTCGTTCACCTCCGATAACACGCCCTGGTTTTTCAATGGTCTGCGGATCCAGATTTTTCCTTCAAAATATCTCAAGATCGAACCCTGGATCATCAACGGCTGGCAGAGCTATGGTAAGTTCAACAAGATGCCGGGGCTCGGTGCAAACATCACCTGGAACCCTACCAGCAGCCTGAAGATGCTCACCAATGATTATTACGGTTCGGATGCAGCGGGTCTTCCACAGCGCAAGCGTTTCCATTCTGACAACAGCCTGCTGCTCCGCTATTATAATCAGCCGTCATCCATGGGTATTTCACGCATGGCTTTTTCAATCACTGGCGATATCGGCTTTGAAAAAGGCGGCGGTGTAAACGGTTTCAAAAGCGACCCGGTGAAAGGGCCTGCGCAATATTTCGCGAGTGCGATGTTTTACAACCGCATCTGGTTTCGGCAAAACAAATTCGCCTGGACGATCGGAGGCGGTTTCATGAACAATCCGGGCAGATACCTGGTGCTGTATCCGTCGGGACAGGCGAGTCCGCTGCCGGATCCTAACAATCCTACCCAGACGGAAGGAAAATTTCCGTTCAGCGCCAACCCCGGCGACCCCTTCAAAGGATGGGATGCGTCTACCAATTTCGACTGGATGCCAAACCAGAGTTTTCTGTTCAGGGTTGAATATGTGCACCGGCATGCCAATGTCCCTTATTTCGCCGGCGCCGGCGGCGTCACTTCTCCTAACGGATATACCACCACGCCATTGCCCCCTGACTGGCGCCCGGATCTCGTAAAGACCGAGGACCGCATCATTTTCGCCCTTCTTTTCAGATTATAGCTTTTTCATTTTGAAAAGAAGACATCCATAACGATAGGATGTCCGCCGCCGCAGCCATCGCTTAAAAATCCACAACGCATCGTAACACAGTCAGTTAGCAGGGATTTCATCGCCGGGCATCGCATTTGGTGATAAGAGTCAGTTCACCGAAAAAACAAAATATATGTCCACCATTTTCTTAGTGCTCGGCGGCCTGTGCTGCTTCTGGCTTTTTTATAAATCAATCGATTTTTTCGACAAAATATAATCTTATGATGATCCTGTTCATTTTATCCATACTCGTTTTTGTCTATCTGTGCTATGTACTGATCAGACCCGAAAAATTTTAATTCCATCAAATCATGAATACAGCACTACTTGGAGTCGCAGCGATGTTTTTGCTGTCCATCCTCCTGGCCATCCCCCTGGGGCGATACATTGCAAAAGTGTATGAAGGAAAGCACACCTGGCTGGATGCCGTGATGACGCCGGTGGATAAACTGTTTTACTCACTCGGCGGCATTCATCCTGAACGCGAGATGAACTGGAAACAGCATCTCACGGCACTGCTGACCCTGAACCTCGTGTGGTGCGTGCTGAGTATGCTGGTGTTGATGAATATGGGATCGCTGCCACTCAATCCCGACGCCAATCCGTCCATGAGCGCCGACCTAGCTTTCAATACAACGATCAGTTTTGTCAGCAACACGAATCTTCAGCATTATTCAGGCGAATCGGGCGTGTCTTACCTGGGCCAGCTGATGCTGATGCTTTTTCAGTTTATCAGTGCGGGGGCCGGCATGGCCGTATGTGCGATGGTGTTTACCGCCATGAAAGAACGCACAGCCGAAAAGCTCGGGAATTTTTATTTCTTTTTCATCCGCTCCTGCACGCGGGTACTGCTGCCGTTATCGGTTGTCGTGGCAACCATCCTGCTTTTTACCGGTGTGCCCGATACCTTCAAAGGAAAGGATCAGTTTATTTCTCTCCAGGGTGATACTGTACACGTGAGCCGCGGGCCGGTGGCCGCGATGGTGGCCATCAAACAACTCGGCACCAACGGTGGTGGCTTTTTCGGCGCGAATTCGGCGCAACCCCTGGAGAACCCCGGGTATTTTTCGAATATGGTTGAAAATGTCTGCATCGTCCTGATCCCGATGGCGCTCATCTTTACCCTCGGCGCCATGTTGAAAAGAAAAAAGCTCGCCTGGGTAATTTTCGGGGTGATGACCATCGGACTGTTGTTATTTGTGATCCCGTCGGTCTACAATGAAATGAAAGGAAACCAGGCCATGACGCCGCTGGGTATTTCCCAGCCACTGGGTAGTATGGAAGGAAAGGAAATCCGTTTCGGCGCCGCTGCGTCTGCCTACTGGGGCATCACCACCACGGTAACATCCAACGGATCTGTCAACGCGATGCACGACAGTTTCACTCCGCTCACGGGTATGTTTTGCATGCTCGGGATGATGGTGAATTCATTTTTCGGTGGTGTCGGTGTCGGCTTTCTCAATTTTTATATTTACATGATCATCGCGGTATTTATTTCAGGACTGATGGTGGGCCGCACGCCCGAATTTCTGGGTAAGAAGATCGAGGGAAAGGAAATGAAAATCGCGACCATCATCGCGCTGATGCATACACTGCTGATCCTCGCCTTTACAGCCGTTTCATCCCACCTGTATGCGCTGCATCCCGCGCAAAATGCCGGCTGGCTGAACAATCCAGGCCCGCATGGATTTTCGGAAATGCTCTATGAGTATACTTCCTCTTCCGCGAACAACGGATCCGGTTTTGAAGGGCTGGGAGACAATGTGCCCTTCTGGAATATCACCTGCGGATTTGTGATGCTGCTCGCGCGCTTCCTGCCGATCATCGGGCCGGTGGCGATCGCAGGCATCCTCGCGAAGAAAAAATATGTTCCGGAAACCTCCGGCACGCTCAAAACCGATACGGCAACTTTTGGCATCATGGTCTTTGCCGTCATCATGATCGTCGCTGCGCTCTCTTTCTTCCCCGCGCTGACCCTCGGTCCGCTTTCAGAATACTTCTCAACGAAATAACAAACGCCTCATGAAACGAAACGAAAATAATAAATTGTTTGAGCCTGCGCTGGTGAAGGAAGCATTGAAGCAGTCGCTGATCAAACTGAATCCTTCCATCCTGATCCACAACCCCGTGATGTTCACCGTGGAAATCGGTACAGCCGTCATGCTCGCGGTTTGTATCTGGATATTTCTCGGCGAAAAATCACAGGGCGGACTGGCCTACAACCTCACGGTATTCATCGTGTTGCTGCTTACCCTGCTTTTCGCCAATTTTGCGGAAGCCATTGCAGAAGCGCGGGGAAAAGCACAGGCGGACAGTCTGCGGAAAACAAGGGAAGACACACCGGCAAAGAAAATATTCCCGGTAGGGGAGATTTATACAGATGAAGTGCGCGTCGTGCCATCTTCCGAACTGAGGCGCGGAGATCTTTTCCTTTGCGAAGCGGGGGATACGATTCCGATGGATGGAGAGATCGTCGAGGGCCTGGCCACCATCGATGAAAGCGCGATCACGGGAGAATCAGCTCCGGTGATCCGCGAATCCGGCGGCGATAAATCCAGCGTCACCGGCGGCACGAAAGTACTGAGCGATCATATCAAAGTGAAGGTCACCACCGATCCCGGGGAGAGTTTTTTGGATAAGATGATCGCTCTCGTGGAAGGCGCCTCCCGCCAGAAAACACCGAATGAAATCGCCCTCACCATTTTACTGGCGGGCTTTACACTGATCTTCATCATCGTTTGTGTGACCCTGAAACCCTTTGGGGAATACGCGCAGACACCCATTACGATCGCTGCATTCATTTCGCTGTTTGTTTGCCTGATCCCTACCACCATCGGTGGTTTGCTCAGCGCCATCGGCATCGCGGGGATGGATCGCGCGCTCCGTGCGAATGTGATCACCAAAAGCGGCAAGGCCGTGGAAACCGCCGGTGACCTCGATACCCTCCTACTCGATAAAACGGGCACGATTACGATCGGGAACCGCAAAGCCACCCATTTCTGGGCCGCCAACGGCATCGACGAAAAAATATTTGTCGGCGCCTGCGCCATGAGCTCCCTGGCGGATGAAACACCGGAAGGTAAATCGATCGTTGAACTCGCCGCCATTCAGCCGAATACGGTTAGCAGCAACGGCGCGGTGTTTATCGAATTCACCGCGGAGACCCGCAGCAGCGGCATCGATCTGCCCGATGGCACAAAAATCAGGAAAGGCGCGTACGATGCGATTCGCAACCTGGTGGCCAAAGCAGGTCATCCCTTCCCGGAAGAAACGACTGAACGCGTAAAGACGATCGCCAACAACGGCGGTACACCACTGGTGGTGAGTCAAAATGCGTTTGTGCTGGGCGTGATCGAATTACAGGATATCATCAAGCCGGGTATTTTTGAACGCTTTGACCGTTTGCGCAAGATGGGCGTTAAAACGGTGATGGTTACCGGCGACAATCCGCTGACCGCGAAATATATCGCAGAAAAGGCAGGCGTTGATGATTTCATTGCCGAAGCGAAGCCCGAAGACAAAATGAACTATATCAAAAAAGAGCAGCAGGGCGGCAAGCTCGTTGCGATGATGGGCGATGGCACCAACGATGCACCGGCGCTCGCGCAGGCGGATGTCGGCGTGGCGATGAACAGCGGCACGCAGGCTGCCAAGGAAGCAGGCAATATGGTTGACCTGGACAATGACCCGACGAAACTCATCGAGATCGTAGAGATCGGTAAACAGTTGCTGATGACACGCGGAACGCTCACGACGTTTTCCATCGCCAACGACGTGGCAAAATATTTTGCCATCGTGCCGGCACTGTTCATCGTGTCCATTCCGGGCCTGCAGGCGCTGAATATCATGCGGCTGCACAGTCCCGAGAGCGCCATTCTCTCCGCTGTTATTTTTAATGCGATCATTATTCCTTTGCTGATCCCGCTGGCATTGCGCGGGGTCGCCTACAAACCGATCGGCGCGAGCGCCCTGTTGCGCAGGAATCTGTTGATCTATGGGCTTGGCGGCGTGATCGTGCCATTCATCGGAATCAAAATGCTGGACCTGGTTCTTTCTCACTGGTTTTAAATATTCATTATGAAACAACATATACTACCCGCCATGCGGCTCACCCTTGTCTGTCTCGTTTTTTTCGCGGGCATCTATTCTTTGATCATCCTGGGCATCGCGAAGGCAGTTCCGGGCAACGGGGAAGGGGATGTACTCTTGTTTAAAGGCGAGCGGATCGGCTACGCGCTCGAAGGGCAGTCGTTCACGGCGGACAATTATTTCTGGTCACGCCCTTCCGCCGTGGCGTACAATGCTGCCGGAAGTGGTGGCAGCAACAAAGGGCCCACCAATCCGGATTATCTGACGGAAGTCGGCCACCGGATCGACAGCCTGCTCCGGCACAATCCGGGCCTCCGGAAAGAAGATATACCTTCGGAGATGGTTACAGCTTCCGGCAGCGGACTTGATCCCGATATATCTCCTGCCGGCGCGGATATTCAGATCGACCGCATCGCTCGGATCCGTCACCTTCCCAAGGAACTGCTGCTGTCGCTGGTACAAAGCCAGGTGGAAAAGCCGTTGTTTGGTTTTTTGGGTCCGGAAAAAATTAATGTGCTCAGACTGAATATGGCCCTGGATACCCTGTCTGCAAAATAAGCAAACCGAATCAAGCGATATGCCGGAAGAAAAAGACAACGCGGATGAATTTTTGAACCTGATCCGTGCGTCCAGGCGCGGCAAGTGCAAGATTTATATCGGCATGAGTGCGGGCGTGGGCAAAACGTATCGCATGCTCCAGGAGTCGCACAGCCTGCTGCGCAATGGCGTGGATGTGAAGATCGGATATATCGAAACACACCAGCGTGCCGAAACGCAGGCGCTCCTTGAAGGATTGCCGGTGATCCCGCGGCGCAAATTGTTTTACAAAGGCAAGTCACTGGAAGAAATGGACCTGCAGGCGATCATCAACCTGCATCCGGAAGTGGTGGTGATCGACGAACTGGCGCACTCGAATATCGAAGGAAGCAAAAATGAAAAGCGCTGGCAGGACGTACAGGACGTGCTCGCGGCAGGCATCAATGTGATCACCGCAGTGAACATCCAGCACATGGACGGACTGCAAAAAGAAATCAGGGGGATCACCGGCATCGATGTGGCCGAGCGCATACCCGACAGCGTGGTAAAAGATGCGGATGAAGTGGTGAATATCGATTTGACAGCCGATGAACTGGTGACCAGACTGAAAGAAGGGAAAATTTATACAGCGGACAAAATCGAAACCTCGATCCGGAATTTTTTTCAGCCCGATAAAATTTTACAGCTGAGGGAACTGGCGCTGAAGGAAGTTGCTTCCCAAGTTGAACGCAAGATCGAATCCGAATTGCCCCAGGGTGCACATCCCCGGCCGGAACATTTTCTTACCTGCATCAGCAGCAATTACGAAAAAGCGGCGAAGCTGATCCGGAAAACGGCGAGACTGGCCACATACTATCATTCAAAATGGTACATATTGTACGTGCAGACAGATAAGGAGGATGGCGACAAAATCGGGCTGGCCCGGCAGCGTCACCTGATCAACAATTTCAAACTTGCGACGGAACTGGGCGCTGAGGTGATCCGGGTGAGGCAGAATAATGTGGCGGAAGCGATCATACAAACGGCAGAATCCAAAGCCATCACCACCATTTGTATCGGCAAGCCGCGCATCAATTTGTTCAAAGTGATGCTCAATACGGCGGTATTCAATAAATTACTGAATAAATTGTCGTCGGCAAATATTGACGTGGTGATCCTTTCATAATAAAATCATGCGGCTAAAGACAAAATTATCGATCGGGCTGGTGTTCCTTTTTGTCGTGATCCTGTTGTTCGGGATCCTCGGCATCGTGAGCATCAACCGGCTCAGCAGTGATTCAGGCCAGGTATTGCAGAATAACCAGGAATCGCTCGTGTACAGCAATAACATGCTCAAGGCACTGGAGGAAACGAGGTTGCGCAAAGACGCCCGCGACATTTTTGATCAGAATCTGCATAAACAGGAATCAAATATTACGGAGTTCGGGGAGAAGGAAGTGACGCGGGAGCTCCGGAAAAATTTTGAAGAGCTCAAAGCCGATCCGCTGGATTCTTCCAACTATCCGGAAATCCGGAAGTCTATTTTTCAGATCCTGGATCTGAATGAAAATGCCATCCAGCGGAAAAATGCCATCGTACAGCTCACGGCTGCAAGGGCAAAATTGTGGCTGTCCGCCATATTCACCATCTTGACGCTGGTGTCTTTCACTTTTATTTTCAACCTGCCGGATATCATTTCGAAACCCATCCGCAGTTTATCGGAAGGCATCACCGCCATCGCGGCAAAAAATTATTCCAAACGGATCTTTCTGAACCAGCAGGATGAATTCGGCGAACTGGCACAATCGTTCAATGTGATGGCAGGCAGGCTGGATGAATACGAGAACAGCAACCTGGCCCAGATCACCTTTGAAAAGAGGCGGATCGAGACTATTATCAACCAGATGCGCGATGGCATCGTTGGACTCGATGAAAAAAGAAATCTGTTGTTCGTCAATGCGGTGGCTGAAAAATTATTCGGGATGAAGGAAGCGACGATGGTTGGTAAATATGCACCCGATCTCGCGCTCAGCAACGACCTGATGCGAACGCTGCTGCAGGAAAATCCGGCCAGGCAGGAATTGCGCATTTATGCCGACGGCAAAGAAAGTTATTTCACCAAAGATGTGCTTGACGTGCATTACCAGGAGCAGGTGATCGGCCAGGTGATCGTGTTGCGCAATATCACGCCCTTTCATGAATTGAGCGAAGCGAAAACAAATTTCATCGCTACGATCTCCCATGAACTCAAAACGCCGATTTCATCCATCAAGCTCAGCACGCAATTGCTGAGTGATGGTCGCGTGGGCGGGATGACGGCGGATCAGCAGGATCTGATCAATGGAATCCGGGACGATAGCGACCGCCTGCTGAAGATCACCGGTGAACTGTTGAATATGACGCAGCTCGAAACGGGAAATATCCAGTTGAAAGTGATGCCCGGCTATCCGCAGGCAATTGTGGAACAGGCCATTCAGGCTGTTCAGGTCCAGGCGAACCAGCGGAATATCCGGCTGGTCGTAAACCTGCAGGAGCGGCTGCCCCAGATCCAGGCAGACACGGAAAAAAGCGCCTGGGTGCTGATCAACTTTCTCACCAACGCCATTAAATTTTCTCCCGAACAGCAGCCCATTGACATTTCCGTATATCAAACCGGCAACAGTGTCGCCTTTACGGTGAAAGACCATGGCAAGGGAATCGATGAACGTTTTCTTCCCAAAATATTTGACCGGTATTTCAAAGTACCCGGCGTGCATGAGCGCAACGGCAGCGGGCTCGGACTGGCCATCTCCCGTGAATTCATCGAGGCGCAGGAAGGACATATCTGGGTGGAAAGCGAAGTGGGCACGGGCAGCACGTTTGGATTCTCGCTCCGGACCAGCAAGCCCCTCCCGGTCACCTGAACAATGAACGGGTCTGCTTGTTATTGTAGCATGGAACAGGAAGCGCTCAGGCTTAGCATATTGGATCAATCGATCATTCCACGGGGGAAAACCGCCGAAGAAGCCATTGCCAATACCATTGCTACGGCCCGTTTTGCCGACCAGGCGGGCTTCTACCGTTTTTGGGTTTCGGAACATCACAATGCAGGTATGATCGCCGGTTCTTCACCCGAACTGCTGATGGTTCGGCTGGCCAGCGAAACGCAGCGTTTGCGTATTGGTTCCGGCGGAATCATGTTGCCCAATCACAGTGCCCTCAAAGTGGCGGAGAATTTCCGACTGCTGGAAACCATGTATCCGGGCAGAATTGATCTGGGTATGGGTCGCGCGCCCGGTGGCGACCGGATCACGGCGTCTCTCCTGAATCCATCCAACACCTTCAGCGAATCTTCCTATCTCCAGCAACTCGAATACCTGCAGGCCTTTTTTCGGGATGAAGCTGGCAGTCAGCATGGTCCGCTGCTGGCCATTCCGCAGTCTGCCACCATTCCGCAGCAATGGATTCTGAGTTCGAGCGGCGGCAGCGCCGGCATTGCTGCGCGGTTCGGCATGGGCCTGGCGGTGGCGCGTTTTATCAATGGCTTTGCAGGACGAGAGATCGTCGCCCAGTACGAAAAAGAATTTCAACCATCTGACCAGTTAGCTGCGCCGGCATCTCTGGTTGCGATCACGGTGCTTTGCGCCGATACGGCAGAGGCCGCAAAAAAACTTCGAAAGCTCGCGGATTTTACGCTCCTCCAGTTCGAGAAAGGAAATTTTACGCGGATGTATGATTACGAAGAAATAGCAGACTATGTTTTCTCTGATGCCGAAATGCAACGGATCCAAATGAACAGCGGTCGCATTATTTCCGGTACGCCGGAACAGGTGAAAACGGCCATCCTGCGGCTTACCGGTGAACTGGGAGTACCCGAAATTGTAATGAGCGCGATGACACAGTCGCAGGCAGACCGGCTGAAATCATTCGGGCTGATTGCCGAAGTGTTTGATCTTCCTAACTCTTATTATACAGCTTCAGCACAGGCTCCCGCAGCGCAACCGATGCATCACTGATTAAAAAAGAAAGCAGGTCGGCCATTTGAGCAGGGGATACCCAATTGGCAGGATCGGCATCCGGCATCGCACGCCGGTTCACTTCGGTGTCGATCGTGCTGGGGACGATCACCGCACTGGTAACAGCCGTACCCTTTGCCGCTTCATTCAAATATTCCGACAGCGTAAACAACTGGGATTTGGCCAGGCCGTAGGCGACCATGCTTTTTCCGTCTGCCGGCGTAAATGCCGGTCTCGCGCCAATGAAAACGATCCGTCCATCCTTTTGCGCAAGCATATGGGCAAAAACGAATCTTGACATATAAAAAGCCGTTTCGAAATTGATCTTGTACATTTTGTGCAGCGCATCCCCGTCAGTAGCAGCAATATCGCCCATGGCAAAGCCACCGGCCAGTAAAAAGGCCGCGTCGATTTTTTTAAACTGACCCACCATCCGTGCAACAAAAGATTCGACGGCGTCTTCCTGGGAGAGATCCAGGATTTCTGTCTGCAATCCGGGACGATGGCCCAGCGCCTCTTTGCCGGCTTCACTGGAAACGGTGGCGATCACCTGGTGACCCGCGTCGAGTATTTTCTGCGTTACGACTGATCCAAGTCCTCCGCTCGCGCCTGTAATGATGATTGTCTTCATATAGTTGTCCTTCGTATTACAAATTACTTCATTCCTTCCTCCGTTCGTTGGAATA
>CAZZYD010000038.1:0-19441 GCA_964658175.1 uncultured Puia sp. | reverse complement strand
ATGATTAAGTAGCAACGGTTATTTCTGCTGCAAAGAAAGGATTCGCAACGGACGCGGAAAATAGAAGGTTTGATCAATTTTAAAGAAAGGATTTCTGGTTTAAGTGTAGTAGTATTACGACAGCTTACAGCAAATGGTGCTCAATGCAATATTTGGTGATGGCGGCATTGTTGTTCATGCTCATCTTTCCCATGATCCTCGACCGGTACGTGCTCACCGTGGTAATACTCAGGGAAAGTGTTTCAGCGATCTCGGAAAGCGATTTGCCCATAGCGATCAGTTTGAACACATGCAGTTCGCGGTTCGATAATAATTCGTGCGGCGCCTTGTCATTGTCGTTTTCAAGTTCTGACGCCATGCGCTCCGCCAGGGTGGAAGAGATGTATTTCCGGCCCTGCAGCACACGTTGCACGGCTTTGACCAGTTCTTCGGTGGCGGCATCCTTGCTCAGATAACCTGCCGCGCCGGCCTTGAGGGCCCGGATGGCATATTGTTCTTCCGGGTGGATGCTGAGGATCAGGACAGGCGTTTTCGGATAGTTCTGCCGCATGAATTCAACGACGTCCAGGCCGCTGCGGCCTGGCATCGACAGGTCGCTGATGATAATGTCATAAGATTTGCCCATTACCGCAGCGAAAAGTTCTTCGGCATCTTTTAATTCATCTATCAATGCTGAAGGATAGGCTTCCAGCAAAATCTGTTTAAGTCCTTTTCTGATGATCGCATGATCATCCAATACTAGAATTTTCAACGCAGTCGGTTTTAGGTGGTTGTTTCTTGGTATGGAACAGACACCAGTACTTCTGTGCCCTTTCCTTTTTCGGTAAAAAAATCTACTGTGCCTCCCAGGATATGCGTTCTTTCCTTGATGCCTACCCAGCCCAGCGTTTTTACCGATGCGGAAGCCAGCGGATCCATCCCCCGGCCGTCGTCCTTTACCTGTAGTAAAAGCCATCCGTTTTCGGAGCGGAGGCTGCTGTCGATATGCCGGGCGCCGGCATGCCGGATGGCATTGGTAAGCAGTTCCTGGTAAATCCTGAAAATACCTGTGGTCATATCCACCGGAAGCTGAATCAGCTGAAGCGGTGAATGAAAACTGATATCGATCTCACTGCGTCGTCCGGTTTCCTGGGCATGCCATTCCAAAGCGGCGATCAGTCCGAGGTCGTCGAGCATGCTGGGCCGCAGATCGGCGGCGATGCGCCGGACGGATTTGACCGTTTCATCGATCAGCGTCACAATGCCGCTGATTTTTTCTTTTACGAGGGTATTTTCGTCCGGGATCTGTTTTTGAAGCCAGTGCATATCCATCTTGAGTCCGGTAAGCTGCTGGCCGAGCTCATCGTGGATTTCCCTGGATATGCGGATGCGTTCCTGTTCGCGGATGGTCTGCAGGTGTGAGGATAACTCATGGAGTTCGCGGTTTGCCTGCAGGATATCATCGTCGGCTTTCTTGCGGTTGGTGATGTCCCGGATAAATACGGAAATTCCTTCCGTGGAGGGATAGATATTATTTTCCTGCCAGAGGGAATGAGGTGCGTAGTAGTCAATTTTACTGATAAAGCGCTGTTCTTTCAGGGCCTGGTGAAAAGCGAGGTAGGTGTCTGACCCGACGGCATCCGGAAATTCTTCCCACACATTTTTCCCGATCATGCTTTTCGGATCCCTTTTCGACAGCTGTCCCGCTTTTTCGTTCATATAGGTATATCTCCACGAGGTGTCCAGTGCGATGAAACCATCCGTGATGCGTTCGATGA
Organism: uncultured Puia sp.; assembly: GCA_964658175.1. Classification (GTDB taxonomy): domain Bacteria; phylum Bacteroidota; class Bacteroidia; order Chitinophagales; family Chitinophagaceae; genus Puia. The sequence continues at coordinate 17,684 of CAZZYD010000038.1, read as the reverse complement.
GCGTACGATATCTTTCTTCGCTCAGGATGAGGTTGTCAAGTGCCTGCTTTTTTTCTTTTGCCGCGAGGTTTTGCATGATGGCCGAATCGATGGCGGCCGGCAGGCGGGCGGGCCGGTCTTTTAACACGTAATCCGCGGCGCCGAGTTTCATGATGACTGCGGCAAATTCTTCAGACACGGTTCCGGTAACGAGGATAAAAGGGATCTGATATTTTTTTTTCTGCAGCTGGAAAAGAGCCTGGGTCGCATTGAAACCGGGGAGGGAATGATCTGCGAGGATCACGTCTGGCTGCGCCAGATCGAGCGACCGGATATATTCTTCCTTATTCCCGGCTACCGTAAAACGGAGTTTGCCCATTTCACGCACCAGTAGTGTCTGGATCAGTTCGAGATCGGTAGGGTCGTCTTCCAGGATCAATATGTGCAAGTCATCGTTCATTTCATCGTTAGTGTTTCGGCTGGTTCAGCAACAGCCAGTAAAACCCGAGGTTGCGGATTGCAGATGAAAATCCTTCGAAATCCACGGGTTTCACGATATAGCTGTTCGCTCCCAGCGCATAACATTTCCGTATATCGGGATGCTCTTTGGAAGAGGTGAGGATCACAACCGGAATTGATTTGGTATCCGGATGCGTTTTTATTTTTTCGAGCACTTCGATCCCGTTTATTTTCGGCATCTGTATATCGAGCAACACAAGTTTCGGCCGGTGGCCCGGATCCGTATTACCACTGTATTTACCGGCGGAAAAAAGGAAATCAAGTGCTTCCTGCCCATCTTCTACATGAAACAGGTTGTTGGCAAGATGATGCTTCCTGAGCTCCCGGATCGCCAGTTCGGCGTCATGGGCATTGTCTTCTACCAGTAAGATGTCGACCGAGTTTGGACTGTTCATGATTGTTATTGAGTTGCGTTCATACTGTTGGCAGGGAGAAAGAGAAAACGGCTCCTTTGTTTTCCTCTCCTTCGGCCCATACTTTTCCACCATGTTTGGTAATGATCTTGTCAACGATTGCAAGGCCCACTCCCGTGCCTTCAAAATCCTTCGCGCTGTGCAGGCGCTGGAACACCTTGAATAATTTATCCTTGTATTGCTCGTCAAACCCCACGCCATTGTCTTTTACAAAAAACACCTGTTCTCCTTCGCGCCGGTAATGGCCGATTTCTATCGTTGGTTCGGGTGTGTTCCCGGAATATTTTACCGCGTTCATGATGAGGTTTATCCAAACCTGCCGGATGGAATTGATATCCCCGAGAATGCTGGGAAGTTTTTGCAACTCCCACCGGACCTTTTCCGGCTTGGGATGGATCCCTTCCAAAACTTCTTCCACCAGCGATTTCATATCGATTTCGGCTTTGAAAAATTCCTGCTTGTCCACTTTTGCAAAATTCAGCAGCTCGTCAATGAGCTGACCCATTTTCAAGGTATTTTTTTTAATCACGCCGGTCAGCCGCCTGGCCTCGGCATCCATCTTGCTTGCATATTCTTCTTCGAGGATCGTGGTAAATCCGACGATCCCCCGCAGGGGGGCTCTCAGGTCATGGGAAACCGAATACGTGAACGCCTCCATTTCCTGGTGGGATTTCTTTAATTGCGCGGTGCGTTCAGCGATCTTTTCTTCCAGCTGTGCTTCGCTTTGCCTCAGCCGCTGTTCGGATTTTACGCGTTCGGTAATTTCAAACGAAAAAGCCGTAACGCCAATGATTTCATTTTTATCGTTGATGATCGGGCTGTACCGCGATTCAAAATAATTTTGTTCGATCCCCGACACCGATACGATCACATGCGCTTCTCCTGCCAGCGCCCGCTCAATGCTTTTTTTCACCCGTGCAAGGTTTTCTTTGCGGTTGATACAATCCAGTATATTATCGTTGATGCTGATGTCCGACTGATAATATTCTTTCATGGTAGCCTGGTGCGTCGTGTTGAAGAACAGATACCGGTATTCGCGGTCCACCGAAAAAATATTCATGTTCGTCGGACTTTCAATACTCGCCCGCAGCAGGATCTGCGTTTGCTTTATTTTTTCCTCCGTTTTTTTCCGGTCGGTTACGTCCTGGAAATTCGTAATCACAGCGTTGATGGCCGGGTCGTGGAGCATATTCTTGACAACCCCTTCCAGCCAGATATAGTGTCCTTTTTTATGGAGGTTCCGGAAGCAGACAAGCCGGCTGCTGCCGGGCGTTGCGAGAATTTCCGACACCGACTGTTGGAGCAGCGGAAGATCTTCCGGATGGATCTGATCAAAATTTCCGATGTGTTTACGTTCCTCCTCGGTATAGCCGGTGACTGTGGCACTGGATGGCGTGCGGTAGATCACCTGCAGCGATGAATCCATGAGGGCGATGATGCTCTCATTGTTTTCCAGCACCGCCCGGTATTTTTTTTCTGATGCAATCAGCGCTTGCGTTCTTTCTTCCACCTTCCGTTCAAGGGTTTCATTGGTCTCCAGCAGCGTTTGGGAAGCAAGTCTCCGGTCACGGTTATCAAGGATGGAATTGTATAGCACGATGAGAATGCAGACAATACTGACGGCGGCAATGATGATGGAAAAATGCTGATGGTTGAAGAGTACGGATTGGCCGGGTTTATCCAACAACGACAATTCGTTCCAGATCGTAAACAGGGATGCAAACAGTGTTAGCACCAGCATACCCAGCAGCAGTGTGAGCGCAGCATTCCTCATCACATTTTTTTTCGGTTGTTCCTGCCTGTTGTCCTTCCAAACTAATAATGGGGAAGCGCCAACCGGCCATGCGGTTGGTCGTCTTAAAGATAAGCCGGCTGAAATTATAAGAGTTTACCATTACCGGTGTCGGGTCATTACATCATTCCTTCCCAAATCTTATCCGCAGCTTTTCCTGTTCAAGGTCGAGCAGTCCTTCCATCTTCCGGATCACGGTTTCGCTGGTTTCCGTATTTTTATTCATCTCATGCAGCAGGCTTCGTTGTTCGGCGATCACCCGTTGTGAAATGCGGTAATAGTCTTCCTGTTCTGTTTCAGCACCCGGGTGATCCTCATCATTTTCGAAACGTTTCTGCAGCTGGATCAGGCCGGGATTTTTCGTCATCAACTCCATCTTTTCCCGGCCCAGCAGCGCCAGGCTGTGTTCGGCCAGTTTTATCCGGATGTGTTTTTCTTCCTCCGCCGGCGGCATCGTCTGGTTGATATCCTCCAGTTTCAACCAGCGGATCAGCAGGGGAAGCGTGAGTCCCTGTCCTACCAGCGTAACTATAATCACCACAAACGTGATGAAAATAATCAGGCTTCGTTCCGGAAAGGGCGATCCGTCTGCCAGGTGGATCGGGATGGACAGTGCTGCCGCGAGCGAAACCACCCCCCGCATGCCGGCCCATCCGAAAACAAGCGGTCCCTTCCACCCCGGCCGCGATTGGGCCGTCCGGATATAGCGGCTGATGAAGGTGGTAAAAGGGGATGAGCCCAATGTGCAAAGCAGGCGCGTAACGATCAACACCCCTGAGATCAGCAGGCCGTACCGGATCGCCGTGCCGAGCTGGCCCGGTCCCAGTTGTTTAATGATGGAAGGCAGGGTGAGACCAATCAGCATGAACACGATGCCATTGAGCACAAACCCGAGCGTTGACCAGACATTGCTACCCCGCAGCCGGCTTTGCGGACTTAAAAAAAGATGCCTGCGCGCCGAAAGAAAAAGGCCGCCGCTGACAGCCGCCAGCACGCCTGAAAAATGAAATGTCTCCGCCGTGATATACATCACATAGGGTGCCGTCAGCGTAAGCACCGTATCCATATTCGGCGTTGTTGGCAGACGACTGTGGATCAGAAAATAAATAATACCGATCACCACCCCCGTCACGATGCCCATCACAATCACCAGTACAAAACTGACGGCTGCCTGGTGAAAAACAAAATGGCCGGTATCCACCGCGATGAGGGCAAAGCGGAAGACGATGAGGCTGGAGGCATCATTGAGCAGACTTTCCCCTTCCACGATCGACTTGAGCGCTTTCGGCACTTTTACATAACGGAGCACGGAAGTCGCCGATACCGCGTCCGGCGGCGACACAATCCCTCCAAGCAGAAATCCAAGCGCCAGCGTAAATCCCGGGATGATGGCGCTGGATATCATGGCCACCACCAGGGAGGTAACAATTACAATCAAAAAGGCAAAACTGCTGATCACCCGCCGCCAGCGCCAGAGTTCCTTCCAGGAAGTGGACCAGGCGGCCTCGTATAATAACGGCGGAAGAAATATAATGAAGATGAGATCCGGGTTGATGCTGAGCGCGGGAATTTTCGAATAGAAACTGAGGAAGAGGCCGCCGAGCACCACCACAATCGGATAGGCAACGCGTATTTTTTGTGCCAGCATGACCAAAAAAAGAATGATAAGCACCAGGATCACATATAAAAAAAAATCGTGCAGCATATGGTAATTTAAGCGTGAATCAGCGCTGAATTTAAAGTTATGGAATGGAAGAACAGAAATCGGCTTCAAATGGGCTAATTTTGCCTTTACAGCATGGACCCCATCCCAGATAAAATATTGCAGCGTAAGGATGAGATTACGGCAGATTTTCTTTCGCTGTTTGAACGGCATATCGACGACCTGCTCCACAGCCGGATCGACCGCCGTTTTCACGCCAAAGATTTCGGCGAACTGCTCTTTATACATCCGCGCCACCTCACCAATACCTTGCACCTGACCACAGGCCAGTCGCCCTGCGATTTTATGGAAAACCGGATCCAGGCGGAAGCGGAAAAACTCCTGCGCGAGACCGATCTTCCGATAGGCGATATTGCGGCCCGCTTTGCCTATCGCGAACCAACCAATTTCACTAAATTTTTCAGGATCATGCGAGGCTGCACGCCGCTCCAGTACCGAAAGTCGCAGCGCAAACCTGTCCCGCGGTGAAATACTGAAGTCTTCATCATTTTTCCAGCCGAATGCATGCTAGCTTTGTGCCCTCAATAAAAAAACAGTTATGGCAGACAGAAAGAAAATTGCCCTGGTCACCGGTGGTAGCCGTGGCCTTGGAAAGGATATGGCGCTGAGCCTCGCAAAAAAAGGCATCTCCGTCGTGATTACCTACCATAGCAAAGCAGATGAGGCTGCGGCCGTCGTAAAAGAGATTGAAGGCATGGGCTTGAAAGCAGCTGCCCTTGCACTGAATGTGGGTGAAACCAATGGTTTTGATGCGTTCGTCGCGAAATTTAAAAGCACGCTGTCAACAGTTTTCGGTCGCGAAAGCTTTGACTTTTTAATCAACAATGCCGGCGTGGGACTTCATACGCCTTTTATGGAAACCACCGAACAGCAGTTCGATATGCTTTGTGACATTCACTTTAAAGGGCCTTTCTTCCTTACACAAAAAACACTCCCGCTGATGACGGACGGCGGCGGCATTGTGAATATTTCTTCCGGACTCGCCCGCTTCTCCTTTCCCAATGCGTCGGCCTATGCGTCCATGAAGGGTGGAATAGAAGTACTAACAAGATACCTTGCCAAGGAATTGGGTGGCCGGAAGATCCGTGCCAATGTGGTGGCCCCTGGCGCCATCGAAACCGATTTCGGCGGCGGCGCCGTCAGGGACAATGCCCAGCTCAACCAGATGGTGGCTGCGCAGACTGCCCTCGGACGGGCGGGTTTGCCGGACGATATCGGCGCAGTGGTTGCCTTTCTCTGCACGGACGATGCGAAATGGATCAATGCGCAGCGGATTGAGGTGTCCGGGGGGATGCTGATCTAATTTTAAAGGTTTTTTTTCACGCAAAGACGCAAAGTAAGCCAAAGACGCACAAGGGTATCAAACTCTTCGCCTCTTTGCGCTACTTTGCGTCTTTGCGTGAAACAAATGGAAGAAGGAAAAGAAAAATCAACCATTCGCCAGGTAATTGTAACCCGGTACGTCACCCCCCTGCGGGAAGGCGGTTCGCTGCCGGCGATCGCGGAAGCAGACGACGGATTTTTATATGTGCTGAAATTCCGGGGCGCCGGGCAGGGCATCAAAGCATTGATCGCCGAACTCATCGGCGGTGAGATTGCCCGGGCACTTGGACTGCTGGTGCCGGAAATTGTTTTTGCCGAACTCGATCCGGCATTCGGAAGAACTGAACCGGATGAAGAGATCCAGGACCTGCTGCGCGCGAGCGAGGGACTCAACCTGGCCCTGCATTATTTATCGGGTTCGATTACATTCGATCCGACCGTAACCATCGTAAACGAAACCCTTGCTTCCAGGATCGTATGGCTGGACTGCCTGCTGATGAATGTGGACCGCACGGCAAAAAATACCAATATGCTTTGCTGGCATAAAGAACTCTGGCTGATCGATCACGGCGCATCGCTCTATTTCCACCATGCCTGGCAAAACGATTCGGAACAGGCTCTGCGGCCGTTCACACTGGTGAAAGACCACGTGCTGCTGGCACAGGCTGGTGAGATGGAGAAAGCGGATGATCATGCCCGGGAGATCCTTACCGGCGACCGGTTGCGCGGGATCGTCGACATGATTCCGGATGCATGGCTGGCGTCGGAAAACTTTTTCCCCGATATTGCAACGCACCGGCAGGCATACCTGCGATTTTTAACCGACCGTGTCGCTCATTCGGCTATTTTTATAAAAGAAGTTCAACATGCAAGAGAAGCGATTATTTGAGTATGCCGTTGTGCGCGTGGTGCCGAAGGTGGAAAGGGAAGAATTCCTGAACGTCGGCGTCGTGGTCTATTGTGCGGCTCAAAAATATCTGAACTCCCGGTTTGCCTGGGATCAGGAACGTCTGCAGGCTTTTTGCAGCTCCTGCGATACGGCGGAGATCGAAAAATATCTCCGGGCATTCGAACGCATCTGCACAGGCGGAAAGGATGCAGGTCCCATCGGCAAACTCGCTGCACCAGACCGGTTCCGCTGGCTCACGGCTACGCGCAGTACCGTGCTGCAAACATCCAAAGTACATTCGGGTCTGACGGACGATGTCGAATCGTCCCTTGAGAAACTGTTTCAACAATTGGTGATCGTTGTTTAATCAGCCAGCACGGGAATTTCTTCCAGACTGAAATACACGGGCAGTCCTTTCTCCCGCGCAATACGCACATCTTCATCGGCCCCTTTGGAGGCTCCTTCCAGACGCAGTACGGCATCGCATTTCATCAGGAGGCGGTGCGCCACCGGATACAAAATTTCTTCATACGCTTCGTCGCCCGGTTTTACACTTCCCGCCAGCCGGAGAAGCGGCAGCGCCACCCATTCCCCGATCATCGGAATATGACCAAGGCGGAAAATAGGAAGGGCGGCCGATTCAAGTGCGCGAAGGTTCGCCTGCATCCTGGCCGGATCGTCATTGGTGCCGCTGCGGTAAGGGCCTGCTATCAGTATGAGCATATTTTTTTTTACAAAGAAAATCAATGCTTGCGGCAAAAAAATTAAGGTAGCATAAGAAATCAGCCTTTCAGCTTATGACTGCGTACGGTACTGAGAAATTCCGGTGTAACCCCGAGATAAGAGGCAATCTGCTTCTGGGTTACCTGACGCATGATCTGTGGATACTTCGCCATGAAACGGTCATACCGTTCGTAGGCCGTCAGCGATAAGTTTTCAATCACCCGCAACTGTTCCCTTACATAAGCATGCTGAAAGAGGATCCGGAAAAAACGTTCAAAGGCAGGAATGCGGAGGTATAAGTTATCCAGGTCTTTTTTCCGGAGACAAAGAATGCTGCTCGCTTTTGCCGCTTCGATGGTGAGCAAAGCCGGCAGCTGATTCAGAAAACAATACATGTCCGTAATCCACCAGTCAGCCGGAGCAAACATAATGGTGGATTCTTTTCGATTGGCATCGGGATAAAAGGCGCGCAATAAACCGGATTCGACGAAATAGATTTCGCGGCAGGGCTTTCCCTGCACCAGCAGGAGATCTTTTTTTTTAAGTTTTTTTTCTTTCAGCAAACCACTGAAATACAAAATTTCCTCTTCGGACAATGATATGTGCCGGTTGATATTTTGAAGTATGGATACGCCTTCCATGCGCCTGGTTGAGTTACTGCCAAGCTACGATATTATTTTTCCTCTCAGGGCCGTTTTGGGCTGATCATCCATACTGTATTGGACGCATCGTCGGCAACGAGCAGGGCGCCAGATTTGGCAAAAGCCACGCCCACGGGTCTTCCGTATACTTTCTTTGCGGCGCTGTCAGCGATAAAGCCCGTAAGAAACGGTTCTGCCGGACCGGATACCTGACCATCTTTAAATGGCACGAAAGCCACCAGGTATCCACTCAGCACCGAGCGGTTCCAGGAACCGTGCTGACCAATGAAAGCACCGCCGCTGTATCGTCCGGGAAAACTGTTTTTAGAATCAAATGCGAGACCGAGGGAAGCGGTATGTGCATTCAGCGAGACATCGGGGGTGCGCGCCTTTTTCACGAGGTCGGGTCTTTGCTGATCTTTCAGCCGGGGATCTTCATGCTGCCCCCAATACGAAAACGGCCATCCATAAAAGCCGCCATCCTTGACGCTGGTCATGTAGTCCGGCACCAGATCATCTCCCAGTCCGTCCCGTTCATTCACCGATGTCCAGAGGGTATTGGTGCCCGGTGCCCAGCCCATGCCCTGCGGGTTTCGGAGGCCGCTGGCGTAAATGCGTTCGCCGCTGCCGTCCGGATTGCATTCCAGGATATTCGCCCGCCGGACTTCATTGGCCATGCCGTGTTCACCGGCGTTACTGCCGGAACCCACGGTTATATAGAGTTTGCTGCTGTCTGCATTGGTGATGATGTTTCTCGTCCAATGATTATTATATCCGCCTGCCGGAAGCTCAACGATTTTTTTCCCGGCTGCGGTGATTTTTGTCTGACCATAGGAATACGGAAAGACCATGATCCCGTCTGTATTGCCGACATAAAAACTGTGGCCGATGATGAGCATTCCGAAAGGCTGGTTGAGTCCTGTCAGGAATACGGTCTGCAAATCCGGCACGCCATCCTGGTTCGTGTCCCGCAGGAGGGTGATCCGGTTTGCGCTGCCGGTATTCCGGTCGGATTTTTCTTTACCGGCGATTTTATTTTCAACTTTTTTGATGCCGCCGGAGATCGTATTCGACTCGGCGATAAATATATCTCCATTCTTTGCAACGTAAATCCAGCGGGGATTGTCAAACCCGGAGGCAAAGCGGCTTACGGTAAAGCCGGCTGGGGCGATGGGTTTTTTGTCTGCCGGCCAGCCGATCACATCCGAAAATGTGGTGGAAGATTTTGTTTGATAGGGAGCCGGCAGTACAAGGGTCTGACTGTCCGTAATCGGAATGGTGTCCGCGCCCACGGCCGTTTGTGCCGGAGGTCGGCCGCTGTCTGTCCCACAGGCCCATCCGAAGAAGGAAAAAAGAATGATCGTGGCCGCAGGAAGGAAATATTTCATACCGAAAAATTTATACCCTTTCAATATCAAAACACATGCCCCGGGAACAGCGGGGAAACTTGATTGATCTGATTCACGAAGTCTTTTTATCTTCAGGGCAAATCACTTTTCTTCACGAGAGATACAAACTTGATATGCTTAAAAATCTGACCTGTCTTCTTGTTTTAATTTTCACCCTAACCTCAGCCCGGAGTCAGACTTCCTCAAAACTTTTTAGCCGGGACAGCCTCAAAAAACATATCCGCGTGCTGGCCTCCGATGAATTTTTGGGACGCAAGCCTTTTTCCGTGGGTGAAACAAAGGCCATCAATTATATCCGGAATGAATTCATTTCGATGGGCATCGCGCCGGGCAACGGCAACTCATTTTTTCAGGATGTGCCATTGGTGGAAATCACGCCCACGCCGGATCCGGTGATGAAAGTGAGCGGTCCGAAAGGTGATTTCGAATTGCAACGGTCCACCGACTATGTGCTCGTTACCCAAAACACCGACAGCGTATTGTCGATGAACAACGACGAACTCATCTTTGCGGGCTATGGTGTAGTGGCCCCGGAATACCAGTGGAATGATTATGCAGGCCTGGATGTAAAGGGGAAAATCGTTCTGGTGATGGTGAACGATCCGGGATTTGGCACCGCCGATACCACCCTGTTCAAAGGCAATACGATGACTTACTATGGTCGCTGGACCTATAAATATGAAGAAGCCGCGCGGCAGGGTGCGAAAGGCTGTCTGATCATTCACAACAGCCAGGCCGCCTCTTATCCTTTCAGCGTCGTACAAAATTCCTGGGGCTCTTCCAACCTCTTCGTTGACAAACGCGGAATAAACAGCCCGCGCTGTCCGTTCATGGGATGGGTAAGTGCAGATGCGGCGAAAAAACTGCTCGCTGCCGCCGGCCGGGATACGAGCCTGCTGGTCAGCGCCAATCAGCGCGGATTCAAAGCCGTTTCCCTGGGAGAACGATTGTCGACCAGCCTTCGCGTAAAAGCAGTGTACAACATATCACACAATGTGATCGGTAAGATCGTCGGCACCAAACGACCGGATGAATATATTTTATACACCGCTCATTGGGATCACCTCGGTATCGGGCATCCGGATGAAAAGGGCGATTCCATATACAATGGCGCACTGGACAACGCGAGTGGTACCGCAGCGCTGCTCGAAATCGCGCGTGCCTTTAAGCAGTCGGCGAAAAAGCCGGAACGCAGCATCCTCTTTTTATCCGTGACGGCCGAAGAGCAGGGTCTTCTCGGATCGGCCTATTACGGAGAGCATCCGATCTACCCACTCAAGAAAACGGTTGCCGATCTCAATATGGATGTGGTGAATGCGCATGAGCCGACCAACGACATCGTAGTCACCGGATATGGGCAGAATGAACTGGAAGACTATGTGGCCACGGTGGCCAAAGCGCAGGGCCGGTATCTCTCACCGGAAGCCCACCCGGAGGCAGGACATTATTTCAGGTCTGATCATTTCAGTCTGGCAAAAGTGGGGGTGCCTGCCCTGGATGTGAGCAGCGGCATCGATGTGGTGGGGAAGGGGAAGGAATTCGGACGCCTGCAGTCGGAAGATTACAATAACAATCACTACCATCGCCCGTCCGACGAATATGACGCGGGATGGACATTCAATGGGGGCCTGCTGGATATGGAGATGCTGTACCGGATCGGATTTACCCTCTCGCAGGAAAGCACCTGGCCTAAATGGAAAGAGGGCAGTGAATTCAAAGCGATCAGAGAACACTGACCTTCAAAAATTCCTCATTCACCGAAAAGGAAAAGTATTTAATGAATATAGAAAAACCCCTTTATATTTAGTTCACAAAACAACAGCTTGCATATGAACTTTCCCGGGACCCTTTTGCGATGCTGGCTCCCCCTGCTGTTTTTACCCTGCTTTGCCCGTCCTCAGTCAGGCGCGGACGATTCCCTGCTGCGAAATCAGGCCATCACCTACGCCGTTGCCCTGCACGACTCAGCCGTCAAGGACCAGCTGGCACTCTACAACGGCAGCCTTTACCTGGGTTACCCCTATTCCTTTAACGAAGGAACGCCCTATTTCATACCTGCTGTATTTTCTCCCGGCGATTTGTGGTACGATCAACAACATTTCCGCCATATCTCCCTTTTATTTGACAACTATGAAGATCAGCTGATCGTAAATCTTGGCATCGACATGCAACTGGTCGCCGATAAGGTCGATTCATTCAGCATTGGTGATCAAAAAGTGGTTCGCCTCGTCCGGGGCGCAGGTCTTGAAACCACAGGTTTCTATGAATTGCTCGCCGATGGCAAAAATATACTGTATGCCCGCCAGAAGAAAAAGATAAATGAAGTCGCTTCTCCCTATGAAGGATTGCTGCATTCGGTAGAAACGTCCGTACATTTTTATCTGAAAAAAGGTGACCGTTACATCGGATTCAGTAACAGGAACGAGTTGCTGGAAATATTTGCCGATCAAAAATTACCGCTGAAGCAATATATCAAAAAGAACAGGATCGTTTTTAAGAACCGTATGGCATCCGCATTTGCAGACATTGTTTCACATTACAACCAGTTGACCACACCATGAGAAACCGGTTGTACCGTATCATAGCCAGTCTGATCTGTTCGATTTTTGCGCAGGTAGTGCTTGCGCAGGAAACACCACAGTTATTTTCCATTCATCAGCGCGACCAGTCGATGAGTGATTTTGTATACCAGATCGAAAAACAGACCAGTTATCATTTCTATTACGATCCGGGACAAACGGATAGTCTGCGTATTACCATCGACGTTACCCAGGAGCCGCTGGACGTGGTGCTGTCCACCGCTTTCGCCAATACCGGTTTGTTTTATTACCTGGATGATCACAACAATATCTTCGTTACCCCGGTTCCCCTGAAGGAAGGCGCTGCCGCGCCGCAGATTGCCGCCAAACGCAACCAGGCCAAGCCCGCCGTCGGTGACATCAAATTCAGTCGCACCACCAACAGCAGCGTCGCCGTAGTCGACAACCGGGTATATGTTATCGGAAATCCATCCAACAGCAATCCGGCCACACTCACCGTGAGCGGGTTTGTGCGCGTGGCCAGGACCGGCGAACCGGTGGTTGGCGCGTCAGTATACACCGAAAACACACACACCGGTGTTTCCACCGATCAGTACGGATATTTTATTTTGTCTTTGCGTGCCGGGCGGCATGCGTTGCATGTGGAAAGCATCGGTATGCGGGATGTGGCCAGGCAGATCCAGCTGCGCGGCGAAGGGAAAATGAATATCGAGATGGAATCGCAGGAACAGACGCTGAAAAATGTGATCGTTTCAGCACAGAAATTGAGCAATGTAAAAAGCATGCAGCTGGGTGCGCAGCGCCTCGATATAAAAACCATCAAGCAGGTGCCGGTTGTTTTCGGAGAAGCAGACCTGCTGCGGGTTCTGCTCACGCTGCCCGGCGTGAAGTCAGTGGGGGAAGCCAGTACCGGACTCAACGTTCGCGGTGGTTCCGCCGATCAGAACCTTGTATTGTTCAACGATGCCACCATCTTTAATCCCGCGCATTTTTTCGGACTTTTCTCTGCCTTCAACCCCGAAGTGGTAAAGGATGTGGAACTCTATAAAGCCAGTATTCCCGCCCGGTTCGGCGGCCGGCTGTCTTCCGTGCTGAATATCAGCAGCCGCGAAGGAAACAAAAAAGAATTCGCCGGCTCGGCCGGTATCGGTCTCCTGACCAGCCGCCTCAATATCGAAGGACCGCTGATAAAAGATAAAACTTCGTTTATCCTGGGCGGCAGAACGACATACGCTGACTGGCTGCTCAAAAAACTGCCCGACGAATACAAAAACAGCCGCGCTTCGTTTTATGATCTGAATCTGGATATCAGCCATGAAATCAATAAAAAGAACAACCTGTATTTAACAGGATATATCAGCAACGACCGTTTCAACCTCAACAGCGATACGGTCTATAATTACAAAAACCAGAATCTGTCACTGAAGTGGAAACACATTTTCAACAGCAAATTTTACGGTACGCTCACCGGTGGGCTGGACCGTTATGCCTATAGTATCGGAAGCACCGTAAATCCCGTGGATGCCTACAAACTTAATTTTAACGTGAACCAGGCTTATATCAAAGCCAATTTTAATTATTATATCAATGCACAGCACTCGGTAGAATTCGGCCTCAGTTCGATCGAATACAACCTCCATCCGGGTTCCTATCAGCCCGTCGGCAAACAGTCGATCGTGGTGCCGGATGTAGTGGCAAAAGAAAAGGGACTCGAATCTGCGGTGTATGTCAGCGACCGGTGGACGATCTCTCCGGTATTTTCTGCCGAAGGCGGCATCCGCTATTCGATGTTCAACTACCTGGGTCCGCAATCCGTAAATCTTTATCCCGAAAATGTTCCCAAAACGGAAGACAATATCATCGGTACGAAAAGCTACGGCAACAACCAGGTAATCAAAACCTATTCGGCGCCTGAATACCGGATCTCTTTTAAATACATGATCTCGGACAGTTTTTCCATCAAGGCCGGTTACAATACCCAGCGCCAGTATATCCATGTATTGTCCAATACCGCCGCCATCGCGCCGACAGATATCTGGAAGCTGAGTGATCCGAATATCCGGCCGCAACAAGGCGACCAGATCTCGCTGGGACTTTTTAAGAATTTCCGGGACAATACCATTGAGACTTCCGTGGAGGTCTACTATAAACACATAGAACACTACCTCGACTATAAAAGCGGGGCACAACTGGTGTTAAATCATCATATCGAAACCGATGTGCTGAATACAAAAGGAAAAGCCTACGGCGTGGAACTGCTGATAAAAAAATTAACGGGCAAACTCAACGGCTGGATCAGCTATACTTATTCGCGCACCCTCTTGAAACAGGATGATGCCTATGCCGGCGAACTGATCAACGGCGGTCATTTTTATCCTGCAAACTACGATAAGCCACATGATATAACGGTGATCAGTAACTACCGGGTCAATCACCGTTTCAGCGTGTCGATCAACGGAACCTACAGCACCGGGCGGCCCATTACCCTGCCCACCGGCGTTTTTTATTACAGTGGATCTTACCGGACGCTGTATGCTGACAGGAATGCCTACCGGATCCCGGATTATTTCCGAATGGATTTTGGGATGAATATTGAAGGCAATCACCGGGTGCATCAGCTCACCCACAATTCCTGGACGATCGGGGTGTATAATTTTACAGCCCGTAAAAATCCTTACTCGGTATATTATGTATCACAGAATGGCGCCGTGAACGGCTATAAACTATCCATTTTCGGAACCGCCATCCCATATGTAAATTTTAATATCAGATTCTAATATGCGTATCTTCTCCTGGTGCCTGATGATGGCGATCTTTTTGTTACCTGCCTGCCGGCAGCGTTACAATTCGCCCGTGCATGTACCTGCCGCGGGGTATCTGGTGGTGGAAGGGTTTATTAACTCGGGGAATGAACAAACTGAAATAAAACTTTCCCGGAGCACCAGCCTTGACTCACCCTATTTCCAGGCCGAGTCAGGGGCTTCCATATCCATCGAAGGCAAAAGCGGGGCTAGCTCAAATTTCACGTTAACAGAAAACGGCCCGGGTGTATATGATGGCACCGGTCCGGGGCTCGACCCCGGCGACGAGTACAGGGTGCATATCGTGCTGAGCAATGGAAAGGAATATGTATCGGATTTCAGTCCCGCGAAAACAACACCCCCGATCGACAGCGTTTCCTGGCAATATGCGCCTGCAGGCGTATCGATCTATGCCAGCACCCACGATCCGCAGAACAGCACGCATTATTATAAATGGGATTTTGTTGAAACCTGGAAATACACAGCGCAGTATTTTTCCGACCTGGTTTACCGGGATGACAGCCTGTTCGCCCGGCCGGAAAACGAACTGATCTATACCTGCTACAAGACCGTGCCCTCTTCGTCCATTATCGTGGCCTCCTCAACAAAATTTGCATCTGATGAAATCTACGAGCAGCCCATCCAGTTTATCCCTTTTACCACCAATAAGCTCGTGATAAAATACAGCATCAATATAAGCCAGCATGCTTTGTCAAAGAACGCATTTGAGTTCTATCAGAAAATGCAAAAAAATACAGAGGAGCTGGGTTCCATCTTCGATGCACAGCCTTCGGAGATTACCGGTAATCTTCACAACCTGAATGATGCGACTGAAACCGTGGTGGGATATGTGGAATGCTCCACCGGTACGGAGAAACGTATTTTTATCGACCGCCTGGACTTTCCATCCACCGTGATCACGACGGGATATGAACAATGCGATTTCGATACCCTGTTGAATAAAGGCTCGACCCTCGCAAATTTCTTTAGTGGCGGCGGGTATATTCCCCTGAATTATGTGTACGACAAAAATGGATTCTGGGTCGGTGAAACAGCCTCCGGCATAGACTGTGCCGATTGCCGTCAGATGGGCGGTGTTTTGCAAAAACCTGATTTCTGGCCATGAGAAAACACTGTACCATATTGACGAAGGATATATTGCTCAGGCTGATCAGTCGCTGCAGGAAAATGTTCATTCCCGGCTGGCGTGGATACCTGCTGTGCCTGATGATCTGTCAGCATATCCAGGCACAGGAAACCGTATTGCTCGGTCAGAACAAAGCGAAATGGAATGCCTACCAGGTCCGTCATCTGCCGGAAGAGATGTATGTGCATACCGCCAAAGAAGTATATGCCGGTGGGGAGACCATCTGGCTGAAAATAGTTGCGGTGGATGGATTTCTGCATCAACCCCTGGCGATGAGCCGGATCGCCTATGTAGAACTCATCGATGCGGGCCATAAACCGGTGATTCAGGCAAAAATCGGTTTGAAAGATGGCTTGGGAAATGGTTACCTGACCCTGCCATCAACCCTCGCGTCCGGAACGTATATTTTGCGCGCGTACAGCAACTGGATGAAGAACGGGGGTCAGGATGCTTTTTTTGAGAAGTCCGTTGTCGTACTGAGCAACAGGGCACGGCCCGTCGCGGCAAACAAACCACAGATCAGTTTTTATCCGGAGGGCGGTGTGCTGCTGGAAAACCAGCCGGGTGTCCTGGCTTTTGAAATGAAGGACGCATTTGGACGCGGGATCTCCTGTACCGGTATCATACTGGACAACGGGCATGACAGCGTCGCTTCTTTTCGCTCCTATAAAAACGGCATCGGAAGATTTGATTTTATCGCACACAAAGGTCATACATATAGTGCGCGGGTCCGTTTTAGCACTGACAGCCTGGTAACGGATCTGCCGGCCGCGCACAGCGAAGGTCTCAGCCTTCGACTGCAGACGACCAGCGCTTCCGGATACCGGCTGCTGGTTCAATCGGCGACAGGCGCTGCAGATCCACGGTTCAGTTATGTATACCTCCTGGTGCATACGCGGGGAATCTTGAAAATAGCTACCGGCGCGATCACAAGCAACGGACAGGCGATTTTTGATTTCGATCGCATGCAGCTGGGAGAAGGGGTGTCGCAGGCAATGATCATGGACAAAGAATTCAACCCCGTATGCGAACGCCTGCTCTTCAGGGAACCCGTCAATCACCTGGTGCTGACTGCCGCCACCGACAAAGAAAAATATGCACGGCGCGAGAAAATAGCATTGAACATTTCCGTTTCTGACAGCAGCCGGCAACCAGACATGGCCCATCTTTCCGTGGCTGTTTTTAAACTGGACAGCGGGGAACAACAGCCTTCTTCCCGGATAGACAATTATCTCCTGTTGCAATCCGGCGTCAGCCAACCCATCGATCGGCCCGAATCCTATTTCTCTTCCGAAAATCAGCCGGATCCTGTGGCGATCGACAACCTCCTGCTTACAAAAACATCCCGGCGTTTTTCCTGGCAGGATATCGTTCGGGGAGATTCGCCGGTGTATGAACCGGAAGTATATGGTCCGGTGATCAACGGCAATATGGTGAGTACCATCGACGGCTCGCCTGCAAAACATATCAGCAGCTATCTGTCGGTGCCGGGCAGAAATACCAATTTCCGTCCCGCTGAAACCGATGGCAACGGAAAAATAAAATTTGAAATGACGCATTTCACCGGCAATGAATCGGTGGTATTCCAGACGAATGCGCAAAGGGACAGCACCTATAGCATCACCCTTCAAAATCCATTCAGCACCAGCTATCCTGACAGGAAATATACGTCCTATACCCCTGTTGCGGGCGACAGCAGCCGGCTTACGGACAGGCAGATCAGCGCGCGGCTCGCCGAAATTTTTAATACCGATACCGTCAGTACAGCCGCGCTGCTCAATACAG
>CAZZYD010000037.1:0-19600 GCA_964658175.1 uncultured Puia sp. | reverse complement strand
AAATGGATTTTGATCCCGAAGTTGCGTTCGGCAACAGCAATTACCAGGGTATTGAATACTATAGCCTTCCTTCCACGAGAAGTCTGGGTGTGAATCTGAAACTTTCATTCTAATAAAAGTCATTTTATGCGTAATACATCAAATATGAAAGCCATTTCCACGGGAGCCTGTTCCCTGCTGCTGATGCTGCTTTTGTTCGGCAGCTGTACAAAGAAATTTCAGGACCTGAATACAGATCAGACCAAGATCGCAACGGTGAGTTCGATTGACTACCCGTATATGTTCTCTTACGCACTGCAGTCGTCGACTTTATCGCCGGACGATTTTGAAATCGCCGAAGAGGCCTACAGCGGCGTATATTCACAGCTGTATTCCCAGGCCGCGCATTCGTTTACGACTGACCGCTACGTTCCGGTAAATTCATGGCTGCAATCGCAGTGGAACCCGGTATACATTTCAGCGGCTCCGCAGCTGAGAACAATCATGGCCAATGAAGATCCTACTTCCGCCGAATATGCGCTTGCCAGCATCTGGTGGGTATGGATGTTTGACCGGATCACTGATTATTTTGGACCAGTACCTTATTTTCATGCCTCCGAAGGAACAACGACCGTTCCTTACGATCCGCAGGATTCCATTTATTATGATTTTTTCAAAAGACTTGATTCTGCCACCACGTCCCTTAAGAATCATGTAGGAGAGAAACCATTTGGTACGTTCGATCTGGTCTACGGAAAAGCAAGTGATCCTGTTTCCCAATGGATCAAATTCGCGAACACACTGAGGCTCCGCCTTGCCATACGCATCGCGAAGGCAAATCCTACCGTTGCCCAGCAACAGGCTGAAGCAGCTGTTGCCGGCGGCGTGATGACAGATATTACGGATGACGCCTACATGCCGAAAAATGCGATCAACTATATAGAAGAAAGCGGCGTTTCGGTATGCGCATATTTTGATGATATCCGCATGAGCTCCACGATCGCGTCGATGCAATTTGGCTATAACGATCCGCGCATGCCGATCTACTTTCAGCCTGCAGTAAATACCGGCGTGTTTCATCCGATCCGCAATGGATTATATGTTGAGGAAAAGATCGACAGCGTCAACACACGTGTGAACACATCCAACCTGGGAACGAAGTGGACCTTCTGGACTTCGAGCGGATTCAAAGCCACTTACGCTGTGCCACAGGATATCCTGCATGCCGCTGAGGCTCACTTCCTGCAGGCGCAGGGTGTGCTGAACGGTTGGAACACCGGCGGCGGTCAAACGGCCCAGGCTTTATATGAAACGGGCATTCGCAATTCGATGGCACAGTGGGGTATAACGGATGCAACGGCCATTGATAATTACGTCAATAACCCTGCAACACCGGTTGCACCGGGTGATGGCAGCAATTCGCCGGCGGTAAACGACTACCCCGTAGCCTGGAGCAGCGATCCGACGATGCAAAAGCAGCAGGTGGCTCAGCAGAAATGGATGGCATTGTTTCCTGACGGTCAGGAAGGTTGGGCCATGTTGCGGGCGGAAGGATTACCGAAAATATATCCTGTTGTACACAGCGATAACCCGGATCTTCCGGCCGGCACTTTTATCCGCCGCCTGCCGTTCCTGGAACTGGAAGCCGAAACGAATTCCGTGGAAGTTGCCAAAGCGGTCACACTCCTGGGTGGCCCCGACAATTGCGCCACGCCATTGTGGTTCGACAAAAATTAAGGGACTGATCAGTTACGCAGATGTTTGTATAAATTGTAGAGATGATCCCAAGATTGCTCCCGACAATTGTCACATGCTTCGCCTTGATCTGTTCATCCGCGGCCTTTGCTCAATCGGATTCAGTGATGAAACCCGCTTTTGTAAAGGAGAAGATGAAACGGGTGGCTGTATGGCAGATGAAAGAATTTACGGAAGGGAGAGATCCTTATATTAAAAACGAATGGGAAAACGGATCCATGTACACCGGTTTTGCCGCGCTGGCGGCTTTTACCGGGGACGAAACCTACTACAGGTTTCTCTATGCCATCGGGGAAGGCAACGGATGGCAAACCGGTGTACACCGTTTATTTGCTGACGACTATTGCACGGGCCAGATGTATTCGCTGCTTTATATGCATTATAAGGAGCCGAAGATGATTGAGAAGTTCCGGGGACAGGCCGATACCATTGTAGCAAGGGCCTTTACCGAATCGCTGGCTTTCAAAAACAAAGTTTATTTCCACGAGTGGGCCTGGTGCGATGCGCTCTACATGGGTCCGCCTGCGCTGGCCTACCTGTCAACGGCAACCGGAGATCTCCGGTATCTGCGAAAGGCAGACAGCCTCTGGTGGAAGACATCCGCCTACCTGTTCGATTCCACCGCGGATCTTTTTTTCAGAGACAGCACTTTTTTCGACCGGCGCGAAGCCAACGGACAAAAAGTATACTGGTCAAGAGGCAATGGATGGGTGATGGGCGGTCTCGTCCGCATGATGGAAAATATGCCTCCCGGTTTTGGCGATCGTCCGAAATTCGAAGCACAGTACAAACGCATGGCGGCGCGCATCGCTGGCCTGCAGCAACCGGATGGCAGCTGGCACAGTTCGCTCCTCGATCCAACCAGTTTTAATATCAAAGAAACAAGTGGCACCGGTTTTTTCTGCTATGCACTCACCTGGGGCATCAACCATGGTCTCCTTGTAAAACAACAATATTTGCCGGTGGTGCAAAAGGCCTGGGCGGCCCTGGTAAGCTCGGTGCATGAGGATGGCAAACTCGGCTTCGTGCAGGCGATTTCCGACCGGCCCGATAAAGTGGATTTCGAGAGTACCAATGTGTATGGCGTTGGCGCTTTTTTACTCGCTGGTTGTGAAATTGCCAGACTCTCCCATGATTGATCTGTATCCCGATACCGGGCAGCGCGTCTCCGTGCCGTCAAAACTGTTTACCGTCTGGTTTGCCCTGCTGTTTATGTCAGCAGCCGCATCGGCACAGGTGCATTACCTGGATACGGCACAGTTCATTCCCCGCGGCTTTGCCATCGTGGATCATCCGAGATTATTGATGCTGAAAGGCGGCGAGGATAAAATCAAAGAAAATATTCGCTCAAACCCCATATGGTCTCAGCTCCATGCCGGAATACTCCGCCGCTGCGACAGCATCATTCCGCTGCCGGTCCTCGCCCGCGTGCTGACAGGCATCCGACTTTTAAGTGTTTCGCGGGACTGTCTTTACCGCATTTTTCACCTCGCCTATGCCTGGCGGATGACGCGCGACAAAAAATATTTCGACCGTGCGGAAAAAGAATTGATGGCAGTATCCCGGTTCAGCGACTGGCATCCGCAGCACTACCTCGACGTGGCCGAAATGACCACGGGGGTTGCCATCGGGTACGACTGGCTTTACCAGGATTTGTCGCCCGCCGACCGGAAGATCATCGGCGAAGCGATTATGACCAAAGGCGTCCTGACCTCTTATGACACAGCCTATCCTTCCTACCGCAAATGGCTATCCGTAACAAACAATTGGAATCAGGTGTGCAATGCGGGTATTTCCTATGGTGCACTGGCGGTGTTTGAAGATAATCCCACCCTGGCTGTGAAAGTCATCAACCGGTCCATCGCCAGCATCGATATCGCCATGAAAGATTATGATCCGGATGGCGCTTTTGCGGAAGGATACACGTACTGGGGTTATGGCACTACCTTCAATGTATTGTTCCTGAGCGCGGTTGAAAAGATTTTCCATTCTGTGTTTGGGCTCGAAAAGGAAAGGGGCTTTGAAAAGACTGCCGCTTACCTGGAGAATATGGTGGGGCCCACCGGAAAATGTTTTAACTATTCAGATGCCGTCGAAGCGTCGATTTTTCAGCCGGCGATGATTTGGTTTGCCGCTAAACTGAAAGACAAGAGCCTGTTGTGGAATGAGCAGTCATTTCTCAGCAGCGACAGCAGCCTGCGTCAGATCGATGACCGCCTGCTGCCCGCCGTAATGATCTGGGGCGAAGGAATGGATCTTCATAAAATCACCCCGCCGAAAAATATGCTATGGACAGGAGCCGGAAAAAATCCTGTGGCGCTGATCCGTTCATCCTGGACTGACCCAACTGCCTGTTTTATCGGTTTCAAAGGCGGATCGCCCTCGGTAACCCATGGCCATATGGATGCAGGGTCTTTTGTATTTGATGCCCTGGGTGTTCGATGGGCTGCCGACCTTGGCATGCAGGAGTATAATTCACTCGAATCAAAACAAGTCGATCTCTGGAACAACAAGCAAAACGGTCAACGCTGGGATGTGTTCCGATATCGCAATGAAGTACACAATACGCTGACCATAAACGGAGAGCTGCAACGGGTGGACGGTTATGCCGCTGTGCAGGGATCTGCGGCCGACAGCAATTTTGTTTTTGCCACCGCATCGCTGAGCAGTCTGTATGCGGGGCAGGTAATCAAAGCAGACCGGGGGATTGCGTTATGCCATAAAAAATATGGACTGGTGCAGGATGAAATTGAAACCGGCGATTCGGCGGTCACCGTCAGGTGGTCCATGCTTACGGAAGCGAGTGTGCAGATCGAAGGGGAAAATTCCATTTTGCTGAGCAGAGAGGGAAAAAAACTTCGGTGGCAGGTAACCGGTAGTAATGTCTTGAAGATGCAGACCTGGGCGACGGATCCGCCACCACACGACTATGACGCATCCAATAAGGGAACCCGGCTGGTTGGTTTCGAAGCGGTGATTCCGGCGCATACGCACCGGGTATTCGATGTGTTCCTGTTGCCGGGCGATGCATCCGTGGACAGCAGCACGCCGGTGCCCGCACTCGCTCAATGGAAATAAAATAATGAAAACCAAATTCGCATACAGCATGTTGAAGCACCTGATTATTTATTGTTTCTGCTTTGTACTGATCGAAGGCGCAAGGTCGCAGGACCCGGTGCTTTTTCCGGCGCCGGCCAACATCGAATACCAGCACGGGTCATTCTCTTTATCCAGACTGACGATCTACAGCAATACACAAATGCCTGCAGACATCCTTTTTGCGTTGCAGACGCTGAAGGCGATGGCCGGACAACGCACGGGGCGGGCCGTGCCGACCGTTGCCACACAGGCCGCTGCGGGTTTTACCTGGCAGGTAAAAAAAACCGGGGGGGAAGTTCCGGGACTGGGTGAAACCGGTGGGGTACGTGAATCTTATCAGCTGGAAATAACCAGCCGCGGCGTTCACGTAGAGGCAAATACATCGGCAGGCTTATTTTATGCCGTACAGACCTTGTCGCAACTGATCTCCGGTCAGGGGACAGCGGCTGTCCTGCCTTTTGTAAAAATCGCGGACCAGCCAGCCCTTCCATACCGCGGCGTCATGATGGATTTTGCGCATGGCGGATTGATTACCGTAGACGAGATAAAAAGACAGATTGACTACCTCGCGAAATGGAAAACCAACCAGTACTATTTTTACAATGAGGTGAGCATTGCCATGAAAGGCTATGCCGGCATGAACGACCAGGCCTGTTATACGCAGGATCAGATCCGGGAGATCGTTGCCTATGGGAAACAACGTCATATGGATGTGATTCCATTTGTCGCCTTTTACGGTCATCTCCACGACCTGCTCAAACTCGAAGAATATGCATCGCTCGGCATCGGTCAGTACGGGGAAGAGCTTGATCCCCGCAATCCCGCGGTGGATACCCTCCTGCAAAACTGGATCAGCCAGTACGCGAAATTATTTCCCAGTCCCTTCATGCACGTGGGTTTTGACGAAACCTGGGAAACCAAACGGATCAGTACAGACGTTGACACGTCGGTCCATTCAGAAGCACTCTGGCTCCGTCACCTGGATTTCGTTCAGCAGACATTAAAGAGATATGGTAAAACGGTGCTGGCGTGGACGGATATGAACAGCTACTATCCGGATATCATGACGCGCATGCCGAAAGATGTGATACCCGTTATCTGGGAGTATACACCCGATACCGCCAATATCCATTATTACCTCGATCCGGTACTCAAGGAAAAAAAGCCATTCTTTATTCAGCCGGCTGTTTCCGGCTGGGGCCATGTGTATCCCGCGGCTGATTACACGTATGACAACATCGACCTCTGTCTGAAGGCCGGCATGAAAAATAATACCCTGGGATTTATCACCTCTGTATGGACCGATGCCGTGGAACCCTTTATCCGGCCCTCATGGATGTTCATGGCCTATGGTTGCATCGGCGCCTGGCAGGGAACATCGCCCGATAAAAATCTTTTTACCGCCGCCTATAGCCGGATCGTGTTTCCACGCTCGGCAGATGATATGAGCCAGGCGCTGACCCTGCTCGCGAATACCATCACCACCCTGGAAAAATGCATTGAGGACGGAACCAATCATCTCCCGAAGGGAACCATCGTCGAGAGCTGGTCAAATCCTTTTTCCACTTATTATCTCGCGCAGACAAAAGCGCATATCGCAGATTTCCGGCTGGCACGCAAGCAAAGCGAACGCGCCGAATCATACCTGATCGGCGCCCTGGCATCGGCTGATAAAGCCGACAGCGCTTTTATAAACACCCTTCTGGTATCTGCGCGGCTGCTGCATTACACGGCCAGTCGTTTCGTGTGGGCCGCCGCGATCTGCGACCGCTGGAATGAATCGATGCTCGGAAAAAAGAAAAATGATTTTGTCTATTATGATATTGCCTACCTCTGTCACGGACTGATCCAGGACATGATGGATGAATCAGGCATGCTGAAAGAAGCCTATAGCCGCGCCTGGCTCTCCGAAAACATGCCATACCGGTTGCCAACCATTTCAGGTCGATTTGATGTGGAGTACGGTCTCTGGCAGAAGCTTCTGCTGAAAGTGATTGATTTCCGCATACAGCATGATGTGAAATATGTGGCGGATCAGTCTTTTGAAGAATTATTTCATCCGGATTTTTAGCCTGCCTAAACCATAGAGAAATGAAAAAAGGTTTTTTGTGTCTGCTGCTGCTGCCGGTATTGCTTCATGCGCAACCGGCTCATGTGATTTCCATCTCGAACAAAAGCACCCTGGCATTTACATCGCAGGTAGTGGAACTGCCCTGGTCTGCGGTGACCGCTGCGTGGCCCCAGATCGACACGGCTGATTTTATCGTGACCGACGCAGCCGGACAGCAACTGGTCTATCAGCTCGAGCACCACGGGGAAAAAAAGATCCGGAATCTGCTGGTGCAGACAACCATCCCCGCCAACAGCACCGTGAAACTTTTTTTGAAAAAAGGACATGCCATGCCGTTTGCCTCCAAAACCTATTGCCGCTATGTGCCGGAAAGAAAGGATGATTTCGCCTGGGAAAATGATAAGATCGCTTTCCGGATGTATGGAAAAGCCCTGGAGACCACCAATGAAAATGCCTATGGGCTGGATGTATGGGTAAAACGAACGGATAAGCTCGTGCTCGATACCCGGTACAGACTGGATGATTATCATAAGGATCATGGCGATGGCTTAGACAACTATGATGTAGGTTTTTCTTTGGGAGCCGGAAATATTGCGCCGTTCAAATCTGACTCCGTCTGGTATTCGAAGAATTATCACCGCTGGCGGATACTCGACAACGGTCCGCTCCGCAGCTGTTTTCAACTGATCTATGATGCGTGGATCGTGCAGGGCGATTCGGTGCAGGCCACCAAAACGATCCAGCTCGATGCAGGTAGCCAGCTGAATTTGATCACCGCGCACTATGTTTATTCCGGTCATCAGCCCCTGCCCGTCGTGATCGGATTGGTGAAAAGAAAAAAGCCGGGCAGTTTTTTGCTCGACGAAAAACAGGGAATTGCAGGGTACTGGGAGCCTGCCGACAGCCTGAACGGCACCACCGGTGTCGGTTCCGTGGTTCCCGGCGTCACCCGGATCACCGTTTCGGATCAGCAGGTCCTGATACACAGTGCGACTGACCCTGCGGGGGAGATCAGTTATTTCACGGGTGCCGCCTGGGATAAGGCAAAGGAGATCAGGAGCAGTGCAGACTGGTTCCGCTATCTCGGCGAACTGCGGGAAAAACAGCTACACCCGTTGATCGTCAGCGTACAGTAAGGTCGCCGGATAATGGTAAAAAAGTATACACATTCCATGGATTTGAAGAATCAACATCCCTGTCAATGAAATAAATTTGTTTCAGGAGCAACAACACATGAGAATACTTTTCGTATTACTGGTCAGTCTGTTGGCAAATTTCCGCACCGCGGCACAAGTGCAGCTGGTGGATGCCGCCTGGAAAATACCGGCGCATCCGAGGTTGCTCATGACCACGGCCGATGAAGAGAACATTCGGAAAAGTATACAGCCGGGAACGGTTTGGAAAACAGTGCAGGACGCCATCCTCCGGCAATGCGACAGCGTGCTCACGCTGAAACCTTCCGAGCGTGTGATGACCGGCATCCGGCTGGACACCTACCGGCTTTGTGAATACCGCATTTTCTACCTCAGCTATGCCTGGCGCATCACCCATCAAAAGAAATATTTTGACCAGGCTGAAAAGGAATTGCTGGCCGTTTGCAATTTCAGCGACTGGAATCCAAGTCATTTTCTGGATGTGGTGGAAATCAATTTCGCGGTAGCCATCGGCTATGACTGGCTGTACAATGATTTGCCCGCATCCGAACGGGCGCTGATCCGCCAGGCGATCCTGGTTAAAGGCATTGCGCCATCCTACGATACGGCCTACCATGCGTACCGCAAATGGCTGTCCGTTACCAACAACTGGAACCAGGTATGCAATACCGGTATCAGTTATGGCGCCATGGCCGTGTTTGAGGATGATCCCAAATTTGCCGCAGACGTCATCAACCGATCTTTGAAAAGCATCGTCATTTCAATGAAGGACTATGAACCCGATGGCGCCTATGCCGAGGGGTATGGATACTGGAGTTACGGATCCACCTATAATGTACTTTTTATCAGCGGACTGCAGAAAATGTTTAAGACGAGTTTCGGTCTGGACCAGCAATCCGGATTCCTGAAATCTGCCGGTTATATTCAAAATATGGTCGGCCCTACCGACCAGTGTTTCAACTATTCGGATGTGGCTGCCCATGTGGCTATTCAGCCGGCCATGTTTTGGTTTGCAGATCACCTGAAGGATAAATCGCTGTTGTGGGAAGACCGTCATTTTCTGTCACCTGACATGATTCAGTCGCAGATGCAATATCGTTTTATGCCGGCGGTGATGATCTGGGGCGCCGGGATCGGTTTGTCGGACATCACTGCACCGAAAACAAAATGCTGGGAAGGTGCGGGCAGAAATCCCGTAGCGCTGATGCGTTCTTCCTGGACGGATCCGAACGCTGTTTTCGCGGGTATCAAAGGCGGATCACCGTCTGTCACGCACGGACATATGGATATCGGATCCTTTGTGATGGAAGCGGAAGGCGTTCGCTGGGCGATGGACTTCGGATACCAGGATTATGAATCGCTGGAATCACGGCACATCGATCTCTGGGAAGATAAACAGGACGGCCAGCGCTGGAAAATTTTCAGGTACAATAATTTCGCCCACAGTACGCTCACGGTAAACAACCAACTGCAACAGGTGAAGGGGCAGGCGCCGATTACGCACTTTACCAAACAACCCGCTTTCATGTCAGCCATCGTGGATATGTCATCATCATACCAGGGACAACTGGCCCAGGCTCTGCGCGGCATCGCACTATGCAACAATGCATATGTGGTTGTCAGGGATGAACTGACGGCCGCTGATACGGCAACGACGGTGCGCTGGTCCATGCTCACGCCTGCTACGGTGCGCATCACCGGAAAGAATACCGCCGAGTTGACAAAAGACGGCAAAATACTAACACTGGTCGTGGAAGGCGCCGGCTCCATCACCCTGAAAACCTGGCCCACCGATCCACCACCGGAACCTTACGATACGCCGAATCCGGGAACGACGCGGGTAGGTTTTGAAATATCATTGACGTCTTCGCAAAAACTGGCCTGCAATGTATTTCTGCTGCCGGGAAAAACATCCATGACTTCCGTTACACCTGTTAACATACTTCAAAACTGGCAGGAATAATATGCAAGCGATGAACCAACCGAAAAAAGGCAGCTTTACGATTGTTTCGCCGATCGATGGGGATATGATGCACCCAGCCGATGGAATTATCCGCAATGGCAGACTG
This sequence comes from uncultured Puia sp., assembly GCA_964658175.1. Lineage (GTDB taxonomy): Bacteria > Bacteroidota > Bacteroidia > Chitinophagales > Chitinophagaceae > Puia. The sequence continues at coordinate 9,473 of CAZZYD010000037.1, read as the reverse complement.
GAAGTAAAGATGCTCGTAACGGCGGCACCCGGCAGCAGACTGCTGTTGAATGGTGAACCGATGCAGGGAGACGCAGGTTCGTTCACGGGCATTGCAGCGCTGACCGCGTATAAAAATAAGGTAACTGTTGAAGATGCGGCAACAGGCGAAACGCAAACCATTGAACTTTACCGGCTGGATCATTTTGAAGGCAGATACCGCCTCTCCATCGACGACAATATCTGGTTTCTGCGCGACCTGCAGCAACAGGCGGACAAGTATCATTCGCTTTTTGAAAATCCGTTCATGGGTTTCTTGAAAGAGCTGCACGACCAATACGGGACAAAAATTCACTTAAATGTTTTTTACCAGACAGACTCCTTTGACCTGTCGATGATGCCCGATAAATACAAGGCGGAATGGATCGCCAGTGCCGGCTGGCTGCGGCTGAGTTTTCATGCCTGGCAGGAATTTCCCGATAAACCTTACATCAATGCAGGATATGAAACGGTGGAACGGGACTGCGCCATCGTAATGAAAGAAGTGAAGCGCTTCGCCGGAATTGAATTAACAGGTCCGGTAACGACGATTCACTGGGGCGAAGCGACGAAAGAAGGATCGCGCGCGTTGCGCGACGCAGGGTACAAGGGCCAGCTGGGCTATTTTAATGTGGATGACGACCTGCCTTCGGTGAACTACTACCTGGACGTAGAACAAACAAGACAGGTTAAAAAGAGATTTGTCTGGAAGGATACCCGGCAGGATGTGGTCTTTATCAGAACCAGCCTCGTGATCGATACAAAGAAATTGGATGAAATCCTTCCGCACCTGGAAGCATATAAAGAAAATGGCGGCAAGCCACCTTACCTCGACCTGCTGGTGCACGAGCAATATTTTTATCCGTTTTATTTCAATTACCAACCGGACTACCGGGAGAAGATCAAGACAGCCGTGCAGTGGGCGGCGGGCAACGGATATGAGCCGGCCTTTCTCGAAGAATGTATTTTTTCAATGAATCAAAACACGGCCAGGGAATTATAAACCCCTTTGAACCGATATGGAAAATAACAGGAGAAATTTTTTAAGACAGGCGGCCATGGCAGGTGTGGGTCTCACGACGGCCCTGTCGTCGGGCAACAACGAACAAGACCTGTTGTCCGAACTCCGCCGTCAGGCCTCCCGTTTGCGGGAGCCGGCGTTTAATATGTCGGGATATGCTGCGCCGAAACTAGATAAAGTGCGGGTGGGACTGGTTGGCCTTGGTAATCGGGGACACGATGCCGTTGACCGGCTGAATCATATCGAGGGCGTGGAGATCGGCGCGTTGTGCGACCTCCGGCCTTCCCGCGTGGCGCTGGCACTCAAACTGCTGGAAGGCAGCGCGCACAAACCGGTACTTTACAGTGACGATGCGGAAGCATGGAAAACCCTTTGCGCCAGGGAAGACCTGGACCTGATTTATATCCTGACGCCCTGGGCGCTTCATACGCCCATCGCCGTATTCGCCATGGAACACAGTAAGCATGTATGTGTGGAAGTGCCGGCGGCGAAAACGCTGGAAGAATGCTGGCAGCTGGTAGAGACCTCTGAACGTACGAAGAAACATTGCATGATGACGGAAAACTGCTGCTATGATTTCACGGAGATGGTTACCCTGCAAATGGCAAGACAGGGTTTCTTCGGTGAGATTACGCATGCGGAAGGCGGCTACCTGCACGACCTGAAAGAACTGATGTTTGCCAAAGATCATTTTTATCAGATGTGGGAGCTGGAGGAAGCCAGCAAACGTGTCGGCAATCTGTATCCGACCCATGGACTCGGTCCCTTATGCCAGCTGATGAATATCAACCGGGGGGACCAGATGGATTTTCTGGTGTCGGTCTCCAGCGCCGATTTTATGGTGGGCGCGATGGCAAAAGAACTCGCCGCCAAAGATGATTTTTATAAAACATTTGCAGGAAGGAATTTTAACGGTACCATCAACACGAGCACCATCCGGACACACAAAGGAAAAACGCTGGTAGTCCAGTTTGATGTCAGTTCACCGCGGCCGTATAGCCGCATCCAGCAGATAAGCGGCACCAAAGGATCGGCATTAAAATATCCGGAGCCTGCCCGCTATGCCAATGGTGACGAGTGGCTGAGTCCGGAAGCCTGTCTTAAACTGCAGGAAACCTATCAGCCGGCCATCGTAAAAAAAATCGGGGAGGCGGCCAGGCAGGTAGGTGGTCACGGTGGGATGGATTTTCTGATGGATTGGAAAACGATTGACTGTCTCCGCAATGGACTGCCCCTCGACCAGGATGTGTATGATGCCGCTTTATGGAGCGCCGTCGGTCCGCTGAGTGTGTGGTCGGTAGCCAATCATTCCAACTCGATCCCCGTACCCGACTTTACCGGCGGTGCCTGGAAAACCAATGCACCGGTGGATATCTCGCTCGAAAAAGGCGGAAACACAAAAATCAGAAATGGCAAATAACGGATAGCAGTAACCGATTGTATACGCTTTAATAAAACGCAATGAATGATCCCAGGGTAGACCGCAGAAAATTTGTTCAGGCCGCTACGGCAGGTGGCATGGGGCTGTTGCTGACAGGAAAAATCGCTGCGGAAGGGATACATACGTCCCGCATAGTGACGCAGGTGCCCAAAGGAAAGCGGATCGGCATCATCGGACTTGATACCTCGCACAGCACGGAGTTTACGGAAATACTCAACAGCGCCACGCCGGATCCGGTATACCAGGGTTACCGGATCGTAGCTGCTTACCCCAATGGTAGCACGGACATAAAAAGCAGTTATGAGCGCATCCCTTCGTATACGGAAACGGTAAAGAAGTCTGGAGTGGAGATCACGGCGAGCATCGCGGAATTACTGGAGAAAGTGGATGTTGTTTTGCTGGAGACCAATGACGGGAGACCGCACCTCGCGCAGGCCCTGGAAGTAATGAAAGCGGGCAAACCCGTTTTTATAGACAAACCCATCGCCGGAACGCTGGCCGATGTGCTCGCGGTATATGCCGCCGCAAAAAAGTATAAGGTGCCGGTATTTTCCGCCTCTTCCATCCGGTATATGACCGGTATGCAGGATATTGCTTCAGGCAAAACGATCGGCCGCATTTTAGGTGCGGACTGTTTTAGTCCGTCTCCGCTGGAGCCACACCATCCGGATTTTTTCTGGTATGGCATACACGGTATCGAAGCAGTGTATACTATTCTGGGGAAGGGTTGTCATGAGGTGGTTCGTATCCACACAGAAAACACCGATCTGGTCGTGGGCACCTGGGCGGATCAGCGGATCGGCACATTCCGTGGAAACCGGAACGGAAAAAATGAATATGGCGGAACAGCCTTCGGGGAAAATGGCGTTGCAAGGGTCGGACCGTATTCGGGCTATGAAGCGCTGCTAAAAGAAATACTTGGTTTTTTCAGCACAGGCATTCCACCCGTGCCGGAGGAGGAAACCATCGAGATCTATACATTTATGGAAGCTGCCGATGAAAGCCGGCGCAGGGGCGGGGTAGCAGTTACCCTGCAATCGGTACTGGAAAAAGCAAAAAATCAACGTTGATTTTAAATCTCCGAATATGGAATTCAATCAGGAAAACGAAAAAGAAAAAACACGCCGCTCCTTTATCCGCTCATCCGGACTGATGGCAGCGGGTATGCTGGTAGCACCGAAACTTTTTGCAGGGAACCAGGCGCCAATGATCGCCGGCAGCGGGATGCTGCATCAGCCCGCCATGCTGGGTGGTGCACCGATCCGTTCGAAAAAATGGCCGGACTGGCCGATATGGAACAAGGATACCGATGAAAAGATCGTCGTCGATGACCTGAGAAGCGGGATCTGGTCACGTGCCGATCTGGTGACAGAATTTGAAAAGCAATGGGCTGCCGTCATTGGCACCAAACGATGTCTGAGCCTGGTAAACGGGACCAATGCGCTGATTACTGCGCTGCTCCAGATGAATATCGGCGGCGGTGATGAAGTGATTGTACCACCGTATACTTTTATTGCCACGGTGGCCGCAGTGCTCGCTACGGGCGCCATGCCGGTTTTTGTTGACACCGATGCGGAAACGTTTCAGATCGACGCCGGAAAAATCGAACAGAAAATCACGCCACGGACGAAAGCCATCATACCCGTGCATATCCTCGGTCTGCCCGCAGATATGATCCGCATCATGGACATTGCGAAAAAACATAACCTGCTCGTGATCGAGGATGCCTGTCAGGCGCACATGGCAGAAATCAATCACCAGAAAGTGGGAAGTTTCGGTCATGCCGGCTGTTTCAGTTTTCAGAATTCCAAAAACCTGGCGATCGGTGAAGGCGGCGCCATCACAAGCAACGATGATGCTTTCATGGATAAATGCTATTCCTATCATAACTACGGCAATCCGTTTGGATCAGTCGTAGGGGAAGTGCATGCCGGCACGCTGATCGCCGGTAACAAATTGCGCTGGACGGAATACCAGGCCGCCATCGGCATCGCGCAATTGAAGCGTCTGGAAGCCCAAACCGAAACCCGCAACGTCAATGCGGCCTACCTTAAATCCAGGGTCCAAACCATCCCGGGCATCGTGCCCTACAAATTATATGACGGCGTTACGCGCGCCGCCTTCCATCTCTTTCCATTTCGTTATCACAAAGAAGGATTTAAAGAACTTCCCCGGAAAGATTTTATCAAGGCGCTTACGGCTGAAGGCATTCCCTGCTTCGAAGGATATGCGCCGCTTAACAAAATGCCTTATCTCGCCAACGCATTTCAGTCGAAGAATTATCAGAAAATGTATCCTGCCGCCTCGCTGGATATAGAAAAGTATAATCAGGAAAATCAGTGTCCGGTCAACGATCATCTCTGCAGTGAGGAGGCCGTATGGTTTGCCCAGTCCATGCTGCTCGGCGACAAATCCGACATGGATGATATTGTTTCAGCGATAGAAAAAATCCACGCGAATGTGGACAAGATAAAAAGGGCAAGTATTTAGCAACGACAATCAAATTTTCATGAGACTTTTTCTCCTACTTTTTCTGTCAGGCATTTCGTACAACGGGTTTAGCCAGAAACTCATCGCCAGGACCTATAATTCCGGATTTTCGCTGGGTCATGATACCTACAATGCGATATCCACCGCATCGGACGGAAGGATATTTTATGTGCTGAGTTCACAGTCCATCGATACCGGCGGACAGATGTATTCTTTTAATCCCCATACCGGCATCATTAAACATTGCGGCGACCTGACGGAAATCAGCGGCGAAATGGGTAAGCATAGCATCGTGCAGGGAAAAAGTCACGTGAAGTTTGTGGAGTCGGATGGAAAATTATATTTCGCCACCCACGTGGGTTATTACAGTACGGTGGATGGTATGGAAAAAATGGGCATACCCACGGAGGGGCACACCGTTTATCCCGGCGGGCACCTGGTAAGCTACGACCTGAAGACCGGGGCGTTTAAGGAACTGGCGATCGCGCCGCACCAGGAAGGAATTCTGGCGATGAGCATGGATACGCGGCGGGGGATGATCTATGGCATCACCTGGCCTACCGGTTATTTCTTCCGCTACTCGATGGCAGAAAATAAACTGGAAGAAATCGGGCTGCTGTCTGGCGAAGGCGAAAACGGACCGGGTAATCATTTCCGTACGCTTTGCCGCTCGATTGCGGTAGATCCGGAGAATGGCTACGTGTACGCTACCACGTCAGAGGGCGCGATCATGCGCCTGAAGCCCGGGCAACATGCGCTCGAGGCGATTGACGAAAATATGAAAAAGGATTATTTCGGTGTTTATGACCCAACTTCTCCCGGAAATATGGGCTACAACTGGCGGCAGATCGTTTGGTCGCCGGCCGACAAAGCCTTTTATGGCGTACATGGAAACTCGGGCTATCTTTTTAAATTCGATCCGGCCACGGAAAAAATTACGGTGCTGGATCGCATCACATCCGTGCCTTCCAAGGCGACGGGTATGTTTGATCAATTCAGTTATGGATATCTCGGGTTTACCCTGGGACCTGATCAGAAGACCTTATATTATCTTACCGGCGGACCCGTTTTTGTAGATGGTAAACGGGTGGCAGGCAAAAGCAGCACCGCCATGGGCGAAGCAAAGGGATTGGAAGATCTGCACCTGATCACCTACAATATCAGCACAAAAAAATATACGGATCACGGCGCCATTTATTATAAGAATGGGGATCGTCCGCTGTACGTAAATTCAATTGCCGTTGGACTTGATGGAACGGTATATACACTGGCGAGAATAACGGAGCACGGCGTGGCGCGTACCGATCTCATCAGCATTGCCAATCCCTTTAAAAAATAACCATTCATGCATTATTTCGCGTCTTCAAATAAAGGAAAACTGCTGTTGCTCCTGCTGGTGATTTGCCAGACTTGCCTTGCGGGCGTTGAAATTCCGGTTCGCGCAGGTACTGTAAAAGCAGGTCTGGGACGAGTGGTGATTACACCGGCCCTTCCGATGTGGCTTTCTGGATACGCGAACCGCGACCTCCCTGCGGCAGGTGTGGTGCATGACCTCTGGGCCAAAGCGCTCGCGATCGAAGACGCGCAGGGTATGCGGGTGGTGATCGTTACTACGGATATACTGGGACTTTCCCATGAGATTGCGGAAGAAGTGGCGAAGGAGGTGAAAATAAAGTATGGTCTTGACAGGAAACAGTTACTGTTGAATTCCTCACATACTCATTCCGGACCCATGATCTGGCCCTGTGTGGAAATGATCTATGAATTCAACACGGAAGAACAGGATATCGTATCCAGGTTTGGACAGGAACTGGCGCGCAACATTGTAAAGGCGATTGATACAGCCATCGCCGGGATGAAACCCGCCCTGCTTTTTACCGGCCATGGAGAAGCGGATTTTGCCATCAACCGCAGAAATGCCCTTTTTCCAAAAGGTCCCATCGACCACGATGTCCCCGTATTAAAACTGCTGTCTCCCGACGGAGGCCTTCGCGCTATTCTGTTTGGGTATGCCTGCCACAATACGACCAATGTAGAAACGAATTATCTCTTCAACGGCGACTATGCCGGATTTGCACAGATCGAACTGGAGCGATTGCATCCGGGCGTACAGGCCATGTTCTTAATGGGTTGTGGAGGCGATCAGAATCCTTATCCCCGGGGTACGATGGATTTCGCCCGGCAACATGGAAAAGAATTGGCCGATGCGGTGCAGAAAGTACTGATGGGAAAGATGACAACGGTGACGGGTCCGCTCAGGGCTGCCTATACTGTGATCGACCTGCCTTTCCGTCCCTTTGATCCTGCCATCTACCGCAAGGACATCGTGGGCACCAACCGTTTTTTTCAGCGTCGCGCCAAATTGATGCTGGAGGCATACAACAAGGGTTGGAATGTGAGCCGGTTACCCTATCCCGTTCAGGTGCTTCGGTTCGGCGCCGATCTGAGTATCGTCGCCCTCAGCGAGGAAGTGGTGGTGGACTATGCGCTCCGCACGAAAGAGGAATTCAAAAATCAAAATATGGTCATTGCCGGATACAGCAATGAAGTGATGTGTTACCTTCCGTCACAACGGGTATTGAAAGAAGGCGGTTATGAAGGCGACGAAAACATGGTATACTACGGGCAGCCGGGTCCGTTAGCGGACGGGGTGGAAGACAGTGTGTTTCATGCCATCCATGACCTGATGACACAGACAGACATCGCCGATAAAATAAAAAAATAGTTTTCACGATGGCAAGAATTGCGGGTTTTCTTTCAGCTTGTTTATTGCTGGCCGCCGCCTGCGGTCATCAGCCTGTAAAGCAGGAAAAAAAACAATATGCCGTTTCATTGATCACGCTCAATCCGGGTCATTTTCATGCCGCCCTGGTGCAGAAGTCAGGCTATCCTGAAATCGATCCGCTGGTGCACGTATATGCACCCGCCGGACCGGAACTTGCCGCTCATCTTGACCTGATAAAAAAGTACAATACCCGCAAAGACGCGCCGACCAGCTGGCAGGAAGAAGTGTACCAGGGTCCGGATTTTCTTTCCCGCATGTTTGCAGATAAGGCCGGCAATGTCGTCGTGATCGCGGGAAACAACCAGAAAAAAACAGCCTATATAAAATCAGCCCTGGATTCAGGATTCAATGTGCTCGCGGATAAACCGATGGCCATAACCCCGGAAGATTTCTCTTTGCTTGAACAGGCATTCGGCGCTGCCGCAAAAAATAAAAAGATCCTCTATGATATCATGACCGAACGTTTTCAGATCACCAATATCTTACAAAAGGAACTGGCCGCGATCCCGGAACTGTTTGGTACCCTGGAAAAGGGCACGGCCGACAATCCTGCCGTCAGCCGGGAAAGCCTGCATCATTTCTACAAAGAGGTTTCTGGCAAACCCCTTATCCGCCCATCCTGGTATTTTGATGTGAAACAGGAGGGGGATGGCATCGTGGATGTGTCGACGCATCTGGTCGATATGATCCAGTGGGGATGTTTTCCGGAGCAGTCGATCGACTACAAGAAAGATATCCGGATGTTGTCTGCCCGTCGCTGGCCCACCCTGCTTACGCCCGCCGCATTCCGCAAAGTGTCGGGACTGGATTCCTATCCTGATTTCCTGATGCCTTATGTAAAAGATTCTATTCTGAAGGTCTACGCCAACGGGGAAATGACCTACACCCTGAAAGGAGTCTTTGCCCACGTGCTGGTGAAATGGAATTTCCAGGCACCGGAAGGAGGCGGCGATACGGATTTTTCCCTGATGCGCGGCTCGCTTTCAAACCTGGTGATCCGGCAGGGAAAAGAACAGCAGTTTAAATCGGCGCTGAGTATTGAGCCGGTTCATCCTTCCGCGGCTTTTGATGCTGTCGCGCAGCAGGCCATTGGGGCACTGAGTAAACGCTATCCGGGATTGTCACTCGTCCGCGAAGGAAAAGGCTGGACAGTGGTTATTCCGCAAAGTCTGCGACTGGACCATGAAGGAACCTTTGCCGAGGTAATGAAAAAATATCTGCTCTACCTGAAGCAGGGTAAATTACCCGAATGGGAGGTGCCGGATATGTTGTCAAAATACTATACAACGATCACGGCGCTGCAAATGGCGAAAGCGGTTCCGGAGACCTCGGAGCCTGTGTTAAAAAAGTATACACATTGAACTGATTATTATATTTATTGTCGTCCTTTTGCCTTTAATTTTATCACAGGTACAATTTTTCCGTCATGTTTTATTCTGCTGAGGCGTATGCAACGATCAACCGACAGTCGCCGGAAATGGTTGCGCTATTACCACTCGGTGCCATCGAACAGCACGGACCGCAGCTGGCCGTTTCCACAGACACGGATATTGTGACGGCCCTGGCGGTAGCGGTGGAGAAACAGCTTACGGAGACCGTGCTGCTATGTCCAACCATTCCGTTCGGGTCCAGCGATCATCACCTGTCGTTTGGAGGTACCCTGAGTATTCCTGCTGCATTGTACAGCGAAGTGATTGTACAGCTGGTAGGATCATTGTT
>CAZZYD010000036.1:0-19643 GCA_964658175.1 uncultured Puia sp. | reverse complement strand
AGGATGTGATCATTTCCGGATCACTTCCCTTTACCAGGTATCCGCTCGCCCCCGCCTGCAGCGCCTGGAAAATATTTTCATCGTCTTCATAGATCGTGCAGACAAGAAACAGGACCTGCGGACAAACCGGCTTCAATATCCGGATCGCGTCCGTTCCGTTTTGATTACCGGGTAAATGAATGTCCATCAGCACCACCTGCGGCAGAAAATCAGGGATCAGCACCATCGCTTCTTCCGCAAGACCACAGCTGCCGGCGAGCTCGAAACCTTTTGTCTTCAGCACCAGCTGTTCCAGCAGGCACCGGACAGGCAGATGATCTTCCACAATGAATACGTCGATCGGCATCCGGTAAAATTCGGTCGCCGGGCTTTGCTGGAAAAAGGAAAGGAACCTTGCTTCGGGCGTTTTTTAACGGTGGGCGGGAATGTAGAGCAGGTATTTTTCTTTGAAGGTCTCTTCTGTGAAAAGATGGTGGATCTCCATCAGGCGCGGGCGTAGTCCGCTGGCCGAAATCTCCGCCGCCAGGTCGCCGCCCTTGAGGCAGATCAGTCCGTACGCCCGGGGATTCTCATTTTCCGGATCAGGCTCGATCGTTTTGTACTGCTTCAGCAGGGGTTTCGACCAGGTCCACAAATCCTTCAGCGGGGCGACCGCGCGGGAAACGACGCAGTCGAACCGCCGGCCTTTGATTTCTTCGGCGCGTATATGCTGCACCGTTATATTCTTCAGTTGCAGTTTCTCGGCTGCCGCTTCCACCACACGCAATTTTTTTCCGATGCTGTCCACGAGATGAAAATGGACATCGGGAAAATAAATGGCAAGTGGTATGCCCGGAAAGCCACCGCCGGTGCCGATGTCCAGCACCTGACCGCCGCTCCTGAAACCGAACAGCGCCGCAATGCTGAGCGAATGCAGCACATGTTTTTCGTAGAGATGGTCGATATCCTTCCGCGAAATCACATTGATCTGCTGGTTCCACTCCTTATACAGCGGCTCCAGCATACCGAACTGCTCCAGCTGCAGGGGTGTAAAATCAGTAAAATACCGGGTGACTACCTCCAGCCCGCGCTTGGTTTCTTCCATAAGGATTTCGCAAAAATGAGGTAATAGAAAAACATCCAGATATCGAGCAGCCACCACCAGGCAAAAAGGTCTTTTTCCTGCAGCTTCTGCATGCTCAGATAGTATACCAGTCCCTGCACCACGAAACGCAGGGCAAAAACAGCGAGCACATACTCCCATTTAAAAAAGAACAAGGCAGCGATGAGCGCGGGGTAAAAAAGAAAATGACTCACCGAATACAGGGCCAGCAGCCATTGGTGACCCGCCCGGTAAAATTTACCGGTGCTGTAATGACGCGACTTCTGGCGGATCCAGTCTTTCAGCGTTGTTTTCGGCTCAGACAGGGTGAACGAAGCCGGATCGATCACGATGCGCGTGTTGGTTTTATTGGCCACCTGGTTGATGAACAGGTCGTCGTCCCCGCCGGGCAGGTGGTTTCCGGACGAGAAACCCTTGTTTTTAAAAAACAGTTCTTTTTTATAAGACAGGTTCCTGCCCACGCCCATGTAAGCAGTCCCCGCCAGCGCGTAGGAGAGATACTGAAGCGCCGAATGAAAAGTTTCAAAACGGATCAGCTTGTTGAGCAGCCCGGGTTTTTTGTTGTAGGGACTGTATCCGAGCACGATCTGCACGCCCTCGTCATAGCCATCCTGCATTTTTTCGATCCAGTGTTCGCTCGCAGGCACGCAATCCGTATCGGTGAGCAGGACCACTTCATACTTTGCTTCCTTGATCCCCATGCTCAGCGGATATTTTTTTCCCGGAATGCCAATGGCCTCGTATTCGAGGTTGACGATATGCAGCGATTTGAATGTTTTTTTAAATTCATCGAGCAGGTAACGCGTATCGTCCTGGCTGTTGTGATTGACCACGATCACTTCATGGGTGCTTGGATATTCCTGCACCAGCGCACCGGGCAGGTTCAACGCCAGATTCGGCGCCTCGTCGCGGGCGCAGATAATCACGCTCACGGGATGTTGCTGGGATTTCTCTCTGGCAGCGGGTTTGAAAAAAGCCAGTTTCTGAAAAAAATAAACGTAATAGAATAGCTGGATGGCCGCCAGCAGACAGAAAACAGCAAAAAGGGACCATCTCAGATAATCATGTGCAACAGAATCATGCATGTCGAAACTACGGTTGGGTCTGCGAAAATAAGAATCGTACAGCACAAAAGACCATTTCACCTGATTGAGCCTAACTTGCAGGCTTTAGCCATGGCGCAACTGCAATTTGATATCAGGGCCACCGATCCGGCTTCCGCGGCCCGTGCCGGACATATCAGCACCGATCACGACGACATCCAGACACCGATATTTATGCCCGTGGGCACCGTTGGTTCTGTAAAAGGCGTTACCGGCGACCAGCTGATGGAACAGGTGAGGGCGCAGATCATACTGGGAAACACCTATCACCTGTATTTGCGACCCGGTACCTCCGTACTCGAAAAAGCCGGCGGCCTTCACCGGTTTATGAACTGGCAGAAACCGATCCTGACTGACAGCGGGGGATACCAGGTATTTTCGCTCGCCAATTCCCGCAAGATCACCGAAGAAGGCGTACTGTTCCGCTCCCACATCGATGGTTCAAGCCACCTGTTTACGCCTGAAAAAGTCATGGATATCCAACGCTCGATCGGCGGCGACATCATCATGGCGTTCGACGAATGCCCGCCGTTTTCAGAAGGGATCGACTATACCCGCAAATCCATGCACCTTACCCACCGTTGGCTGGACCGCTGCATCCGCCGCTTTGATTCAACGGAGGACAAATACGGTTATTCCCAAAATCTTTTTCCCATCGTACAGGGTGGCACCTTCGACGACCTGCGCAAAGAATCCTGTAACTATATCGCGTCCAAAAATGCCGTGGGCAATGCCATCGGCGGCCTGAGCGTGGGAGAGCCCGAGGAAAAACTCTACGAGATGACGGACCTCTGCTGCCGCAACCTGCCCCTGGATAAACCCCGGTACCTCATGGGCGTCGGCACACCCTGGAACCTGCTGGAATGCATCGCGCTCGGGATCGATATGTTCGATTGCGTGATGCCGACACGCAACGGCAGAAACGCCATGCTGTTCACGTCAAAGGGTATCATCAACATCGATAATAAAAAATGGGAAGATGATTTTTCGCCGCTGGATGATGGTATCGACTGTACCTTCAGCAACCAGTACAGCAAAGCCTACCTGCGGCATCTGGTCAAGAGCCGGGAACTCACCGCGCTCACGATTGCCAGCGTTCAGAACCTCGCATTCTACCTCCACCTGGTCACGAAGGCCAGGGCACATATCCTGTCCGGTGATTTCACCGCATGGAAAAATCAGCAACTCCCCATACTCAAGCAGCGTCTCTGATTTATTCTGCCTTCCAGGTATTGTTGGAGGGATCGGTATCCGGCAGCCGTTTGTCGGGGTCAATGGTGACGGACAATATCCTGCCGGCAGAAGGATAATAAAGTTTCCAGGTGTCTCCCTGCTCCCAGATTTCCACCGGTAGTTTGATGCGGTTCGTCTTACCGTTCTGTTCGGTAACATCCAGGGTAACGGGCATGGGTAACTGTTCCAGGTTACGGATGGTGATGGAAGCGCCTTTGGCAGGATCGCCCGATACATAATCAACGCGCGTCACCGCCTGGTCGATCTTCCAGTCGTTCAGGAACCAGCCTCGCCAGAACCAGTCGAGGTTTTCTCCGCTGTAATTTTCCATGGCACGGAAAAAATCATACGGCATCGGGTGTTTGTAGGCCCAGTTCGAAATATAATACCGGAAGGCGCTGTCGAAAACGTCCTTGCCGAGAATTTCTTCGCGCAGCAACTGAAGTCCGACCGAAGGCTTGTCATACGCCACGACGGCCAGGCGCCGTACGTTCACCACGTCGGGCCTGGTATAAATGCTTTCGGTATTGACTCCGGTGAGCCTCGGCGCCTTGAGGGCACGGTTGGTATCCGGTTTGTAAAATTCACCCAGATTGAAATACTGGTCGGCCACCGAATTGATGAACGTATTGAATCCTTCGTCCATCCATGCATATTTGCGTTCATTGCTTCCCACGATCATTGGGAACCAGGTATGACCGAATTCATGGCTGGTAACGCCCCACAGCGTTTTCCCCTGTGCACCTGCGCCGCAGAATACGATGCCCGGATATTCCATGCCTGAAATATTGCAGGCGACATTGGTCGCGCACGGATAAGGAAAGGGGAACCATTCTTTTGAATAATGTTCGATCGCGGCCTTGGTAAATTCAGTCGACCGTTTGTATCCGTCTTCCAATGCGCTCTCCACCGGATAGACTGACATGGCGAGCGATGTTTTTCCACCCGGCAGGTTGATGCGGGCCGCATCCCATACAAAAGATTTCGAAGCGGCCCAGGCCACGTCGCGCGTGTTCATGCAGCGGAAATGCCAGGTGAGCGGACCTTTTTGCGGACGGCTGCTTTTATCCCTGACTTCTTTTTCCGAGCGGATGATGACTGTTTTGTCTGATGTGCGCGCCACCTCCAGCCGCTGCTGCTGGGTGGTGGTCAGCACATCCGCCGGATTGACGAGTTCGCCGGTGGCGACGATGAGTTCACTCGCGGGTGCGGTAATCGTAAAATCATAATTGCCGTAATCGAGATAAAACTCACCGGCTCCGATATAGGGCAGGGTGTTCCATCCTTCGATATTGTCGTACACGCACATGCGGGGATACCATTGCCCGATGGCATAGATCCAGCCATTGGCGCTGCGCATGCGGCCCATACGGTCTGTCCCCTGCTCCGGAATATCAAAATGGTACACGATTTTAAGTGTGATCGAATCTCCCGAACGCAAAGGCGTCGCCAGCGGCACCTGTATGCGGGTATCGCTCACGCGGTAAGGCAGGGCTGTCGCCTTCCCGTTCACGACGCGTTCAAATGAGCTGATCGCCAGTCCGCCTTCGAAACCCGGGTTGGCATAGCGGCCGCCTTCCATCGGCGTGGTGGCGTCTCCGCGTGAACCGGTGATATATATATTCTGATCTGCCTGCAGCCACAGGAAAGGCAGGTTTTCCGGACTGTTATTTTTATAGTGGATGAATACCGTTCCGGTGATCTGGTGATCCACGTCGTTCAGGGTACAGCTTATCTCGTAATCGGCGCGGTTCTGCCAGTATTTTGGGCCGGGAACACCGCCCGCCGTACGCACTTCATTGCCCTGGTTTGGATAAAAATCAGGTGCAAAAGCCAGGTGCTGGTCGTAATGAGAAACGGTCTGGCCAACCGAGAGAAACCCCGTGACCAGCAGGAGAGTGGCAGACAGAAGCAGGCGTGTATACGTCATTGCAGGCAATTGTTAATGTGGGGCGAAGATATATTCTGGCGCCTGAAAGGAGGCGGAAATGTGATAAATGGTTGGGCGGATAGAACTAAATTTGCGGCGGGACAAGCGGATGAAAAAACTCGACTGGTATATACTGAAGAAATTGCTGAGCACCTTCGTTTTTACGATGCTCACGATCACTGTGATCGCCGTCGTGATCGATACCAGCGAAAAGGCGGATGATTTCGTGCGGTCCGGCCTCAGCAGCTGGGAAATCGTAACGCATTATTTTTTCGGATTTGTGCCCTTCATCATGTCCATGATCTTTCCGCTCATGGTGTTTATAGCAGTGATTTTTTTCAGCGCGAAGATGGCGGGGCAGTCAGAATTTATCGCCATCCTCGCCGGTGGCGTCCGCTATCACCGCATGATGCGCCCGTTTTTCATCGGCTCGCTGCTGCTGGGCGGCCTGTTCTGGTATGCGAGCCAGTACTGGGTACCCAAGGCCAATGAGATCCGCACCAATTTTCAGGCAAATTATATTGACCGCAACAGCTCCTACCAGGCGGATCTGCACAGCACGGCCAATTACTATATCCGCGTGGATGCCAACACGTATGTCGGTCTGCGGTACTACGATACGGCGCGTAAAACCGCCGGTGGCTTTTTCCTCTCTAAAATAAAAAATAATAAGGTCTACTATAACCTCCGGGCGGAAAACATGCGCTGGGATACGTCAAAGAAAAACTGGCTGATCAACGATGTGATCGAACATACCAACGACGGCGCTTTGCGCGAGACATCGAAAAAGATCGCGTCGATGAATATCAACCTCAATGTGAAGCCGAGCGAGCTGCGCCGCGACGAATACCTGAAGGATAAACTGACCACGCCGCAACTCAAGGCCTTTATCAGTCAGGAGCAACTGCGGGGTACCGAAGGTCTCAATACCTATAAAGTGGAGCGATTTCACCGGGATGCCACGCCATTTTCAGTCATCATCATGACTATGATCGGCGCCATCATCGCAACCCGCAAGATCCGCGGGGGCAGCGGCCTTCACCTGGCGATCGGTCTCATCATCGCGGCAGTCTTCGTGATCATGGATAAGTTTTCCGTGACCTTTGCGACCAAGGGAAATTTTTCCCCCATGCTGGCGGCCTGGGTACCGAATATCATTTTCGGTATGCTGGCCATCTATTTATACTGGAGAGCACCGAAATAATAACCTGATCTTGACATTATTTCGAATGCAGCCGCTTGTTCTAACAAGCTTCATGCGTTAACTTTAGCGGGCAATCTCCACTTGCTTTTTTCGAAATCTATTAAAAGTCTGGTATGTCTGGAATAAAGGAAAAGTTCAAAGCGACTTCTGAGCAGCTCAGTGGTGAAATAAAAGCCATCATAAAAGAACACGGGTCAAAAAAAATAGGAGAGGTAACGCTGGCCCAGGTATACCAGGGCATGCGCGGCATCACCGGTCTTGTCACCGAAACCTCATTGCTGGATGCACAGGAAGGCATCCGCTTCCGCGGTTATTCCATCCCCGAAATTCAGGAACGGCTGCCGAAAGCGCCGGGTGGCAGCGAACCCCTGCCCGAAGGTCTTTTTTACCTCATGCTGCTCGGCGAACTACCCAGTGAAAAAGACGTACACGACCTGTCTGCGAACTGGCAGCGGCGCAGTCATGTGCCGAACCACGTATTCGCGGCCATCGAAGCCCTGCCCGTCACCACGCACCCGATGACCCAGTTCGTGATCGCCATCATGGCGCTGCAAACCGAAAGCGTATTTGCGAAAAAATACGCCGAAGGCATGAACAAAAAAGATTACTGGGAAGCCGTTTTTGACGACTCGATGAATTTAATTGCCCGCCTGCCGCGCGTGGCCGCTTATATCTACCGCCGGAAATATAAAAACGGAGAACATATCCAACCCGACGGGCTGCTGGACTGGGCAGGAAATTTCGCCCACATGCTTGGCTATCCTGACGATACGTTTCAGGAACTCATGCGCCTCTATATGACGATTCATGCGGATCATGAAGGCGGGAACGTAAGTGCACATACCACGCACCTGGTGGGGTCCGCGCTCAGCGATCCCTATCTCTGTCTTGCCGCTGGCATGAACGGACTGGCCGGTCCGCTGCACGGACTCGCGAATCAGGAAGTGATCAAGTGGATCCTTGAAATGCGCGCGGAACTAAAGACCGATCTGCCTTCCAAGGAACAGATCGTGGCTTATGTGCAAAAAACCCTCAGCGAAGGGAAAGTGGTACCCGGCTATGGTCATGCCGTGTTGAGAAAAACAGATCCGCGCTTTACCGCGCAGATGGAATTCGGGAAGAAACACCTGCCGGATGAATCCCTGGTACAAACCGTTTGGAATATTTATGAAGCCGTGCCACCGGTACTGGCTTCCCTCGGAAAAATAAAAAATCCATGGCCCAATGTGGATGCCCACAGTGGCGCACTGCTCGTACATTACGGCATGGTGGAATATGAATTCTACACGGTGTTGTTCGGCGTTAGCCGTTCCCTCGGCGTGCTCGCCAGCCTCTGCTGGGATCGTGCGCTCGGATTTCCACTGGAAAGGCCAAAATCCATCACGACGGACCTCGTCAAGCACTGGCTGAACGGTGAAGGGGAAATCTGGGGCGACTGATCTCAGCAGTGATCCAGTGTTTGCAGAATATCGTTCAGGATATCGTCGCGGTGCTCTAGCCCGGTGGAAATACGGATAAGCCCCGGCGTTATATTCACCGCCGCACGTTCTTCGGCAGACAGTTTTGCATGGGTGGTGCTGGCCGGATGAGAGGCGATGCTCCGCGTGTCGCCCAGGTTGGCAGTTAAGGTCAGCATCTTGAGGTTGTCGAGAAATTTCTTCCCGCTTTCCAACCCCCCTTTCAATTCAAAACACAGGATCCCACCGCCATTCTTCATTTGTTTTTTTGCGATGTCATATTGCGGATGACTTTCCAGGAAGGGATATTTCAGCCAGCCGATTTTTTCGTGTTTTTCGAGACGCTGCGCGAGGTATAAAGCATTGGATGAATGACGCTCCATACGCACATCCAGGGTTTCCAGGCTACGGCTGAGTACCCAGGCATTGAAGGGCGAAAGCGCGGGCCCGGTGCTGCGACAGAATGTGTTGACTTCATAAATGAGTTCCGATTTTCCCAGTACGATGCCACCGAGTACGCGGCCCTGTCCGTCCAGCCATTTGGTAGCCGAATGAACCACGAGGTCGGTGCCGTATTCGATGGGGCGCTGACCGATGGGCGTGGCAAAACAATTGTCTACGTTCAGGAGGATATGATGCTTGCGGGTAAATTCGCCGGCTGCTTCCAGGTCGATGATATCGAGTCCGGGATTGGTCGGCGTTTCGAGATAGAACATTTTGGTATTCGGTCTCACGGCCGCGGCCCAGGCGGCGTGGTCGCCGGCGGGAACATAGCTGGTTTCAATCCCATACCTGGGCAGGAATTTGGTGATGACGCTGTGCGTGCTGCCGAACACGGCGTTGCAGGAAATCAGGTGATCGCCGGCTTTTAAAAAACTAAGAAAGGAGGCAAAGACCGCGCTCATGCCGGAGGCGGTGGCAAATCCGGCTTCCGCACCTTCCAGCACGCACATGCGGGCGACAAACTCATCCACGTTGGGATTGGTAAAGCGGCTGTAGATATTCACATCCGTTTCATCGGCAAATGCGGCGCGCATTTCTTCTGCGTTCGGAAAGCTGAAACTGCTGGTAAGAAAGAGCGGGGATGAATGTTCTCCCTCGGCCGTGCGGGGGATGCGGGTGCGGATGACAGACGATATCGGTTGCAAAGCCATAGTGTTTAATTTATAATTTTTACTTCCCAGGAAATGGCACAGCCGGCCAGCATCAGGGTAGCGGATACGGAGCAGTACTTTTCAATGGAAAGGGCGCAGGCGCGGGCCGCTTTTTCGGGATCGATCTTCCCTTTGAGTTCAAAGATGATCTTCGCGCTGGACCACGGAGACGGGTGAACGTCGCCCGGCCGGTCCGCATCGATGATGGCGCGGAATCCTTCCACGGGCTGTTTCTGCTTTTTGAGGATGGAGATGATATCTATACCGCTGCAGCTGCCAAGGCCCATCAGCAACATCTGCATCGGCCTGATCCCGAAATCACTGCCGCCCGATTCCGTGCTGGTATCCATCCGCACTGTATGTCCGAACGCGTCCACCCCCTCAAATCCGTATTCGCCGGCCACCCGGGAAATTTCAACATGGACCATAAAAAGATTTTTGCAAATGTAATTCATGGATGCTCTTATTTTGCACCCTTAAATCCTGAAACAGGAGAATGAAGGAATATTACCCCGATCAGCCGTTGTTGCTGGAAAATGGCGGCCGGCTGCCGGGCCTGCACATCGGCTACGAGACCTATGGAACCCTGAATGCGGCAGGTGACAACGTAATCTGGATCTGCCATGCCCTTACTGCCAACGCGGATATCGATCAATGGTGGCCGGGGATGGTCGGCGAAGGCCGTGCGTTCGATCCACAGACGCATTTTATCGTGTGTGCAAACATTATCGGTTCCTGCTATGGCAGTTCCGGGCCGCTGTCGATCGATCCCGCAACCGGAACAGCTTTTTTCAGCCGGTTTCCGCAGCCCAGCATCCGCGATATGGTGCAGGCACATATCATGCTGCGCAAAAAACTGGGCATCCGGCAGATTGAAAACCTCGTGGGTGGCAGCATGGGTGGCTACCAGGCGCTCGAATGGGCCATTACGGAACCCGCACTCATCCGATCGCTTTTTCTCATGTCCACCGCCGCGGCAGAAACTGCCTGGGGCATTGCCGTACATGCGTCTCAGCGACTGGCGATTGAAGCCGCACCCGATTGGCTGGCCGAAAATCCACGCGCCGGAGAAGCGGGTTTAAAAGCTGCCAGGGCCATCGGTATGCTTACCTATCGCAACTACGAGATCATGAAGGAAAAGCAAACGGATCCGGACCCGGAAAAATTGGATCATTTTAAAGCGGCATCTTATATCGAATACCAGGGAAAAAAGCTCGCGGGCCGCTTTAACGCCTATGCGTACTGGCTTTTGACCAAAGCAATGGACAGCCACAATCTTTCCCGCGGCCGTGGCGGCGATCTGAAAAAAGTACTGAACAGCATCCGGCAGCCGGCATTGATCGTGGGCGTCGACAACGACATGCTCTGTCCACTGCCGGAACAGCAATTCCTCGCCGAAAACATGCCTCATGCCCGGTTGGCCGTGATCGATTCAGCGTACGGACACGACGGGTTTCTGGTGGAGTCTGTAAAGATCACCGCCTGCTTGCAGGAATGGAGACGGCAGATGCTACCAGGATAGTCTTCCCTGATAATAGTCGAGGATTTTTGTGCGGAAGATATAATTGTACCGCGCGGCCGTCAGGTTTACGTTGGCGCGGTCGACATTTGTCTTGGATACGATATAATCCACCGATGTGATAACGCCTTCATTAAACCTGGTTTCAGTTGCCTTAAAGGATGCCTGGTAGGCGTCTGCCTGTTCCCTGTAAATCTTGAACTGCTGATCGGCCGATATCATATTCTGCCAGGCCAGTTCCACACTTTGCTGAAGCTGGTTGCGGGTGTTCGTTGCGACATTCCGGCCGTTCTCCAGATTGATC
The DNA here is from genome assembly GCA_964658175.1 of uncultured Puia sp. GTDB lineage: Bacteria > Bacteroidota > Bacteroidia > Chitinophagales > Chitinophagaceae > Puia. The sequence goes on along the minus strand of CAZZYD010000036.1, from coordinate 8,637 downwards.
TTCGCCAGTTTTACATTGTTCCTCGTGATGCCATAGTTAAGGATGGGTATATTGATCTGCAGACCGAATGAAGTATAGCGGTTGTTTTTGAACTGATCGCCGAAGGAAAGTTTATTATTTGCCGCATCGGTGGCTATGCTGGAATAGTTGGTGCTGACACTTCCGTAAGCACCGAGTGTGGGATAATATTTTCCCCGGGCCGCCGCAACGCCTTTTTCGAGTCCGCGCACGCGCAAATCGGCAGCCTGCACCATCGGGATGATGGTAAGTGCCGATTTGAAAATGCTGTCTGAGCCGGAGCCGTAGTCCGCAATATTCATATCCACCGCAACTCTTTCGTAATTCGCATTGCGGTCGTAAGGGATATTCAGCAACTGATATAAATTCACTTTCGATGTTTCCAGGGTATTTACTGCCAGCACGATGTTTACCTTATCGGTGGCATACTGACCGCGGAGATCGTAGAGTGCCGATGGCAATATGGATCCTTCCTGATTCTGTACTTCGAGTCTTCCCACCTGAATGGAGTCTACCTGCGCCTGCCTGTGCGCCACGTCCAGCAAATCCTGGTTGCTCAATACCTGCAGGTAAGCCAGAATCACATTCAGGGTGATATTGTCTTTTTGTTGCTGGTAGTCTTTTTGACTGGCAGCAGTATAGTATTTATTTGCTTTGATATTGTTCAGGTTGCTGAGACCGCTGAACAATACCAGGCTGGAATTGGCGCCGTAGTTACCCGCATTTACATTTTCATCCACGTACTGATTGGTATAGGGGTTGATGCTGCGACCGATATTGACGCCCTGGTTGCCTGAAGCATTGATATAGGGAAGTAAATTATCTTTCGACTGCGTGTAATAGGCATTGCTCGTTTTGAGCGCCGTTTCGCTTTGTCGAACCAACAAATTATTCTTGACAGCGATGTCTACACATTGCTTGAGGTTGAGGGAAGAGCCTTGTACGCTGTCCTGTTTGGCCACAATCTGTTTTGCCGAATCCAGCGGGTCCTGCGCCTTTGCCATCAATCCGGAAAAAATCATCAATAATATAACCGCGCGTTGCTTCATAACTGTTTTCGTCCCTTTTAGTTTTGCTCTATTTTTTCCACCCTCCCATCAAGCAGGTGGATGATCCTCGATCCGTAGGATGCATTTTTTTCAGAATGCGTGACCTGGATGATGGTCACTCCGTCCTGTTTGTTGAGCATGGAAAAAAGTTCCATAATTTCTTCTCCCTGTTTGGAATTCAGGTTGCCGGTTGGTTCATCGGCGAGGATCAGTTTGGGTTTGCCCACGAGCGCCCGGGCAATTCCGACGAGTTGCTGCTGGCCGCCGGAAAGCTGGGAGGGGAAAAGATCTTTTTTTCCCACGATCTGAAACCGGTCGAGAATATCAGCCACAATCCCTTTGCGTTCGGAGCTCTTGGTATCCTGGTAGATCAGCGGCGTCTCGATATTTTCATATACGGTCAGCTCATCGATCAGGTGATAGGCCTGAAATACAAAGCCGATATGGGATTTGTACAGACTGGATCGCTGCTTCTCTTTTAATTTGAATACATCGTAATCCAGAAAACGATAAGTGCCTTCAGAAGGTTCGTCGAGCATGCCGATGATATTCAGCAGACTTGATTTACCGGAACCGGAGGGACCCATGATGGAAACAAATTCACCTTCGCCGATGGACAGGTTGATGTCTTTCAGGATGAAATTCCTTGTATTCCCTACCGAAATCCATTTAGAAATATGTTCGAGTTGAATCATAATACAAGGTTGGTTATTCTGAACGTAAACTTTTTACCGGGTTGGCGATGGCCGCCCGGATCGCCTGGAAGCTGATGGTGCCAATCGCAATCACGATGGCGAGCGTTGCCGCCACCAGGAATATCCACCAGCTGATATTGATCCGGTAGGCGAAGTCCTGCAGCCATTTGTGCATGAAATAATAGGAAACCGGTGCCGCGATCACAAATGAAATCAATACGAGGATCACAAATTCTTTTGATAACAATCCCACGATGCCGGAGACAGAGGCGCCCATAACTTTTCGTATCCCGATCTCCTTCGTGCGCTGGATGGTACTATAAGATGCAAGGCCGAGCAGGCCCAGGCAGGAAATAAAAATTGCCAGGATCGCAAAATCCAGGAACAGCTTGCCGAAACGCAGTTCGCTTCTGTATTGCCGGTCGAAGAATTCATCCAGGAAAAAATAACTGAATGGCCGGTTCGGAATACCGGTTTTCCATTTGGATTCGATGGCGTTTACGGTGGCCATGGCGTCAACCGCCGTCACCTGCACCGACACCACATCGCATCCGTCCGGCTCAATCCGCATGGACAGGGGTTTGATCTCTTCCTGCAATGACCGGAAATGAAAATCCTTCATCACCCCGATGATCTTTCCTTCACGTCCCCATTGTTTAAAGCGGCGACCGACGGCATCCTGCGGCGTGCGATAGCCGAACATTTTTACGGCAGCTTCATTGAGCACCATCGCCTGCGTGGTATCGGTTCCGAATGCGCGCGAAAAGGCCCTTCCCGCCACCATCTTGATATTGAATTGCGGTATATAATTCCAGTCTACAAAATACAGGTCTAGGTTGGCGATCTGCAGCACACCCTTGGTATTTTCGATTTCTGAATAAGCACCCGGATTGCCGCCGCCCGGCACACTGGAGGAGAGGGCGACTGATTTCACGGTCGGAAGGCTTCTAACGGCTTCGGCAAAAGCCGTCCTCCCCGGATCTCCGTTGGTATTGATCACGATGGTCTGATTCTTATTAAAACCCAGGTCCTGGCTCTGCATGAAATGCATTTGCCGGTACACCACGATCACCGAAATGATCAGCGCCACGGAAATGGCGAATTGCGAAATCACCAGCCCCTTCCGCAGGAGCGTGCCGCGGGTGCCGGTTACAAAGCGTCCTTTCAGCACCATGATGGGTTGATAGGAGGACAGCACGAGGGCGGGATAGATGCCCGCGAGCACACCGATCGCGACCGCGGCGCCGAGAAGCAACAAGATATAAGAGCCGTGTTCAAACAAACCGGCGCTCACGATTTTGCCCGACAGATGGTTGAAGGGTGCAATCAATATGGCCGACAAAATCACGGTGAGTATGAAAGCGATCAGGCAGAGCAATACGGATTCCCCGATGAATTGAGCGGCCAGCTGCACTTTGCCGGCACCCACCACTTTGCGGATACCGACTTCTTTTGCCCTTTCGGCGGAACGTGCCGTGGTCAGGTTTATAAAATTGATGCAGGCGATCAGCAATATGAAGGCGGCCACAATCGAAAAAATATACACGTTGTTCAGGTTGCCGGTTTTGCTGTTGTCCCTTGTCGACCGGAGGTATACGTCCCGCAATTTCTCCAGAAAAATCGTCGGATACATATTCATGTTCTTCATCTCCGTGCCATCGAGTTTTTCCAGGAAAGCGGGTATCTGCCGCTGAAGTAAATCGGGATTGCTGCCGGGCCGAAGCAACACAAAACTGTAGCAGCCGTAATTTCCCCATTGCGAATCCAGGTTCGGATTCAGTTTGCGTGTGAGCGTTGTCATCGACACCAGCATGTCAGCCTTCAGCTGCGAATTTTCCGGAATGTCTTTCATGATCCCCGTCACTTTCACCGGGAGCGCATCGCCGGTGAGCAGGAGCGTTTGACCCATCGGATTTTCCTTTCCGAAATATTTTTTTGCCGCCGATTCCGAAAAGATCACGCTCATCGGTTCGTTGAGCGCCGTATTCGGATTGCCGCTGATCAGCTTGAAATCAAAAATCTTAAAAAACAGGGAGTCGGCAAACGCCGAATTTTCTTCCTGGAATTTTATATTTCCCCGGCGCACAAGCAGGCTGTTGCCGGCAAAACGTGCGGTCGCTTCAATCTGCGGAAAATCCTTCATGATATGCGGCGACACGGCCCAGGCCGGGCCGGCCGTATGCAGGGTTTCCGTGGGCGTTTTTATATCGCAGACCATCCGGTAAATCCGGTCGGCCTTTGTATTGAAATTATCATAACTCAACTCGAAGCGGACGTAGAGGAAGATGAGGAAGGCAGCCGTCATCCCCACCGTAAGTCCCATGATATTGATAAAGGAAAATACCCGGTGTTTCCAAAGGTTGCGCAGGGCGATTTTAAAATAGTTCTTTATCATGGTGTGGGCGGTTTGTGGTGCTAAGCAAGGATGTTTTCGGTAACGGTCTGACCATCCAGCATGCGGATGATGCGATGACTGTACCGCGCATCGTGTTCAGAATGCGTCACCATGATGATGGTGGTGCCCTGTTCGTTGAGGTCAGTCAGCAGTTCCATCACTTCATTCCCGTTGGAAGAATCCAGGTTACCCGTCGGTTCATCCGCCAGGATCAGCTTGGGATTATTGACCACAGCCCTTGCGACGGCCACACGTTGTTGCTGTCCACCGGATAACTGCTGCGGGAAATGCCCCTTGCGGTGCATGATCTGCATTTTATCCAGTACTTTATCCACCCGCACTTTTCTTTCGTCGGATTTTACGCCGAGATAGATGAGGGGCAGTTCCACATTTTCAAAAACGGTGAGTTCGTCGATCAGGTTAAAACTCTGAAACACGAATCCGATATTCTTTTTGCGGAGGTCAGCGCGTTTGCGTTCGTTGAAATCTGCTACTTCGATGCCGTTGAACAGGAAGCTGCCCTTATCGGGATCGTCGAGCAGACCGAGTATATTCAGTAAGGTTGATTTGCCACAGCCGGAGGGTCCCATGACGGCTACAAATTCGCCGTCTCTTACCTGGAAGGACAGCTTGTTGAGCGCGATCGTTTCCACTTCTTCCGTACGGTAGATTTTTTCGAGATCCGTAATGCTGATCATTTTCTTTATTTTAATTGATGAGGGGAAATTATTTTTTTATAATGAGCTCTTGCATGGTTCCGTAATTCTCATAGCTGCTGGTGATCACTTTTTCACCTTCTTTCAAGCCACCCAGCACTTCATAAAAATCCTGGTTCTGGTTGCCGATCTGGATATCGACCCGATAGGCCGTATTGCCATTTTCGCTGACCTTGAAAATCCAGTTGCCACCCGTCTGCTGGAAGAAGCCGCCCCGTGGTATCAGCAACGCCTGACGCTCATCGCTCAGCGCCAGCAGGATCTGCAGGGTCTGCCCCCGGCGGATGCCCTTGGGTACCTGGCCGACAAACTGCATGTCCACCTGGAAATGCCCGGCGGTCACCTGTGTATACACCTTAAAGATCTTCAGTTCGTAATTGCTGTCCGCAAAACTGAAATGGCCTTTGAGTCCGCTGTAAATTCTTGAAATATAGTGTTCATCCACATCCACCCGCACTTTGAAACCGCTGAGCACATCGATCTGGCCAAGTCTTTCACCCTGTTTTTTATTCTGTCCGATTTCGGCATCCAGGGAGGTGAGCTGTCCGTCCACCGGCGCCCGCACGATCAGGTCGCCCACTTTTTTCCGCATGACGTTCAGCGCCTGCTGGGAACCTTCATATGACTGTCTTGCCTGGAAAACCTGCTGTTTGGTGGAAATGGAATCCTGTTCAAGGATCTTGTCGTTCAGTTTCTTTTTTTCCTTCTGGTAATTGTAATTGTTCTCCGCCTGATGGAACTCCTGGGAACCGATCGCTTTCTGCGCATAGAGTTTTTTGTCCAGATTATACACCCGTTCCGCTTCGAGCAGCAGGCTTTCGACGTCGGTGAGCTGGTTGAGCTTGGTAACGGTATTCTGCTGGGCCGCATTCTGTGCGATCTGCATCTGCGTAAGCAGGTTGTACACGTTGGTCTGCTGGGTCACCAGCTGGAGTTCGATGTCGGTGTTGGACAATTTGAGGATCGGTTCGCCTTTTTTCATCACTGTGCCGTCTTCTACGAATTTCTCTTCCACCCGGCCGCCTTCCGTGGCATCGAGGTAAATACTGGAGATCGGCAACACTACGCCATTTACCGGAACGGTTTCCTGGAAAGGGCCTTTGGTGACCGTGCCGACTGTCAACCTGTCAAGATTTACATTCAGGCGCGATTTACCCGAGGTAAAATAATAGCTTCCGAGGGCAAGCAGCACAAGGGCTGTGATACCACCGATGGTAAGAATCCGCTTCGTTGACCATTTTTTCTTCTGTATAATCCTGTCGACCATTGTTTTGATTTAGCATTCAAAAAGACACCCGGTATAAACATACCCGGTGATAAGCTGAAACATGAGAAATCTGTTTATCCATTTCTTCAATCCCGTGCCAGTTCACAAAAAGAATGATTTACAGTCGGTTATCGAAGTACACCCAAAGGTCGCGAACGTAAACGATACAGGGGGTGTACGCTTTCGATACAGGGCATTTTCGGACGAAATCGGTAAAAAACTAATTGCCACCACCTTATATTAAAGTAAACTTGTGGCATTGTTTTGTTGCATCACCGCAATAATTCCTAAAAGATTTTTCTGATGACCTTAAAGAATGCTTCCATTCTTATTATAGACGACGATGTGGACGTACTGACAGCCGTGCGACTTTTACTGAAGACGGAAGCCGCCGAAGTGCTCACCGAAAAGAACCCCGAGAACATCCGGTCCCTGATGCACAAGAAACATTGGGACATTGTGCTGCTGGACATGAATTTCAACAGCGCCATCAATACCGGCAACGAAGGATTGTTCTGGCTGCGCAAGATCCGCGAGATCGATCCATCGGCCTGTGTGATCATGATCACCGCCTACGGCGATATCGACCTGGCGGTGCGATGCCTGAAAGACGGCGCCGCTGATTTTGTGGTGAAACCCTGGCACAACGAGAAACTGATCAGCACGATCCGGGAAACCCTGCACCGAAAGGAAGGGGGGAAATCCGGCGGCACCGACAAGACGGGCGCCACGGAAGGCGGTTCGTCGATGGTGTCCAATTCCGGTGCGATGAAGGATATCCTGATCAAAGTGGAGAAAATTGCGCCGACGGACGCCAATATCCTCATCCTGGGCGAAAACGGCACGGGCAAGGATATGATGGCCAAACTCATCCATAAAAAATCGCTCCGCGCGGGCAAGCAGTTTGTAAAAGTGGATGTGGGCGCACTCACCGAAACCCTGTTCGAAAGCGAACTGTTCGGTCACAAGAAAGGAGCCTTCACCGATGCACGGGAAGACCGGACCGGACGTTTTGAAATGGCTTCGGGCGGCACATTGTTTCTGGATGAGATCGGGAATATCAGCCTCCAGCAGCAGGCAAAACTTTTGTCCGTACTGCAGAACCGGCAGATCATGCGGCTCGGTTCCAACCAGCTGATCGAAGTCGATATCCGGCTGATCTGTGCCACCAACCTGCCCCTGAGCGAACTGGCGAACGAAGCGCGTTTCCGGAAGGACCTGATCTACCGCATCAACACCATGGAAATCGTGATGCCCCCTTTGCGCAGACGGCAGGATGATATCATGCCGCTGGCCCGTGAATTTGCCCTCAGCTATGCGGCGAAATACATGAAGGGGTTGATGGAATTTGACAGCGGCGCGATCGAAAAACTCAAGACCTACCAGTTTCCCGGAAATATCCGCGAACTGCAATACAGCATCGAACGTGCGGTGATCATGTGCGACGGAGATAAGATCCGTGCGGAAGACCTGATCTTTTCCCCCCTCGAAACCCTGCGTGAACAACGCGAGGAATCGGAACAATTCACGCTCAGCACCATTGAAAAAAATACGATCCTGAAAGTGATTGAAAAGCACAGCGGGAATATTTCGCGCGCCGCCAAGGAACTCGGACTCACCCGCACCGCACTCTACCGCCGGCTCAACAAATACGATCTGTAGCAAACCAGGATAAAAGCCACCATGTACAAAAAATTTGAATTCCGGGTGCTCGTCCGCATTTTATTGCTGTTTTGCACGCTTTGCATCACGGCCTTCCTGCTCGTAAAGGGATTTTACGGATACATGATCGTGCTCGTGCCGCTCATCGTGGCGGAAGTAACGGGCATGTTCAAGCTATTCCATAAAACGCAGGAAGAGCTTGACCAGTTTGTGGAATCCATCCACTACCGCGATTTCTCCCGCCATTTCGACGTCACGCACGCGCCCGATGAACTCAAACCGATGCGCAAAGGCTTCAACGACATCAACAGCACGTTCAAAGTGATCAGCCGGGAAAAAGAAACCCAGTACCAGTACGTGCAGAAAATTCTGGAACTGGTGGATACGGGCATCCTTTCCTATGAAATCGATGGGGGAGATGTGATCTGGATGAACGAATCCCTGAAAAGGATCCTGGTGATTCCTTACCTCAAAACCATTGCTTCGCTCTCGCGGCGCGATGAAGTGCTGTTTGATGAGGTGAAGGCGATGGTTCCCGGAGAAAGCAAGATCATCAGCGTCACCAAAGACAAAGGAATCATCAAGCTGCTGGTATCGGCCACCGCTTTTCAAACGGATAACAAGCGTTTCAAGCTCATCGCTTTTCAGAATGTGAACGAAGCGCTGGATGAAACCGAAGCGAAAGCCTGGCAGAAATTGTTAAGTGTACTCACCCATGAGATCATGAATTCCGTGGCGCCGATCTCTTCGCTGGCCGATACCATGCTCGATCGGCTGCACCGCGCCACTGCCTATATCGAAGATCCTTCCACCATCGAGGACCTCGAACTCGGCA
>CAZZYD010000035.1:9805-19942 GCA_964658175.1 uncultured Puia sp. | reverse complement strand
GAACTTCACTATTCAAGGTTGCCGGTATACAAGAAGAGCCTGGATGATATTACCGGGCTGGTGCACACCAAGGACCTGATCCCTTTTCTCAATGAGCCGGATGATTTTGACTGGCACAGCCTGCTGCGCACGCCTGCTTTTGTGCATGAGCATAAAATGATCAAGGACCTGCTCGAGGATTTTCAAACCAGACGCATCCATTTTGCGGTGGTGGTGGACGAATTCGGCGGTACCAGCGGCATCGTTACCCTCGAGGATATCCTGGAAGAAGTGATCGGCGACATCAAAGACGAATTTGATGAAGACGAAGGCGCAAGCAATCGCCAGGCGGACGGAACATATATTTTTGAAGGGCGAACGATGATCAACGACGTGTGTAAGGCGATGAACCTTTCCGTTGACACCTTCGACCTGGTGAAAGGCGACAGCGATTCGCTGGCAGGCCTTATCCTCGAACTGGCCGGCGAAATTCCCAAAGCGAATGATGTAATTCCCTGCGGAGATTTCCAGTTCACGATCCTGGAAGCAGACAGCAGCCGCGTGAAAAAAGTAAAAATCAGTCTGCCTCAAAACAATGCGTAACCAAGCCCGTTTGCCATTTCTGTTGCTGATCGCCCTGGCTGGAACCTTCCTGTCATGCAACAGCGTCTATAATCCAAAACCGAGAGGTTATTTTCGCATTCCCTTTCCCACGCATGCCTATCAATCGTACGACCAGCCTGGATTTCCCTATTCCTTCGAATATCCGGTCTATGCGAGGGTGATCCGCGATTCTTCTTTTTTTGGCGACCGTACCGAAAACCCGTACTGGATCAATGTGGACTTTCCTGTATTCCATGCACGCATTTACATCAGTTACAAAAACGTATCCGGCAACTTCGACAAACTCAGGGAAGACGCCTATAAAATGACCTATAAGCACACGTTCAAGGCGACCTCGATCGAGGATTCACTCATGCGTACGCCCAATGGCCTGCACGGTATCTTCTTTAAAGTGGGTGGCAACGCGGCGACCGCCAAACAATTTTTTGTCAGCGATTCCGTCCGGCACTTCCTGCGCGGGGCCCTTTACTTCGATACCACGCCCAATGAAGATTCGCTCAGCGTTGTCAACGACTTCATCCAGGAGGATATGTACCATTTAATTAACACCTTGCGGTGGAAAAACTGATGTAAACGTGCGATGGCCATCGCTATTTTTCGCTTAACTTTGGCCATATCCCAAATCATTTTCATTGATAGCCATAGATAATATACTGGTCAGCGACCAGGTAATCTCAGAACAATTCGTGTGCGATCTCACGCAGTGCAAAGGCGGCTGCTGTGAAGATGGGGATGCCGGGGCCCCACTTGAAAAGGAAGAAATGGCCGTGCTGAAAGAAAACTTTGCGAAAATCAAACCCTATCTGACAGCAGAAGGCCTCGCCCAGATTGAAAAAGACGGACTGTATCAGTACACCCGTGAGTTCGGCTGGGTAACACCCACCATTAATGGAAAACTATGCGCGTACGGCCACCGGGACCGTAACGGGATCATCAAATGCGGCATCGAAGAAGCCTATCTGAACCAGGAGATCACCTGGAAAAAACCGATCAGCTGCCATCTGTATCCGATCAAGATTTCCCATAGCAAACGACAGGACCTCGAATATGTAAATTATGAGCCCAGGGAAGACATGTGCAAGCCGGGATGCAAACTGGGCAAGCGCCTGAAAGTGCCGGTATATGTTTTCCTGAAAGAAGCCATCACCAGAAAGTACGGCCAGTCATTTTATGAAACCCTCGAAGCGACGGCAGATCATCTGTCTAAAGAATCACTATGACAAAAACCAAAGGAATCTCTTTTCTGTTTTCGGCCTTGTTGTTTTCCTGCCTTACCTACGCGCAGGACAGCGCTGCCTGGAAAAAATATGCCATCCGCTGGATCGATACATCCAACCTCAACGCCAAAAAATTATTTCACGATAAAAGCAAAGCGTCGCTGAGCAACAACATCGCAGACTTTTATCTGTATAAAAACGGCGAACTGGTAAAGCCTACCGGCAAACTGCGGTACGACTTTTTCCCTGCCGGATGCATCTGTTTTAAATTTGATGACACCCTGATGCTGAACAGCGGCCTGGGCGCTGCCGTGGGCGTGGGCATCGGCATCAAAATCTATCAGGGAAAATTCTCCAGCACCCTGCACGCCAGCTCACGCAATCCGCCGGTGTACAAGCTCTCAAAAACAGATAGTGAATATCTGGCCAGCTTTACGGCCGAACCGGAAAGTCAGTCACTCAATCTTTACCGCAAACCGGAGTTCGCACCGGATGAAGTTATTATCGGAGAGTACCGCGCCACTTACCGTTCCTTTATTCAAAAAAATAAAAATGCGAAAGATGAAATAAAGAAATATACGGTGAAGATCATTTTCAAGTGCCGGGTGACCGGAATGGATAGTATGAAAAGCATTTCCAAAACGGGTAGTCGCCAGTGATTACTGCCAATGCGCCAGATGGATCAATCTTCTTTATTCCTTGACAAAAGCAGACAAAAAGCACCCGATACGGCCCACCGCCAGCGGATCAACACCAATATCGGCAAGTACGATGCCGTGGTGCCGCAGGGTAAACAACAGTTCAGCAATATAAATCTGGCCAGGGAAAGAGCAAAGAACCTCAAATGGCGCGCCCTTGAAACGCTGGATCAGCAGCTCGAACATTTTGAATCCCTCTTCACGGCCAGGGGCGGACGCGTGATCTGGGCATCCGACAAGGCCGAAGCGCTGGCCGCCGTGCTCGCCATCTGCCGCGAAAAAAACGCCCGCATGATCGTGAAAAGCAAGAGCATGGTAACCGAGGAACTCGGCCTCAACGCTTTTCTCACCGAAGCCGGGATCGAGAGCATCGAGACCGACCTGGGTGAATATATCCAGCAACTAGACGATGAACCGCCGTATCATATCGTTACGCCGGCAATGCATAAAAGCAAGGAAGACATCGCCAAACTCTTTCACGAGAAACTGCATACGGCGCCCGGACTTTCCCCCACCGAACTTACCCTCGTGGCCCGCGATAACCTGCGCGGAAAATATATTGAAGCTGCCGTGGGCATTACCGGCGCCAACTTCATTATTGCGGATACAGGCAGTATCGCCATCACCGAAAACGAAGGCAACGGCCGGCTCACGACCGCGTTCCCGAAAACACATATCGCCATCGCAGGAATCGAAAAAGTGATTCCTTCCCTCACCGACCTCGCCCTCTTCTGGCCCCTGCTTTCCACCTTCGGTACCGGACAACGCGTCACCTCGTACAATACTGTTATTTCCGGCCCCCGGCAGACCGGTGAACCGGACGGGCCTGATGAAATGATCGTGATCCTGCTGGATAACGGCAGAACAAATATTCTTTCCAATGCGAAGGCGCGCGAAAGTTTGTATTGCATCCGTTGCGGGGCCTGTCTGAATGCCTGCCCGGTGTATAAAAATATCGGCGGACATACCTACAATACCGCTTATACGGGTCCGATCGGTTCCGTGATCACCCCGCATCTCAAAGAGATGAAGGAATGGAAACACCTGAGTTATGCTTCCTCGCTTTGCGGAAACTGTACCGAAGTATGTGCCGTCAAGATCAACCTGCATGAACTGCTGCTCGAGAACCGCTACGAATATGTGGAGACCGGCGATGCTTCGCTGTCGGAAAAAATTGCCTGGAAGGCCTGGAAAAAAGCGAGCCTCAGCCGCAAACTCATGAATGCCGGCAATGCAAAAATCAAGAACTGGGTCATCAACAAACTTTTTACCGGCTGGACGAGGCAACGGGCCGACCTTCATTTTCCGGAGAAGACATTTAATGAATTGTGGAGAGCGAAGCAATCCTGAATCTTCATGCTACTGTATACCCAGCATACCAGCCCCCGGCTTGCCTTTATCGCTGAATTCATAGGTGCCGAACTCTTCAGCGAGGGCATTATCATCACGACCGATGAACGTTCTTTTCTACAAAATCCCGAGCCAGGGATTAACTACTCCACCAGGCGATTGTCAGCGCATGAATTTTTTATCGAACCCACCGGCCTGCTCTTCGAAACCGGTATCCGCCAGCAGGATTGCAGTTGCAGTGAGGTCGATTTCAAAAAAGCATTTTTTCTGACCGGAGGTGATTTTTCTTTTGATGTGTTCGCCGCCGCTTTTTTTCTGATCACCCGGTATGAAGAATACCTGCCATTCGAACCGGACGAATTCGGCCGGTTTCCGCATTCGGCATCCCTTGCACACCGAGAGAACTTCCTGGATATCCCGCTGGTGAATTACTGGATGCAGGATTTTAAAAAGGCGCTCTCGGCAAAATTTCCTGACCTGATCTTCCGCATCCCTTCCTTTACTTTCATTCCATCTTACGATATCGACATCGCCTATGCCTACCGCCATAAAGGCATCATCAGAAACACCGGTGGGTTGCTGAGGGACATGCTCCACGGCGCATGGGCGGCCGTGAAAGAAAGGATCGCCGTCCTGTTCTTCCAGGCCAAAGACCCCTATGATGCCTATGAATGGCTGGACGCGCTCCATTTGTATTGCCGCACGCGCGCGTATTATTTTTTTCTCGTTGCGTCGAAATCGACCGGGGTCGACAAAAATATTCATCCGGCGAAGAAATCCATGCGCGCCCTGATCGCGTATCACGCCGCTGGAGGCCGGGTGGGAATACATCCTTCCTGGCAAAGCGGGGACTCGGATAAACTGCTGGATGAGGAAATGGCGACGCTGAAAGAGATTACCGGAAGAAAAATAGTGAAGAGCCGCCAGCATTTTATCCGGATGCAGTTGCCGGGCACGTATCACCGGCTGATCGCCGCAGGTATCCGGGAAGATTTTTCCATGGGCTACGGCACACACAATGGTTTCCGCGCTTCCGTTGCATCTTCCTTTTACTGGTACGACCTCAGCAGCGAAACGAAAACAGACCTGCGCATTTACCCCTTCTGCTTTATGGACGCCAATGCCTTCTACCGTCAGCAGCTCACGCCGGCCAGGGCTTTCGACGAACTCATGCATTACTATCACGCGGTCAAGCAGGTCAACGGACTTATGATCACGCTCTGGCATAACCAGTTTTTCGGCACCGATCCACTCTTTAAAGGGTGGAAGGAAGTATATGAAATATTTCTGAAGGAAGAAGTCTATTGGGATATGTGACGGAACGTCTGGTTCACCAGGTAAACGCCATACAGCGTAACAACCCCGCCGATCCCAATCAATAAAGTTAAGTTTTCTTCAAAGAGCCACGCACTGATGAGTACGGCTACTACCGGGTTTATGTAAGCGTAGAGGGATACCTGCGCCGTAGGCAGACGTTGTAAGGCATAGAGGTATGCGATGAAGGACAACACGGAACCGAAGATCACCAAGTAGGCGATCGCCAGCCAGGATCTCTCCGGAATATCTGAAAACGGAATGGCCGTATGGGTGGCGATCAGGAACGGGTAGATAAACACGCCGGCGATGATCATTTGAAGCCCGATGCTGAAATACGGATTGAAATCAGCCGCCTGTTTTTTTGTATACATGCTTCCGAGCGCCCAGGAAACGGAGCCGAGCAGCGAAATCAAAATGCCGAAACGAAAATCCACCTGGAGAAAATCTTTCAGGTGATCGTAGAAAATAATGCAGACTCCAGCGAATCCGAGCAGAACACCCGCCACGGCGCGCGGGGCAATCCCGTTATTTTTTTGAATAAAACTCAGCAGCATGATCCATAATGGGAATATGGCCGCAATGATGGCGCCCAGGCCAGCCGGTATATATTTTATACCAATGGTGGTGAGACCACTCGTGAGCACGAGGTTGAGCAGCGACAACAGAAAAATTTTTTTCCATTGGTCCTTGCGCGGCCAGGATGCTTTTTTAAAAATATAGAACAGAACAAAACAGCAGCCAGCGAGAAACTGGCGGATGGCCACCAGCTGGAGTGCCGGCATTCCCCTGACACCCTGGCGTGAAGCAATCCAGGTCGTGCCCCAGAGAAAGCATACAACCGCGAGGGCGACAAAAGCCGTGCTTCTCCTGCCGGATAATACCGGAGATCCGGCCGTCACCGTTGTCAATGTTTGAAATGTCGCATACCGGTGATCACCATCGGGAGACCGTTTTGAACACAATAGGCGATCGAGTCCTTGTCCCGGATCGAGCCACCCGGTTGTATAAAGGCCGTGATGCCCGCTGCATGGGCAATTTTTACGCAGTCGTCGAAAGGGAAAAATGCATCGGAACCCAACACGGCGCCGTGCAGGTCAAATTCAAAATGAACGGCTTTGTCGATTGCCTGGCGAAGCGCATCAATGCGGCTTGTTTGTCCGCAACCCTTACCCACGAGTTGTAAGTCTTTTACCAGCGCAATCGCATTTGATTTCAGGTGCTTGCTGACCAGGTTGGCAAAAATCAGGTCGGTTTTTTCTGCATCTGTAGATGCGCGTCCGCCTGTTTCTTCCCATTTTTCAAAATTTCCCTGGTCGGTATCCTGGAACAATGTGCCGTTCAAAACCGACTTCTGTTGTTTTATAACGGGTGGAATATTCTTTTCAAGCTGCAGCAGGATGCGATTTTTTTTCGATTTTAAAATGGTCAGCGCGGCTTCCGAAAAGGAAGGCGCGATCAGCACTTCAAAAAACAGTTCATTGATCGCCGTGGCGGTGTCGGCATCAATTTCCTGGTTACAGACCAGCACGCCACCAAAGGCGCTTTCCGGGTCGCCGGCCAGGGCAGCTTTCCAGGCTTCACTTACGGTAGCGCGGCGGGCGACCCCGCACACATTGGTGTGTTTTATGATGGCAAACACCACGGGCTCCGGAAATTCGAGGATTAACTGGATGGCCGCATCGATGTCCACCAGGTTGTTGTAAGAAATCTCCTTGCCGTTCAGCTGATGGAAGATCTTGTTCCAGTCTCCCTGGAAATAGGCCTGCTGGTGTGGATTCTCTCCATAACGGAGCGGATGTTTTACACCCGCTGTTTCGGGCGACAGCAATTTTCCGGGACTGAAATAGGCATGGATGGCGAGATCGTACCGGGCCACCACTTCAAAAGCCTTTGCTGCAAATTCTTTTCTTTGCTGAAGGGTGAATGATCCCTGCTGTTCATTCAGCAGTGTATTCAGTAAGGCATATTCATTTTTATTGGCGACGACTGTAACATGGGAAAAGTTTTTTGCCGCTGCGCGGATCATGGAAGGCCCACCGATATCAATTTTTTCGATGATTGATTTTTCATCGCTGGTCTGTGCCACCGTTTCTTCAAAAGGATAGAGGTCCACGATCACCAGGTCTATCTCGGGAATTTTGTACGATTTCATTTCTTCCAGGTCCTGCGGATTCTCCCTTCTCCCCAAAATGCCGCCAAATACGGAGGGATGCAGGGTTTTGACGCGGCCGCCCAGGATAGAAGGATAGGTGGTGAGGTCCTCCACCGGGGTGCACGGAATATTTAACGACTCGATAAAACTGCGGGTGCCACCGGTAGAGATGATTTCAATACCCAGGGCGTGGAGCGATTTTACCACCGGTTCGAGGCCATCTTTATAAAAAACGGAAATGAGCGCAGACTGGAGCTTTTTGGTCATAAGGCGCCAAAATTACACTAATCCGAATTTACCGCAAAAGCTGATCAACGCCAGCAACAGGCACAGGGCTAAAAATGCCAGCAGCCATCCGGTTTTCTTTTGCTCGAGCCACCGCGCCGCGCAGCCGATCATGGCATACAGGACCATCAGCTCACCTAAGCTGAAAATACCGGTATGCCATACCGCGTGGGGTAATTTCGAAAAATAGCGGATGCATCCGTCGAGCAGGTGAATGGATGCAGTGCAGATGCTGCCAGCCATATCTGCGAGCGGTGGATACCAGGCCAGGGAGCAGGTGAGTATGCCGAGCAGCAGTACGGCACTGGACAGCGGAACCGCGATGAGGTTCGTAGGAAGAAAGTAGTTCGGGAACTGATGAAAATAAAACAGACAGACCGGCGTGGTCAGCAACTGTGCGGCGATCGACACCGAGGCCGCCTTCCAGAGCGCAGCAAGGATTTTGTTTTTTACAGGAATGACGACCTGCAGGCGGCGGGCGAAGAGGAGCAAACTCAATACGGCCAGAAAGGAAAGTTGGAAGCCGAGATCCCATAACCATCCGGGATTGAATGACAGGAGGAGGAAGGCGGCAGCCGACAATCCATTCAGGCCGGTTAGCTGGCGTTGCATGCGCCGGCCGCTGAGCGTGAGGGTAAGCATGATAGCCGATCGCAGCACCGATGGTGAGGCGCCACAGAGCAGGCTGAATAGCCAGAGTGCAGTCAGGATCAGTCCGGTTTTAATCCAGCCGGCAATACCGTGGTCGCCGATTTTGTGGAGGAGGAATTGAAGAAGGCTGTAGATGAGTGCCAGGTGTAATCCGGATATGGCAATGATGTGCACCACACCGGTGCTGCTGTAGTCCGCCACCAGGGAGCGGTCAAGGTCCTGGCTGTATCCAACGAGGAGGGCCTCCAGCAATCCTGCCGCGTCGGGTGCGTGAATATATCTCCTGATCAGGGAGACGATCCCGCTTCGACACTGGTTCAGCCAGGCGCGCAGGAAGGCACGACGTTGCCCGATCACCCGGAAATCACCGGTGCGGATGAATAGCCGGGCGTGGATTTGCTTGCGCGCGCAAAAAGTCTTGAAATCAAAAGATCCGGGCTCCGGGTTGTTTTCGATCGGTCGCAGCGGGCCTCGACAAAGGAGCTGATCGTTTTCATTCAGGGATAGGCTGCCGCTGTCTTTCGGAAAGTAAACGAGCACCCGCTCGTGGAGATAACGGCACTGCGTATCGGTGATCAGCCAGTCCAGCGTGGCTTCGGCAACCCTGTTTTTTGTTTTTACCACCGGACCGCTTTCCAGGGTAATGATGCGCGTGGCGGTTGGTTGAAATGGGACGGCGGTCCTACCGGCGGTTGGAGGGTCTGTCTGCGCCAGAAATAAACCCCGGCCGAGGAATAGCAGCAGCAGGTGAAGGCAGGCTCCTGGGACCCATGACTGGCGGTAGCGATCATAATTGATTTTTTTTTCGTATACCAGCAACAGGCCCAGGGTTGCGACGGCAGAACAGGCCAGTACGGACGCAGTAACAGGCAGCATTTCCTGACACAGAATGCCGGCGGCCAGCGGGGTCACCAGGCGGATAAAAGGAGCGTGCTTCCAGGCGCGCTGGTGGGAAGGCAAAA
Organism: uncultured Puia sp.; assembly: GCA_964658175.1. Classification (GTDB taxonomy): domain Bacteria; phylum Bacteroidota; class Bacteroidia; order Chitinophagales; family Chitinophagaceae; genus Puia. The sequence goes on along the minus strand of CAZZYD010000035.1, from coordinate 10,707 downwards.
TGGCCATAACTGGATACCTCAAATGGCGAAGCGGTGCCGCCACCATTTGGCCTGCCGGTGTTTGTTATTATATTGTACAGGAGAAAACTGGTTTTCATGCTGAATTTCCGGACGTTACACCATCCCTGTTTCTCCATCCGTGGCGCCGGTTCGGAAATATACCCGTCAAATACTACGATAAATCTCAATTTTACACGGGTAAAATCCCTGTTGTTTTCACGGTATTTGTACCCGTTAAAAGACGGTCAATTTCCGTTGTTTTCAACATGAACGATTGAGATCGATCATTTTACAAATATACGTAATTTATAATTCGTTGATTGCGTTCCGCTTATTCCCATGCTTGCCGCAGCATCGTCGATATTTTTAGGGGAGAAAAATTATTCTTCACACTGAAAACTTCAAACCATGATCACACTCCAGGAAAAAGCAGTATCAGCGGGCGAACTCGTCAGCACGGCACATGTCGACACCCTCTTAAGAAATTACAAGAAAGAAAGATGGATGCGCAACTCCCAGCACATCGGCAAGCAGGATGCGCTCAGCATCTGGTTCAGCATGGATAAAATTGAAGAATTTCTGGCCGTAGCCAAAGAAAATGGCAGCGACGGCGTTCGGGTGTATTTCGGCGCATACTCTGCAGACTACGCAGAACATCCGGAATATGCCAATCAGCAAACGGTGGCGATGGTGGCTACTAAACGTAAGACATCCGGCCGTGGCCGGTCCGACAAGGATTTATATTATGTAAATAAAGCAGGCGAAAACAGCATTGTGGCGCTGAACATTGGTGCCCCATGCCCTCCGGGTTGCAGTTTCACCGACGGTACCGGCGGTAATATCGGAATTACCATTATCGACCGTGGCGAAGGAATGGAAGTCGTTTAAAGTATTCATCCTCA
>CAZZYD010000035.1:0-9795 GCA_964658175.1 uncultured Puia sp. | reverse complement strand
CGGAGGTTTTTTTGTTTGTATTAAAAGTATTTTAGACGATGAGCTTTCCGCCGGATTTTTATTTCTCTTTCGTCTGTTTTTTTATCAGTCTCTCTGTGTATTTCCAGAAAGGCACCGAAACGTATCTGCGGTTGATGCCGTTATATTTAGGTACAGCGATCGCGGTACAGTTCCTGGGCAATTATCTGGCACACCACCACCAGTATAATGTGCGGTTGTATAATGTCTTTGGCGTTGCAGAATTTACTTTTCTTTTTTATATACTGCGCACCGTGATCCAGTCTCCGGCGATGCGGAAATATATATTGTATGTGATCGTGGTTTTTCCACTGGCAGCCATGATCAATATTTTTTTTTACCAGATTAACAGCTATCACACAGTGTCATACATGACCGGCAGTGTACTGATGGTGGTGTTTTGCATATTTTATTTTGCAGAATTGTTTCAGCTTACCGAAGCGCCGAATCTGCTGCAGGATCCTGCTTTTTGGATATGTACAGCCATCCTGTTTTCCTATGTATGTAACTTCCCCCTGTGGAGCATGATGAACTTGGTCAGTCATCTGAAGCCGGACCTGATGGCTAAATTGTTTTATATCGGGGTTGTCATTAATATTTTGTCTTATCTTATCTATATCATCGCCTTCCTATGCAGGATCAGAATCAGGAAATCTACTTTGTAGTTATCGCCGCTTCCATACTGGCCCTGCTGCTGTTTGGCTTCATCCTTACCATGTTCCTGCTATACCAGCGTCGCCGGCAAAAACAGGAGCGCGATATGGTGGTGATGCGCGAGCAATACGAACAGGAAGCCCTGCGCTCCCAGCTGGAAATCCAGGAAACCACGCTCAAAGGCATCGCCCAGGAACTGCACGACAATATCGGCCAGACCCTTTCCGTGATCAAGCTCTGGATGTCGATCGCCCCGATTGAGCAGGAGCACCCCGCTTTTGAGGGCGTTCAGAACTCCAAGGAAATGCTCAATAAGGTGATCTACGACATGTCAGACCTCACCAAAAGCCTTCATACAGACCGCATTGCAGAGATCGGCCTCCGGGAAGCCATCCATTTCGATATCCTCAGCATCCGGAAGACCGGCCTGCTGGAACTGGAGTTTTACGAGGAGGGCAGCGAGTTTCATTTCGAAGAGCGCAAATCGATCTTCCTGTTCCGGATGTACCAGGAAATGATGAACAATATCCTGAAGCACTCAAAGGCCACACGCGTAAAAGTATCCGTCATTTATTCTGAGGAGTATACATTTGCACTTATCGTGGAGGACAACGGTGTTGGCTTTAACCTGCAATCAAAGAAAACGGATGCCAATTCATCCAGCGGGCTTGGTTTGAAAAGCATGCAGAACCGGGCAAAAATGATCGGCGCCGATATGGTCATCAACAGCATCCCGGAAAAAGGAACAACCATTTCAGTGGCATTGCCGCTGAATTAACCTGGCAAACAATTTATGACATCAGGAACAAAAAAAACGCAGGTAGCCATTGCTGACGATCATACCCTGCTCAGAAAAGCCCTGGCCAAACTCATTACCTCGTTTGACAACTATTCCGTGTTGTTCGAAGCGGACAATGGCAAAGAGATTAAAAATAAAATCTCACAGCATATCATTCCGGATGTCGTATTACTGGATGTGAATATGCCCGAAATGGATGGATATGAAACCGCCACCTGGCTCAGTAAAAACCATCCGCAGATCAAAGTACTGGCGCTTTCCATGTTCAGTGATGAAAAGACGATCATCAAAATGCTCCGCCTCGGCGCCAAAGGCTATGTGCTCAAGAACATCGATCCGGACGAACTGAAAAATGCCCTGGATTCGGTGATGAAGAAAAATTTCTATCTCTCCGATTATATTTCCGGTAAAATCATCAGCGGACTGCATAAAGATGCCGACCGACCGGAAGAATTCGTCACGCTCACCGACCGCGAACGGGATTTCCTGCGCCTGATCTGCTCAGAAATCACCTACAAGGACATCGCAGCGAAAATGTACGTGAGTCCCCGCACCGTGGACGAATACCGCAATAACCTGTTTGAAAAACTCAAAGTAAAATCCCGCGTCGGTTTGGTGATGTATGCGATCCGGAATGGATTGGCGGAAGTCTGACTGGGATTTCTGGGATTTGCCAGGATTTGTGGGAAATGAAAGACTGACCATTCATCCATCCCACACCGTCATCCTGCGCCGGTGCGGAGGCGAATATGCAACGAATCGCCGGTGCCATATCAATGATTTATTTGCGAGTTCGCACCGGCAGGTCTCAGGATGACAGTGCGAAGTGGCTGACACCTGTTCATCATAGCCAGTATCTGCTATACAGTCTTTTTTGGCGGCAGGTCGAACGCGATGGCTTCGTGTTCAAAATGACCTTTGTGCGCGCCATCGCAGAATGGCTTTGTTTGGGACAGCCCGCAGCGGCAGATCGAAACAATTTCCCGGCCGCCCAGGTGGTATGTGTTGCCATTGCGGTCAACGATTTCAAAATCGCCTTCTACTTTCAGTGAGCCGTTGTTGTTGACGGTAATTTTTGTTGCTGGCATCTGCGGAATTTATGTTGGTTACTTACTAAGGTACATACTACGGTCCTTGTATAACTGCCGGAAATAAGGATCCCGCAGATCTTTGATAAAACGGATCGCTTCGCCGGTCGATTTCATCTCCGGCCCGAGTTCTTTATTTACGCCGGGAAACTTGTCAAAACTGAACACCGGCTCCTTGATCGCATAACCTTTCAGTTTTTTGGTGAAAGTAAAATCCGACAATTTGTTTTTGCCGAGCATCACCTTGGTGGCCACATTCAGGTAGGGAATCTGGTAAGCCTTGGCAATAAAAGGCGTTGTTCTGGATGCCCGGGGATTGGCCTCTATCACAAAAACCTTGTTATCCTTGATGGCGAACTGGATATTGATGAGTCCGCGGATATTCAGTCGGAAAGCGATCTTCCGGGCATATTCTTCCATTGTTTCCACCACAAGGGGTGTCAGGTTGAACTGCGGCAGCACGGCATTGCTGTCGCCACTGTGGATACCGGCGGGTTCGATGTGTTCCATCACGCCCATCACATGGAAATTCTCTCCGTCGCAGATCCCGTCGATCTCCGCTTCCTGGCAACGGTCCAGAAAATGGTCAATGAGTATTTTATTGTCGGGGAGATGTTTGAGCAGGCTCACCACGGCGTTTTCGAGTTCGTCGTCGTTGATCACGATCCGCATCCGCTGGCCACCGAGCACATAACTGGGTCTTACCAGCACCGGGAAACCAACGGATTTGGCCACTTCCACCGCATCATCCACGGTGTAAGCGGTGCCGTAATTCGGATACGGTATGTCCATTTCCTTGAGCATGTCGCTGAAGCGGCCGCGGTCTTCCGCGATATCCATGTTGTCAAAGGAGGTTCCGATGATCGGAATGCCTTTTTCGTGCAATTTTTCCGCAAGCTTCAGGGCCGTCTGACCGCCCAGCTGTACGATGACGCCGGCCGGTTTTTCGTGCTCGATGATGTCCCACAGATGCTCCCAGTATACGGGTTCGAAATAGAGCTTGTCGGCCATATCGAAATCCGTGGACACGGTTTCAGGATTGCAATTGACCATGATGGCTTCATAACCACATTCCTTGACCGCCAGCAGCCCGTGCACACAACAATAATCGAATTCAATCCCCTGACCGATCCGGTTTGGACCCGAGCCTAGAATGATGATCTTGGGTTTATCGCTGACCTTGCTTTCGTTTACGCTGCCACTTTCAAACGTGGAATAGAAATACGGTGTTTTCGCTTCGAATTCGGCACTGCAGGTATCCACCATTTTGAAGATGCGCTGTATGCCGGCTGCCGTCCGCTTCTGATAAATGGCTTCTTCACTGCCATCCCGCATGATGGTGGCGATCTGGGCGTCGCTGAAACCGTTTTCCTTTGCTTCTTTGAGCAGGGCAACGGGCAGCGTTTCAAGTTTATACCTGGAGACCTCCTTTTCGATCACACAGATCTTCTGAATTTCATAGATGAACCAGCGGTCAATCAGGGTGGCCTGGGAGATCGTTTTTACACTCACGCCCAGCATCAGCGCATCCTTGATCCGGAATATCCGGTCCCACTTTGGAATTTTTATATACTCGATCAGATCCTCGGCCTTCATCTGGCTTTTGCCATAGTACCCGAGACCGATTGCATTATTCTCCAGACTCTGACAGGCTTTCTGCACAGCTTCTGTAAAGCTTCGTCCGATAGACATCACCTCACCCACACTCTTCATCTGCAGGCCAAGGGTATCGTTGGCACCCTTGAATTTGTCAAAATTCCAGCGGGGCATCTTAACGATGACATAATCCTGTACGGGCTCGAAATAAGCGGAAGTGGTTTGGGTGATCTGATTTTTCAGTTCGTCCAGCGTGTACCCGATGGCGAGTTTTGCTGCAATTTTTGCAATTGGATAACCGGTCGCTTTGGAGGCGAGGGCGGAGGACCGGCTCACCCGGGGATTTATTTCTACACTTATCAGCTCTTCTGTTACCGGGTTGAGGGCAAACTGTACGTTACAGCCCCCTGCAAAATTCCCGAGGGAGCGCATCATCAGGATGGCCTTGTTGCGCATGTCCTGAAAGGCGGTGTCACTCAGTGTCATCGCGGGTGCCACCGTAATGGAATCACCGGTATGGATACCCATCGGATCCATATTTTCGACGGTACAGATGATGGTTACATTATCGTTTTTATCGCGGAGCAGTTCGAGTTCAAATTCTTTCCAGCCCAGGACGGCTTTTTCCACCAGCACTTCGTGCATGGGAGATGCTTTCAGCCCGCGGTCGAGGGCGGCATCGAGCTCATCTTTGTTTAATACGAATCCGCCGCCGGTACCCCCGAGCGTGAAGGAGGGACGGATAACGAGCGGAAAGCCGATCTCCTGCGCGAATTCTTTTCCCTCGAGCATGGAATTGGCCACCCGGGAAGGCGCTACAGCCACGCCGATTTTGACCATCAGCTGGCGGAATTTTTCGCGGTCTTCGGCCGTATCGATGGCGGCGATGTCCACGCCGATCAGTTGAACATTATACTTTTCCCATACACCGAGTTCGGCCGCTTCCTTGCAGAGGTTCAGGGCGGTCTGTCCGCCCATGGTCGGCAAAACGGCATCGATCTGATTTTCTTCCAGGATCTGCTCGATGCTTTCCACGGTAAGGGGAAGGAGGTAAACGCGGTCGGCCATCATCGGATCGGTCATAATGGTGGCCGGATTGCTGTTGATCAGGATCACTTTGATGCCTTCTTCGCGAAGGCTTCTGGCTGCCTGGGAGCCGGCATAATCGAATTCGCAAGCCTGACCGATAATGATGGGACCTGAACCTATTATTAAAACTGAACCGACGGAGGGATTTTTTGGCATCTCAAAAAACAAATTCCGCAAAAGTAAGCCAGTAGGGGTTACGGGAGAAATTTAATCGGATCCCGTGGGTAAATAAAAAAATCCCGCAGGTGCGGGATTTCAAACAAAAATCTGTGTATAGCTAAAAAATTTTGTCAGTGGTAAGAAGCCATTTCGATATCGTCCAGCAATACGCCGCCCTGGCGCGCGAGCATACGCCGCTGGGCTATTAACCTTTTATTATCATAATGCGACCGCACTTTGAAAACCCATTTCTGTTTTGCTTCCTCGCCCTTTACTTTTCCGATGATCGAGCCCAGCCCGATGGCGAGAAACAGGATGGCGCTATTTACTGTCTTTTTCATAACCCGTTATTTTCGGTTACCCTCTTTTATCAGGACAAGTTCTTTATGCCAAAAGCTGAACCAAGTTTTTCTTTTTTTTTAAAATATTGTATACCAGCATCATTTTTTTTTAAGCGGCAAATTTTCCGAAAACAAAAATCCTTATTTGGGATTCGGTGACCGTTGCATCTCTAAAAATGGGATTTTTGCAGGATGCTGATCCGATCGTTGTTTTTTTGCCTGCTCCTCTCACTTCGTTGCGCCGCGCAGGAATTTCCTGACATCCATTACCCGAAATCCTATTTCCGCGATCCGCTGGACGTCCCTATCAAGCTGGCCGCCAATTTTGGCGAACTGCGGGCCAACCACTATCATATGGGCCTCGACATCCGGACCGAGCAGCGGGAAAACCTGCCCGTGTATGCAGCCGCCGATGGCTATATCTCCCGGGTAAAAGTCGAACCCTTTGGTTTTGGCCAGGCCATCTACATCACCCACCCGAATGGTTATACGACACTCTATGCACACTTAAACGCATTTGCCCCGGCACTGGCTGCCTATGTAAAACAGCAGCAATATCAATTGAGCAGCTGGAAAGTATTTCTGATGCTTCCGCCCGAATTATTTCCCGTTAAAAAAGGGTCGCTCATTGCTTATAGCGGCAATATGGGCGGATCCCAGGGGCCGCACCTCCATTTCGAGATCAGGAGAAGCCGGGACGATGTAAATGTGAATCCAATGCTTTTTGGCCTGCCCATCCCAGATAACAAACCACCGGTGATCCGTAGGCTGGCATTGTACGACCGGAGCCTGAGCACCTATGACCAGTCGCCCGTTCCCGTACCCATTCGCGTGAAGGGACAACAGATCAGCAGCGTGGCGCCTGTCATCTACAGCCGCTCGGCAGAGGTGGGATTTGGTATCACGGCTTTTGATTCGCAGACCGGATCAAATAATCCCAATGGCCTTTTTGAAGCAGTGGTATTCGACAATGGCCAGCCGGTCAGCGGCTTTGAGATGGATGGCATCAGCTATGCCGAAACCCGTGACATCAACGCGCACATCGATTATAAGACCAAAAGCAGCGGGGGCGGATACTACCAGCTGCTTTTCCCGCTACCCGGATATCTCCACTCCATCTACCGCAGTTTCCGGCCGGATGGGGTGATCGATCTCCACGACGGCCTGGTCCACGATATCCTGATCCGCGTGCGCGATGCCGACGGCAACCAGACTGAACTGCGCACAAAAATCCAATACAGGACGGGCTCCTCTTCCCTGATCCCGACAGACGGGAAACGGTTTTACCCGCTCCGTGCCGATGGGTTCGAAACCGCCGACTGCCGTTTTCAGCTCGGCGCGACGGCACTGTACGATTCGGTGCGCATTCCTTATGTCGGCTACACGGTCGACCGCCCCGGCGTCGTGTCGCGTCTGTACACGATCGGAAAAACGTTTGTGCCTGTACGTGATTCGCTGCTGGTAAAATTAAAACCCAACCTGCCGCTGGCGCAGGAACAAAAATCGCACGTCGTGATGCAGTGGTTCGACACCGACCGGACCGACGTAAAGCAGGTGAAATGGGAGGGAGAATGGGCATCGGCCAGCTTCCGTGATTTTGGTAATTTCCAGCTGATCGTGGACGAGACTGGCCCGGTGATCGGCTTTCCGGGTGAAGCCGAAGGCGCCAACCTCAGCCATGCAAACCGCTTACTGGTTACTGCCTCGGATAATTTTGGAAAATTGCATTCCTTCAGCGCTATGCTGGATGGTCGCTGGCTGCTCTTCACCAACGACAAGGAAAGAGCATTCATTTATGTTTTTGATGAACACTGCCCGTCCGGCGCGCATGAACTGGTGGTGGAGGCGGTGGATGAGGCTGGAAATAAGAGCAGCCGCACCTTGAACTTTACACGATGAACTGCAGCTCACCCACGGAGAAATGCCGCTCTACGGCATCCTCCGTGATCAACTGGCCCAGCCCGGTGACCTCCCGGATCCTGGATTCAAATACGATATTATCCTTTTTCAGTTTTACGATCTGTCCGCTTTTGTACAACACCTGGTTGTAATCGGACAGTATTTGCTGCGGATCTGTTTTGAGTTGCCGGACACGCCGATGGATCGAATGACAACATTCCAGCGCCAGCGCAACCACCGGATAAATATCTCCCGTTACGAGGCGCAGCGAAACCGGATTGGGAAGCAAGGGGTCGAAGACGGTCTGATTCACATTGATCCCAATCCCTGCCACTGCATGCACCCAGCTATTTCCTTTGGTGACATTTTCGATGAGGATGCCCGCTGCCTTTCTGTCACGCCAGTATAAATCATTCGGCCATTTAATGGCGCATTCCGGGCCCGCATATTTTGTAAGAAGATCAAATCCACCGAGGGCTACGGCGGCGCTCAGCATGAATTGCCGGAATATTTCAAGCGGTTTCGGGGTGAGTATAAGACTCAGGTAGATGTTTTCTCCTCCCTCACCCGACCATGATTTTCCGCGTTGTCCTTTGCCGGCCTGCTGATGATGCGCCAGGTAGGCCATGCCATCATAAGCCAATCCTTCATGCAAACGCGCCATGGCATAGTTGTTGGTGCTGTCAACCGATTCAAGTTGGATCAGATTTTCGTCTTTAAATCCTGAATCTGAGTGATTTAGTGTATTGGCGGGATCTGACAAAAGATTGTTATTTTTGACCGCAGCGAAATTAATATTATTATCCAACGTTATAAATTAATCCGCGCGTTATTCATTCATCATCAAAAGTTTTGAATTATTGGAACAATTGTCAATGCTCGCTAACCGGAAATCCAAGAGCGTCGCGCGGTTAGCAAAGAATTCAAAAATCTTAAAAACGATCGTCCAGGCTATACAGGAGAAGAAAGGCGAAAAAATTGTATCTCTTGACCTTCGGAAAATCCATGAAGCAGTCAGTGATTTTTTTATTATTTGCGAAGCCAGCAATACCACCCAGATCAGAGCCATCGCCGATTTTATAGAAGAAGAGGTAAAGGAAAAATGCGGAGAACTTCCTTACCGGCACGAAGGTAAACAGGCCCTTCAGTGGGTCATTATCGATTACGTGAATGTGGTTGTCCATATCATGCTGACTGAGAGCCGAAAATTTTACAAACTGGAAGAGATGTGGAGCGATGCCGTGCTCGAAGAGCATGAAGGTTAGAGGCTACCGTGGTTTTAACCTGCTTTTCAGAACTTTTTTGCCTTCTAAACCTTATTTAAGATACAGGAACGAAAATTTCAAATGCCACAAAATAACGTCAAACCAAACAACGAGCGGCCAGGATTTCCCCGATTCAGACCAAAAAACGAAGACGATCCCAACACTCCCCGAAAAGGTCCGAAATTCAATATATACTGGGTATGGGGGATCATTGCGATCGTACTGCTTACGTTTAGCCAGTTCAATCTCTTTACACCTGACGCCGTCAAAATAGATTCCGAACTCGAGTTCAAAAATAATATGCTGGAAAAAGGGGATGTGGCAAAACTCATCCTCGTTACCAATAAAAACCTTGTTCGGGTTGTAATCAAAAAAGACAGTCTCGATAAACAATATTACAAGGACAAACTGGCCAAGAACAGACCCATCGTTAAAACCGACGGTCCGCAGTTTGAATTCCAGGTGAATAAGATCGATGAGTTTGAAAAACGACTCGACGATTTTACCGCAAAAAATCCTTCCCTGAGCGTTCCTTCACAGGTGGTACAGGAAGGTGACTGGATTCCGGGTCTGCTGCAGATTGCCCTACCCATCCTCATCATTCTGCTGATCTGGGTGATGCTGATGCGCAAAATGGGCGGACAGGGTGGTGCCGGTGGCCCGGGTGGCATCTTCAATATCGGTAAATCAAAAGCTACCCTGTTCGATAAAGGCACCAAGGTCAATATTACTTTTAACGATGTAGCCGGGCTCGATGAGGCAAAAGTGGAAGTGATGGAAATCGTCGATTTCCTGAAAAATCCCAAAAAATATACCGCCCTCGGTGGAAAGATTCCGAAAGGGGCGCTCCTGGTGGGCCCTCCCGGTACCGGTAAAACCCTGCTTGC